>JAYGFS010000205.1:0-12087 GCA_046581765.1 Verrucomicrobiota bacterium
ACAAAACCATGCCCCTCGGGCGTGTAAAACATCCAGCGCTTGTCATTCTTTTCCAGGTGGAAAAAACCCGTGCTCCGGCCCTTGATTTCCCGGCAACCGCCGTAGGCATCAAGCGCCTGTTCTTCCGCCCGCGCCAGGCCCGAGAAAACGATGAAACCCAGCAGGAAACAGGCTCCATGCTTCAGGCCGTGGACCCGATCCAGGAGACCCTGCACGCAGGCCGAAACGCAATTCACGACACGCCCGGTAGCCCCTTTACCTGGGAACATGTTTCAACGCCTCCATCACGCCGGACTTCCAGCTCTCGAGCCCGGCCTGCATCCGCGCCTTGACCTCGGGCAGGGTGTCGGAAAGGTCCTGTTTTTCAGCCGCATCGGCCGGGATATCGTACAAGGATGTTTTCTTCCTGGTCACGACCAGCTTGTAGCGATCCTCCATCCAGACAGCTTCATTCCCGCCCTTGTTGAGGAAGCCGATCGGCTTCCCCCGGGTATCGCGCTCGCCCCGAATCAGTGGCAGCAGGCTGATCCCGTCATAGACGCGGTCCGGCGGCAACGGAAGCCCCAGGG
Source organism: Verrucomicrobiota bacterium (assembly GCA_046581765.1). Taxonomy (GTDB): domain Bacteria; phylum Verrucomicrobiota; class Kiritimatiellia; order SS1-B-03-39; family UBA6053; genus JAPYUI01. The sequence goes on from JAYGFS010000205.1 coordinate 570, forward strand.
CATCCAGGATCGTCGGGAAGTAATCGGAGGTCACGCAAGGGGCCGTGATCGTCCGGGGTTCCTTGACCAGTGCCGGCCAGACCATCAAGCCGGGCACGCGGATGCCGCCCTCGCGAATGGCGAGCTTGTACCCTGACAGTCCCCCGGGTGAACCGACGTGCCGCGGGGAACCCTGGCGGGCCGGTCCATTGTCGGAACAGAACCACAACATGGTATTTCCATCCACCCCCAGCCGTTCCAACTCGGCGCGCAGGCGGCCAAGTTGTGCGTCCATTGCCGTGATGCAGGCGTAGTAGTGCTGCGCGGGCTCCGCCTGGCCTGCGTACATCTCACGGTACTCCGGGCCTCCAACCACGGGGGAGTGCGGGGTGTGAAACCAGATCACGGCCAGGAAAGGCTGCTTGTTTTTGACCGCGCCTTGAATAAATGGCAGGGCCCGATCCATCAGAACCCGTGAATCATCCCCCCGGGTGTTCTCGGTAACCGTCTGCCCCGGGCCGGTAAAATACGCGTTCCCGTAGGGTTTCGGGGCCGCCTCGGCGGGAGAAGGCTTCCCCTTGACCGGGCCCGGGTCGATCAGGGGATCCCAGGTGGGCACCTTGGACTCGGTCACGAAGCAAACATCGACGTCGCGCTCCCAGGGCGGGCAGTAATAGCGCTCCGGGTTGCCGGCGAAGGCACCCCAGCGCTTCTGGTCCCCTTTCTTCCTCGACAGGGTCCCGAGATGCCATTTGCCGAAATGCCCCGTGGTATAGCCCTGCTGTTTCAGGACCGTGCTCAGCGGGATTTCCCCCGGCTCCAGCATGCCCTTCATGGCGAAGGTGACACCGAAGCGGTACGGGTTGCGCCCGGTGTAGCAACTGGCCCGGGTTGGCGAACACATCGCGGCGGCGGAATAAAAGCGCGAGAAGGTCACGCCCTCCCGGCTCATTTGATCGAGGTGCGGGGTCTTGAGATGAGGATGACCATTGTAGCCGGTGTCGCCCCAGCCCTGGTCATCGCTCATGCACAGGATCACGTTCGGGCCAGCGATCGCCGAGACCATCGTACACGCCACACCCACCACGACAGGCAGCCATGTTTGTCTCGGGCGAAACCGGCTTCCTCCGGCAGACTGAAAAGCCATCATGGCATGGACTGATACGGTCTTTTCACCTGCCAGGCGACTTCAAATGGCGGACTTGGTCACTGTTTTTAACCCTAAGGCCGGGGCGCAAACGAATCCCACCGCACAAACGATTTCCGGTCGGGACATTTTCGCCAGTCGATACACCCTTGAGGGCGCCGGACAGGACGCCTCAACGCACCGACCGGTCGGCCATAAAGAACTGGTCAGCCATGATATGGCCCCAGCCACCGGAGGCCCGGTCCACGATCTCAAGGCGGGCTTTGCGCCCCCGTAAATCCGAGAGGTCCCAGGAAACCCAATGCATGACCTTCCGGTTTTGTGCATTCTTGGTCGCCGAACCCGTCGCCGTGCGAACGGGCTTACCATCAACGACCAGGTTAACGCAGGTTAGGCCCGGTGTATTTCCGCCGCCGATGAGCAGGTTGAGGTATTTCCGCTCAAGCGTGAACGGCGGTGAAGTCAGGGTGCCGGTGGGTTGGTCACTTTCGTGCAGCAGGAAGGTGTCGACCAGGCGCTTTCCCTGGAGGTTGGCAACCCGGTTCCCGGGCCCGGAAGGGCCCACACCGAAAGCGCTTCCCGTGCTTTTCCAGCCACCGTAATCGGTTCCCTCAAAGTCCGCGAGCAGGATGTCCCCCGGCAACAGGGCCAGGGTGAGCGCCTTGGCAGGCGGTCCCGGTTTTCCCCGCTTCTTCCGCGCCGGCTTGCTCGGGGCCGCACCCTTCGCTTTGCGCGTCGAGGACGGCGTCAGGGGATGATCGGAAGCGGGCAGGTGCTTGAGGTACACATAGATCGCACTGCACAAGGCCCGGTCCTCCCCGTCCAGCAAGGTCGTGGCGAACTGGGTTTTGCCCGCGGGAAGCTTAATATAAAAGGTCGCATGGGTGTCCTGTGCCCCGGTATCCAGGGTGTGGTTCGCACCGGCTATCTGCACGTTTGCCGCGGCGACCGGGCGGGCGCTGGAACCCGTGTCCTGCTGCCCCTTGAGTCCCTCGGCCAGGGTCTTGTCGGATTCCTTCGGCCAGCGACGAAGCTCCAGCTCGTAGGTGCCCGCGCGCTCCACGATCACGTTCCAGTAGCCCTGGGCGGTAGCCCGGGTGAGTCCGCCCCGGTTGTCACAGTAGCCGCCGGTCCAGTCCTGTGCGTAGAGGATCATGGGATTCGCAGCGGCCGACCCGAGGGTGATCCAGCGGGGCCTGTCGAACAAGGGCTTGGCCTCCCCATGCCAGGCATCGTAATGCGCGGCCATCGCCTGGGCGACTTCCGGGTGCTGGTCCGCGACATTGCGTGCCTGTCCCGGGTCACGACCGACGTGATACAGTTTACCCGGGCCGACCAGCCGCCATTTATTCCACAGTACGACCGCGGGGTTCCAGGCTTCACCCGATACCCGGTACTGGACGACAAGCTTGCGGTCGGGCAACTCGGAAACGCTCCCCTTCAGCAGGCCCGCCAGGCTCATGCCATCGAAGGTGCTGCCCTTCCGCGCTAAACCGCAGAGCTCGATCAAGGTCGGCAACAGGTCCTGTACCTCGGTCAAGGTATCGATGTCCCTGCCGTGTTGCAGCTTTCCTTGAGGCCAACGGACAAAGCAGGACACCCGGTGCCCGCCCTCGAATACGCTGGTTTTCTTGTCCCGCATACCCGCGTTGTAGATCGCCTTGGCTCCGCTACTCTGGGTGCCGTTGTCCGACATGAAGATCAGCAGGGTATTTTCGCGCAGGCCCCGGGCCTTGAGAAAAGCCTCGAGCCTGCCGACGTTTTCATCGAGGTTGGCGATCATGCCGTAAAAAGTGTCCGGCAAGGGCTTGCCCTCATACCTGCCCCGGTACGGCTTGGAATACTTCTCCTCGCACACGTTGGGTACGTGTGGGGTGTTGGTCGGCAAATAGAGGAAGAACGGTTTCTTTTCCGCCTGGCATTTCTCCACCCACTTCATCGACTCGTTAAAAAAGATATCGGTGCAGTAGCCCTCGAATTTCTTGTCGACCCCGTTGTGCTCGAGCACCGGGTCAAAATAGGTATTCATCCAGTAGTCGGCGAGCGAGGTGATCCCCCATGCACGGTGATGAATCGTTTCCTGGAAGCCGCGGTCCTGCGGTCGATGCGGATAACTGGCCCCCAGGTGCCACTTGCCGAAATGGCCCGTGTTATAGCCCGAATCCTCGAAGAAATTTGCCATGGTAGGCAGGTCGCTCCGCATCATGGAGCGACCCTGGCATACCGCGGTGCACCCGTTTCGCATCGCATCGATACCGGTCATGAGCTGTCCCCGGGTGGGCGAGCACATCGGCGCGACGTGGAAGTCGGTGAACCGCACCGACTCCCGGTGCAAGCGATCCAGGTGGGGCGTCTTGAGCACCGGGTTGCCGTGGCAGGACAGGTCGCCGTAGCCCTGGTCGTCCGTCACGATGAGGATGACGTTGGGTTTCGATGCCGCGTGGGCACTCGGCAGTATCATCCACCCGAGGGCCAGGCTTGCCACGATACTTCCTTTGCACAACGTATTCATATCACCTGGGTATCTTGAGGGTTGGAATATACCCGGCTTCGCCCGGGACCCCGGGACGGGGCACGAGGGTACGGGCATTTTCTGCCAAACCAACCGGCCGGGAATTCTTTGCGATATCCGCGCGGAAGTCCTCCAGCATACCCTGCAGCTTGAGCACCACTTCCGGGTGGCTTTTCGCCACGTTGTTTTTCTCCCCCAGGTCCGAGCGGAGATTGTACAGCTCGCCCTTGACGAAAAGTTTCCAATCCCCGGCACGCACCGCCGCGAGCTGACCGCCCTGCTGGTAGAAAAAGCGGTCGTGCGGTGTTTTTGCACCCGCGACCCCGAGAATAATCGGGCGAATGTCTTTTCCATCGATCACCCGGTCCGCGGGCATCGCCTGGCCCGCCATCCCGGCAAAGGTTGGATGCAGGTCCATCGACGTGGTCAACTCGTCGCTGGTCGACCCCGCGGGAATCGTCCCCGGCCACCAGACAATCGTTGGTTCGCGGTGGCCGCCCTCGTACGCGGAACCCTTGCGCCCGCGCAGGGGGCCGGCTGACAAGCCCCCCGCCGGGCCGTTGTCCGAGGTGAAGAGCACGAGGGTTTTTTCAGCAATACCGGCATCGCGAATCGTCTGCAAAACTTCGCCCACGCTCCAGTCGACCTCCTCCACCTGCGACTGTTCCACCTTTTTACCCTCGGCCATGAAGGCCGGGGAGGCCTTGCGCGGCCCGTGCACAAAGGCGTGTGGCAAGTAGACGAAGAAAGGTTCATCCTTGTGCGCACGAATAAACCGCGTGGCCTCATCCGTGAATTTTTTGCACAGCATCGCCTGGTCGTCCATGTCCTTGACCAGTTCCTCGACTTTCGTGTCGCGCACGACCGGCAGGTCCGGGCACTTGAATCGCTTCAAGGGCGGCCACATGTCGTTGGAATAAGGAATGCCGTAATAGGTGTCGAAGCCCTGCGCGGTGGGCAGGAACTGCGGCTGGTCGCCCAGGTGCCATTTGCCGAAACACCCCGTGGCGTATCCCGCGGCCTTCAAGGTTTCCGCAATCGTGATTTCATCGGGGTTCAACCCGTGGTGGTCCCCGGGGAAAAGCACGATGTGTCCCGATCCCCTTTGCAGCCCGACCCGCTGGGGGTAACTGCCGGTCATCAACGCGGCACGCGAGGGGGTGCACACGGGTGAGGCGACATAAAAGGAGCTGAGGGTCCGGCCCTCCTTCGCCATCCGGTTCAGGTTGGGCGTCTTGTTGATCTTCGACCCAAAGGGCTCGATGTCACCGTAGCCCATGTCGTCGATGAAGATGATCACGAAGTTGGGCTGCAGGGCAAATGCACAACACATGCCCCACGCAGCACAGAAGGCAACAAGCAACGTGGCTGACTTTTTCATTCCTTCCCTCCTTCAGGGGTGTCTTGTCCGCACAACAGGGTCGATTAAACCGGATGATACCCGGCGGGTTCAGGCAATAATATTGTTCCAGACATGCCCGTGCACATCGGTCAGGCGCAAATCCCGCCCACCCCAACGGTAGGTCAGTTTCTCGTGATCAACCCCGAGTTGGTAGAGGACCGTTGCCCACAGGTCATACACGGTGGAGACCTCTCCTTCCGCCCGGTAGCCGAATTCATCCGTGCTGCCATGGCTGACCCCTCCCTTGATGCCCCCGCCGGCCAGCCAGACACTGAACCCGAAAGGATTGTGGTCCCGTCCATTGGAGCCCTGGGCAAACGGGGTGCGGCCGAATTCACCCGTAAACACCAGCAGGGTATGCTCGAGCAGGCCGCGCTGCTTGAGGTCCTGGATCAGGGCGGCAATCGGCGCATCGACCTGCTCGGCCATTTTACCGTGGCCCTTGTGCAGGGAACTGTGTTGGTCCCAGGGATTTCCACCCCCCCCGCCACCGATCCCGTAACTGCAGCAGGAGAGCTCGACGAAGCGTACACCGCGTTCGACCAGTCGCCGGGCGATCAGGCATTGCTTTGCGTATTCCGACTTCTGCTGGTCCGGATCATCGATCCCGTAGAGGTCGCGGGTCTGCTGGCTTTCACCGGAAATATCCGTCAACTCCGGCACGGCCTCCTGCATGTTGAAGGCCGTTTGCGCATTCTTGATCGACGAGACGACCGCGTCCTTGGCCGCCGTCCGCTGAGCAAAGCCCAGGTCGAGCTTGGCAATCAGGTCGAGCGAACGTTTCTGCTCGGCCTTGAGCATCGAGGGCTTGATATGGGGGACGGCCTGGTTGCCGGAAATATTAAACACCGATCCCTGGCTGGTCGCCGGGAGAAAGGCGTTGCCAAAAATGCTGACCCCGCCGTGCGGGATCGCTGCTTTATCGGAGCGCAGGACAACAAAGCCGGGCAGGTTCGGGTTACTCGAGCCCAGGCCATAGTTCACCCAGGCACCCGCACTCGGGTAACCCAGGAAAGGGAAGCCGCTGTGCATGAAAAAATTACCCTGGGCATGCTCGCTGAACTTGGCGGTCATCGAGCGCACGATGGCCAGGTCATCCGCGCGCTCAGCGATGCGCGGAAACATGTCGGTCATCTCGAGGCCGGATTTCCCCCAGCGTTTCGATTCCCAGTAGGAGGCCTGGATATTGCCGTTGGCATCGAATTGTGTCCGCTCGAGCGGCATGGGCATCGGCTTGCCATGCAGCTCTTTCAGCCTGGGCTTGGGGTCAAAGGAATCCACGTGGGAAACCCCTCCGGACATGTAGAGGAAAATGACGGACGTGGCCTTGGCGCCGTGATGCAGTTTACTGATCGCCGGCCCGGAGGCCGCCTGGGTATTCACGTTGATCAGGCTGGACAAGCTCAGGGCACCGATCCCCGAAGAGGACAACTTTACAAAATCGCGACGGGATTGAAGATCAATAGACATAGATGAGCTCCTTCGAGTTGAGCAGTGCATGGGTCAGGCGGGCCAGGCCACCGGGTATCGCGCCCTGTGCGGCGCGCTGGTCAGCGAGTTGGTGGGCAAGCTTGCCCCTTTCGGTTTCTGATTCGGTCAGGTGCACTTCCAGGCGCTTGAGCGTTGCGCGATCCGTCGGAGACAGGGCATCGACCACATCCTGGGAGGCTACCGTCTCGAGTTGCAAACCCGATGCGGCCGCGGCGATTTCATCCGGCCCAAGCACCCGGTCATAGAGGCGCGCCTCGTAAATCTTGCCGGTGAGATCCCGTCCCCTTCCGGGCCGGATACCGTGCCGCAGGCCAAATACGACCTGTGCCTGTCCCGCGCTGAAGGCGACCGCACCGGCCTTGCGGATCTTCTTCCCGTACGGCATTCCGTTGCGATAGGCCTGTGAACTGCCATCGGCATGAAAAACGATGACCATGCGTACCGGCTGGTCCACGCAGTCACGGTCTGGGGGCCCCTTGAACGGCAAGGTTCTCCGGTGATTATCACTGCCTGCAAGCCATTCGCTACCGGATATTTCCGCGTAAACGATACCGTCAAACACGTCGCCGCGGAGATGCTGCAGGGTCATCGCCCCGCCCCCGCGCTGATCCGCCCGGTCGAGTTGAACCAACACTTCAAGCGTTTTCTCCGAGAGCGACTTGGTGATCGGCTTGGTAAAACACGCACCACCCTTGAGCACGAGGGCACCATCCTTGATCTCGGCCGCACCCTCGATTGAACCATGCATCGTGCCAACGGAATCCCTGCTGTCGCCCTCGAAATCCCAGCGGGCGATCGGCTTAAGGTCCACCGGCTTTTCCGCACCTGCTTTCCGGGCGGCTTCATTACGCGCATCCACCGCAACCTGCAACCGGGCCTTTACCGGGGCGAGCAGGCTTTCTCGCGCGGCTTTCATTTTGTCTACTTTCGCCACGGCCCGGGCATATTCAGCCACGAGCTCCTGCAAGGACCCATCATCCTCCTTGCCGGAGAGATAGCTGATACACGCCGTCATTTCCCCGGACGTCGGCTTGCGTGAATAGGCCTGCAGGAAAAGCGCGGTAATGCGCTGTTCGTGCGAAACCAGCGAGCGGTCGGCTTCAATCCGGCGCGCCCATTGCTCCGCAACGTAGCGGGTTTCCTGGCCGTTCATCATGATCAGGGACTGCGCCGGGACGTTGGTCAGGTCACGCACACCGACCGACGTGGTGGGAATCGGGTAGTTGAACGCGACCAGGAAGGGATCCAGCCGGTTCCGCTTGGCCCGGCGGTAGACAGCGGGTTGCTGGTTGTTTCCAGCAAAAAAGTAGAGGGTGTCAAAAATGGCTTCCGCATCCAGGCGATGGGGACTGTAGTACGAGAGCAGCGCGTTGCTCGGGTCTGAGGTGCTGGCCCCATCCGGCGCCATACTGGCAGACATAAAGGTTCGACTGGTGACCATGCGACGAATCATGCGCTTCATGGACCACTGGTCTTCGTCACGGAAGCGGCTGGCCAGGTAATCGAGCAGCTTCGGATGGCTGGGGGGCTGGCCGAGCCGGCCAAAGTTATCCGTGGAGGGCACGAGTCCGCGGCTGAAGGTATGATGCCAGAGTCGGTTGACGATGACCCGGGCGCTTAGCGTATTCTCCGGGCCCAGGAGGTCTTCCGCCAACTCGAGGCGACCACTGTTCTTCTTGCTGTAGGTCCGGCCCCCGAAAACCTCCAGGAAGCCCCGTTCAACCGGATCGGATTCCTTCTTGTAGAGGCCCTGGACCAAGAGCGGTTGATCCCAGGGTTCGCCTTCGACCACGCCCGCCGCGCGTACCGGCACGCGAATGTCCTTTTCCAGCGCGCGGTATTGTTCGACCGAGGTCTTGAGCGGTGGAGGCAGGGACGCGAGGTCATCCTTCAGCAAGGCCTGGCTCCGGAAGGCTTCGAGGAGCTCCGCCTGCGCATCGCTCATCCGGAACGCCCTCCATCCCTTCACGGCGGCACGGAGCGCATCACGATAAAAGGCCAGCAGGGTGGAGCGATCGGCCAGGGTGGCCGGTGCATTCGGCAGCATCAGCGCCGGCGCACCGATTTCATGGAGGGGCTGGTTGCCCGCGTAGACTTCCGTCAGGCCGAACCAGCCCCGGCCCTTGCCGGGCCGAAAAGTTTTATCCGGGCCGGTGCTCAGCTGGTAATACATTTTTTCATTATTCCAGTACTTATACTTCTTGAGTGCCTTCCAGCTCATCCCCGGCTTCAGGTCTATTGCGGGATGCAAGCCCCCGTGCATCAGGGGGTAACTCCGGGTGGAAAAACGAGCCATCGCATTGTTTCCCGCAGCCCGGATTCCGGTGTAGGTACCCTTCGCGAGATGGAACACGGAGCCCAGGGTGGCATTGTCCTTGTCGGTGACCAGGTGCGTATACACCCCCCGCGGATAAATACCGCTAAGCGCCTTTTGGCCTTCATCGGCAAGCGCGAAGGACCCGGCTGGGTTGACCTCCCGGCCGAGCCCGGTACCGTTCTTAAACCAACGGTCAAAGGTTTCCTGTTCCCGCAAGTCCGCATAAAAGGTGGCCTGGGTAATGCGCTCCGCGTTATCCCTGAGTCGATTTTCATGTCGCGTTCGCAAGGCGGACCATTCACGCGCCAGGGCCTCCGGCTGCACACCTTGCAAGGCGAACCAGGCGTGGAGCGGATGGGTTTCATGCTTCCCGGCGACCTTCCTCAAGCCACCCATGGCTTTTCCATTCTTGTCGAGGACCTCGACAAGCGAGTCAACCTGGCTTGCCCAGTAATCGGCAAAGCCCCGTCGAATCACCCCTTTGAGTGCCAGGAGCTCGGGGCGGTTCTTCCCCTGCAGCGCGGGACTGTCGACGTTTACAACACCCGGCCGACTGCTGATCATGATGCCGTAAAACTTGTAAAAGTCCTTCTGGCTCAAGGGGTCGAACTTATGGTTGTGGCAACGGGCACAGGAAAGGGTGGAGCCGAGGATGGCCTTGCTGAGGACGTCCACCTGGTTGTCGGTGAAGGTGATTTGCTCGTCATAGGCATCGGTGACACCGAATCCGTGGGGTACCATGCGGAAATGACCAGGCCCCACAGCGGATTCGTTCAGGCCGAGCTCCGCGTTAACCCGCGGCTTGGCCAACAGGTCCCCGGCGACGTGCTCGCGGACCAACTGGTCGTAGGGCACATCCGCATTGATCGCGCGAATCACGTAATCCCGATACACCGTCGCATACGGCACGTCGGGATCCCCTTCGCTACCGTGGGACTCGGCATAGCGAAACCAGTCCAGCCAGTAGCGGCCCCAGCGCTCCCCGAAGCGTTGCGAGGCAAGGAGCCCATCGACTATTCTTTCATAGCTCTCACGCGAGGGTTTTGCCGTGAAGGCGGCAACGACTTCGGGCCTTGGCGGCACGCCGACGAGAATAAGGTGCAGGCGGCGCAGCAGCACATCCGGCGAGGCCATGGACTGCGGCGGCAAACCTTCCGCCTCCAGCCGGGCCCTGACAAAGCGATCAATCGCCGATTGGTTCCACTTGGGATCCTTCACCACCGGCGGCCTGGGGTCGTGAATCGGCTGATACGACCACCATTCCTGGCGCTGCTTGCGCACCTCATCCCAGTCGACCTGGCGGGCAAGCTCTTCCCGGGTCGGCTTCCGGTCCCGTGGATCCGGTGCGCCCATGCGAATCCATTCCTCAAAGTTCTTGATGATCAGGTTTGCCATCTTCGGCTTCTTCGAGGGCATGGCTTCGACATCCGGAGCGTGCCGAATCGCCTGGATGAGCAGGCTCTTCTCCGGATACCCGGGGACAACGACCTCGCCCTTGACCAGCGCATCCCGCCAGTCAAGCGCAAGCTTGCCCTTCGCCTTATCGACACTGTTGTGACACTCGTAGCAACTCTCCGCGAGGACCGGACGAATTTTCTTCTCGAAGAACTCGACCTCGCTCGCCGTCGGGGCCGCGTTGACGCAAAGGATCAGCGGAAAGCTGCTTAGGATGCCGGTAAAATATTTCATCGTCTGTTTTATGCCATGAAACGAGGCCCCGCCTTCGCCTGGCTCATCGCCAGAAGGGCTGGGTACATGCATGATTTCCGTATATGGTTACGTTTCCAATAGTGGAATTTGGGACGGGAAAGCTAATTAATTACGTAAATTTTTACTCTGGAACAAAGGCGGGAAGAATCCGCCTGGGCACGGTCGCGAGCATCGCCCCCATTCCCTTGATATGTGCCGTGATGACCACGATGAGATCCAGCTGGGGAAGAAGGAGGATAAACTGTCCCCCGGCTCCCCGGCCGGATGTGCAGTCATAAGTGCCTTCACCGACCTTCATGTCGTGCCGCCACCAGAAGTAGCGGTACGAGCTTCCCTTCGGATTGGTGTGGATGCGGGCCGTGGCCAGCTCGACAAAAGCGGCCGGGATGAGTTGCTGGCCATTCCACATCCCCTTGTTCATGACCAGCATGCCCCACTTGAGCATGTCGCGGGATCGCATGCTGCTGCCGGCGGCCGACTTGGGCAGGCCACTGATATCATCCTGCCAGGCGAAATGGTTAATGCCCATTTTCGCCAGCACCTCTTTTTCGATAAAGGCCCTTGCCGATCCCGGGACCACCGCCTCGAGCACCTGCATGGTAATCGATGGATCGGAGCCCTGGTATTTAAACGCCTGGGATTCCGGGGTGATCGGGGCACTGTGCTCGAGGTAGGCCTGGATTTGCCCCTGGCCCTTTAGCTGCTCCGGCCTTCGCATCAATACCTTCACCTTCTCTTTATCGATGCGTATGCCCGAGCGCATGTTCATCGCCCCCGCAAGGGTGATCGATGTCGCACCGGGAACCATCCTGCCCGGATCCAGCCCTTTCAGGAAGCCCACCACGGGCTTGTCGAGGTCGTCCATGTCCAGGTGGCCCAGTTGGATCGCGCGACCCAGGGCCAGCGCGGTGTACGACTTGGTGATGGACATCTGGAAGTGCGGGTAATTGATCCTTCCCC
>JAYGFS010000271.1:0-4703 GCA_046581765.1 Verrucomicrobiota bacterium
ACCAGCTCGACACGGATTCGGGCGCCAGTCGAAGCCTGCTCAGCCGCCTGGAGCCGGGCAGCATCGGGTTCGCAGACATGGACCGGGATGGAAAAGATGAAATGCTGATCGTGCGTAAGGGTTTCGTCCGGGCGCTTCGCCTCAGCAAGGAGAATATATTTGAAACAGTTACCCAGGTCAACGCATCGCGTTCTGACATGAAGATCGCCTCCGCCGTCCATCTCCAAATTGGAACCGCCTGGCACATGGTCCTGGTGGATAGGGACAAGCACCGCCTGGAACTGCATCAAACCCACCCCTCCGCTCCGAACAAGCCGCCGCAGACCTTTAAACTCCCGGACAGCCCCGTGGTCAAGGCGGAGGTCGTTCAACTGGACCCGAATGCGGCACCCGAGCTGATCCTGCATGGGAAGAAACTCTTCTGGCGGCTTTCCACGGAGCAACCACGATGGCAAGTGCAACGCGTAAGCCGTTATGAAACCGATCTACCCGACATGCGGTACAGCTTAACCGGCATCGGGGACCTCAACCACGACCGGGTCCCCGACATCGTAGGCGTCGACCGCGTAAAGACCCACCTGCTTGAGATCCTGACCTACCAGAAAGAACACTGGCAGAGCAGGCTCCATTTCAAGATCTTTGAGTCGGATCGCCCCGGCACCAAGGGTACCAGGGACGAACCCCGTGAAATGCTCCTGGAAGATTTTACCAGCGATGGCCGAACCGACATCATGATGCTGATCCACGATCGAATACTCCTGTACCCCCAGGACGAGTAGGAACCGGGTCCTTCGCCGCGCCTTGCGCATCCACGATGCGGTTCGCGAGGGGAAAGCGGATGGGATGCACCGCCCTGCCCGCCGGGAGACACGAAACAGCTGTTCCTTACCTGTAAAACCCGTCCAGGTCCTTCTTCATCTTCACCAGGTCGGGCCGATTCACATACATCATGTGGCCCCCCGCATAGTAAAACTGATGGATATTTTCCCGCAGGTGCGGCTCCAGCCCGATACGATTGAATGTATAGTCGCTCGCCATATACGGCGTCGCCATATCCGCATAGCCACTGCCCACGTACACCTTCAAATCCGGATTGTGTGTCGTCGCCTGGCGCAAGGTACTGGCCACATTTACATATTTATTCTCATAGGCATCGTAGCTCCAATGAAGCTTCCGTGCGATAATTTCGTAGGGCATATCCTTCTCATAGCCCAGCTCCGCGCGAACATAGGCCTTGAACGTTGCCGTAAACGGCCCCATCCAGGCGCTCAGGCTGGGATCCCATTGCATCGACTCGCCTGCCGCATCGCTGTCGATGCCTTTAAACCGACTGTCCATGCGACCGACCGTCCGGCGCTCCTCACGGAGGAGCTCCTTGGAAAAGCGCGATTGACGAACCTTGTTATTCGCCTGGGCGATGTAGGCCTCAGACAAACCGGTGAAGCGGGCCAAGTCCCTTGTAATCGGCCGGGATTCAGCAACAGGCAAGGACGCTCCTTTCAACAGGGAAACGCTGTACACCTCCAGCGCGAAGTGCTCGGAAAGCTTTAACACCTCTGCAAGGGGTTTCCGCTGCAGGTCCTGAGGAAGCTTCTTGTGATACCAGGCCGCAGCCGTATACGAAGGCAGGAAGAGCACATACGGCAAGTCGTTCCCCGAGCCGAAGCGAAGGGTCTGGAACTCCAGCACACTCGAAACCAGCACCAGTCCATTGAGCATCATGCCGTGCCGATTCTGCAGGTGCCCGGAAAGGCCCGCCGCACGCAGGGTCCCGTAGCTCTCCCCCGCGACATATTTCGGCGAACCCCACCGGTTGTACCGGGTGACGTACAAGCGAATGAATTCCCCGACCGACTCTATGTCCTCCTGTACCCCATGGAACGCCTTCGCCTCCTTCTCCTCGGTGGCCCGGCTGTAACCGGTACTGACCGGGTCAATAAATACCAGGTCGGTTTTGTCGAGGATGGAGAACTCGTTGTCCACGATTTGATACGGCGGTGGGGGAGCAGAGCCGTCATCGTTCAGCTTAACCCGGCGCGGACCGAAAAGCCCCATGTGCAACCAGACGGACGAGGAGCCGGGTCCGCCATTAAAACTGAAGGTCACCGGGCGCCTGGACAATTCGTCAACCCCATCGAGGGTATAGGCGATATAGAACACCTTCGCCCGCACATCTTTGCCGTTTGCGGCCACGAGGGGCAAGGTGCCCGCGGTAGCGGTGTAGGCTATTTCCTTGCCGCCAATGCTGACCTTGTGATGGGTGACGGAAGGTTTTTCTTCCTCCACCTTCTCCTCTTTTCCCGGGGACTTCTTCTTGTCGCCCCCCGACTCGTCCGACGCTGGCCCATCCGCAAACACGGAAAAAGCCAGGGCCACCCACACGCAAAACATCCATCGTTTCATCTTCATCTCCACCAGTTCTACAGGGACTCCACCGCCATCTTCATCCGGTCCAGGCCCTCGCGCAGCATCGCCTCGGTACACCCGAAGTTAAAGCGCACAAAGCCTGGGGAGCCGAAATCGCGCCCGTTTGACAAGCCCACCCCATGCGATTCGAAAAAAGCAACCGGGTCGTCCACCGGGAGTTCGCGGGCATCCATCCAGGCCAGGTAGGTGGCTTCATTGGACCACATCTTGAACTGGGGAATATGCTCACGGATAAACGTGTAAAGGATATCCCGGTTGCGGCGCAGTACCGGGATCAAGGCCTGGCGCCAGGCTTCACCGTCCCGGTACGCGGCAATCGTCCCCGCGTAACCAAAACAATTCATCTCGGTCACCAGGCCGCGAAAGGCCTGTTTGAACCTTCCCCTCAGGCCCTCGTCTGGAATTACCACATAACAAAATGCAAGGCCGGGTACATTGTAGGTCTTGCTCACGGCCATCATCGTTATCAGGCGATCCGCTACCTCGGGAGCCTGGACAGCGGTGCAGATGTGCGGAACCTCGTCCAGTATCAGGTCGCAATGAATCTCATCCGAGCAGAGAATCAAATCGTGTCGCTCGCAGAAGTCGACGACCGCCTGGATTTCGTCCGCGCGGAACACCCGGCCGACCGGGTTCGCCGGGTTGCAGTACAGGAACATGCTCGTGTCGGGCTCGACCAATTCCTCCATCTTCTCCAGGTCGAGTCGCCATTCACCGTCGACCACGTGCATGGGTGCCTCGATGCGTTTCCGCCCCGTGTTGCTGATGCTCCGGCGGAACGGCGGATAGATGGGGATGGGCGTCATCACCGAGCTGTTTTCAGCAACACTCATGCAGGCGATGTGCAGGCCCTGCACCAGGCCCGGAAGGAACACCAGCCAGTCAGCTTCGATTTCGTAGCCGTGGACCCGCTTGAGATAGGCGATGACTTCGTCCTGCGCCTCTTCAAACGGCATCGTGTAGCCAAAGATGCCATGGTCAACCCGCTTATGCAGTGCCTCACGGATCTCAGGTGCCGAGACAAATTCCATGTCCGCCACCCAGAATGGAAGTACCTCCCGATCCTTGTACTTGTCCCACTTGAGGCTCCCGGTGCCCCGGCGATCCACCGTGCTTTCAAAGTCGTATGACATGACGCAAAAATGTACCCGAAGCAGGAAACGATACCAGACTAAATGCACGCCCGTTGCGCGTCATAAGGGCCTATTTGACCACCCATCCGCCTCCAGGACGCCCCTATGGAATGCCTGGAAACCCTGCTACGCGGTGGATAGTGAGATTGAGCGGCACGCCACCCGCCGCGCGTGACATGGAATTTTTACATGGAATTCCGATGGACGAAAAACCGTCGTACAGCGTAGGCTTTCACCAGCAATGCACGGACAACAGCTAGTTCGAATCATGGCCCTCCTGCTCCTCCTGGGAGATCCGTCTAAACTGCCCGCGGTCGAGATGACCGAAACCGCCCATGCCCGCGAAGCCTTCGACGCGGGAAATTACACGGAGGCGATTAAGCGGAGCGCGACGGCAATCGAGGAGGGTCGGCTGGATGTCGGCCTCTACGTCATCTACATCGAATCCCTGCTCGCCACGGGCGACTACGCCTCCGCCGGCGAACAACTGGCCAAGGCGGAACGCTGGTACGGGGGCAATCCCCGACTCTACCTGCTGGCGAAGTCGGTGCACGAGATGAACGGGGCACCGGAAAAGGCACAGGCCGTGCAGAAGATGAACTACCGGGCCGGATTTTCCTATGGTTTCTCGGTCCGCGACAGCAGGGACCTCGTCGCCGTTGGTCGCATCATGCTGCTGAATGGCCAGGAACCGAAAAAGGTCATGAACGAAATCTATAAGCGGGCCATGGGCATGCACGAGGAAGGACTCCCCGAGGGCTACGCGGCAATGGGCGACCTGGCCCTGGAAAAACACGATTACGCACTTGCAGCAAAACAATACCAGCAGGGCTTGAAGAAGTTTCCCGGCCGATCCGATCTCCATTTTGGTCTCGCGAGGGCCTTCATGCCCAGCGATCCGGGAGAAAGTGCCCGGCACATCCAAGCCGTCCTTGAAATAAACACAAACCACACCGCCGCCCTCCTCCTCCTGGTCGAGCAACATATCGACTACGAGCATTACGACCAGGCCGAGGCGAGGATCGAGCAGGTCCTGGCTATCAATGCGAATCACCCCATCGCCTGGGCGTACCAGTACGTCATCGATGATCTCCGCAATAATCCGAGCGCCGGTGAAGCCTCCCTCAGATCGGAAGAGCGTCG
>JAYGFS010000283.1:0-2175 GCA_046581765.1 Verrucomicrobiota bacterium
TCTGGATTTTACCGCATCCGCGTCTATAGTGAAACCGTATGAGTATCCCCTTCGAAGTCGTGTCGAGTTTTGTTCCGACCGGAGACCAACCCGAGGCCATCGAGGCACTGGTCAGTGGCTTGGCGGCGGGCAAGCGATTCCAGACCCTGGAAGGGGTGACCGGTTCCGGCAAGACCTTCACCATGGCGAAGGTGATCGAGCGCTGTCAGAAACCGACCCTGCTGGTCTCGCACAACAAAACCCTGGCGGCTCAATTGTACTCGGAGCTGAAACATTTCCTCCCGAATAACGCGGTACATTATTTCGTCAGCTATTTTGATTATTACCAGCCGGAAGCCTACATCCCGGGAACGGATACCTTCATTGAAAAGGACTCGGCGATCAACGAGGAGATCGAACGCCTTCGACTTGCAGCGACCGATGCCCTGATCAACCGCCAGGACGTGGTCATTATTGCTTCCGTGTCCTGTATTTACGGCCTGGGTTCGCCCGCGGACTACAAGTCCATGTTGGTAGAGGTCTATCGCGGCGAGGCGGTGGACCGGGACGAGATACTGGAAAAGCTGGTGGACGTCCAGTATACGCGCAATGAGATTGAGCGCGCACCGGGTACCTTTCGGGTGCGGGGTGATAATGTGGATATTTTTCCCTCGTACAATGAGGAGGGGGTGCGCCTCACCTTCTTCGGCGACGAGATCGAGGCGATCCAGCGTATCGACCCACTTACCGGCAACGTGATCGACGAGTTGGACCGGGTCGCGATTTCCCCAGCCAGGCATTTCGTTACGCCTTACCAGAAGGTGAAGGACGTGTTGCCTGCGATCCAGGAGGAATGCGACGCGCGCGTGGCCCAATTTGAGGAGGAGAACAAGCTCCTGGAAGCGCAACGCATTCGCATGCGCACGGAGTACGACCTGGAAATGCTCCGTGAACTGGGGTTCTGCAGTGGGATCGAAAACTATTCACGTTATATTACGGGTCGGGAGAAGGGGAGTCGCCCCTTCACCCTGCTGGATTATTTCGAAGACGATTTCCTGGTCATCATTGACGAGTCACACGTGACCATTCCCCAGTTGCGGGGCATGTACAATGGCGACATATCGCGCAAGACGACCCTGATTGAGCATGGCTTTCGCCTGCCTTCAGCCCTGGATAACCGGCCCTTGAGTTTCAGCGAGTTCCTTGACGTAGTCGGCAGCATCACCTTCGTATCCGCCACGCCGGGTCCCTACGAGTTGGCGCAGTGTGGCGAGCCGGTCCGGCAAGTGATCCGACCGACCGGGATTATAGATCCGGAAATCGAAATACGTCCGCTCAAGGGGCAAATCGACGATTTGATGGAAGAAGTACGGACCCGGGCAGAACGAGACGAGCGAGTCCTGGTCACTACGCTGACCAAGCGGACCTCTGAAGATTTATCCGAGTATCTCCAGGGCGTCGGTCTCAATGTAAAGTACCTCCACTCCGACATCGATGCGATTGAACGGGTGGAGATTCTCCGCGCCTTGCGCCGGAAGGAATTCGACTGCCTGGTGGGGATTAACCTCTTGCGGGAGGGCCTGGATTTGCCGGAAGTCTCGCTGGTGGCGATTCTCGATGCGGACAAGGAAGGCTTTCTGCGCTCGAAGACCGCCTTGATCCAGACCGCCGGGCGGGCGGCCCGGAATGCGGAGGGCAAGGTTATCATGTACGCGGATACCATCACCGACTCCATGCAGGGCTTGCTCGATGTTACCGAATTGCGTCGTGCAAAGCAGTTGGCTTACAACCTGAAAAACGGGATTACGCCCCGTACGGTGGTCAAGAGTATCCAGGAAAGCCTGTCCAATCGGGATGAAGAGGCCGATGAGATCAACATCCGGGTGGTTGCGGATTCAGGTGTCGATTACGATGTCAACCAGGTGATCCTGGATATTGAAAGTGAAATGCTGGAAGCTGCACGGGTACTGGAATTCGAGCGGGCGGCGCTGCTGCGCGACCAGATTTCAGCGTTGCGGACGGCATTCGATGTGGGCGAGGGTTCAAAAAAGAAACCGGCCAAGACCACGTACAGCAAACGGAAAGGGTAGACCTTGCGAGAAAGGAATGAAATTGATTTTAGCGGTATTGCGCAGCACCCCGATGTGGTGCGATTGATCGACCTGGCCCTGGAGGAAGACCTGGGTGAGGCAGGCG
>JAYGFS010000337.1:0-4392 GCA_046581765.1 Verrucomicrobiota bacterium
ACGAGCGCCATGCCAGCCTGGTCGACCGGGTGATGGGCTCGGCCAAAAGCCTGCAGCGACGGGTCGGCGCCGAGGATAACCAGAAAATCGATGCCTACCTCGAGAGTGTGCGCGCGGTGGAGCAGAACATCGAGCGGATGCAGCGCTGGTCGGATACCCCCAAGCCGGAGGTCGCCACCGACAACCTCTCGCTCAAGGCGACGGTTAACGAGCCACAACTGTTCATTCAAACCATGTACGAGCTGATTTACCTCGCATTCAAGACGGACTCGACCCGCTACGCGACCTACATGCTGCAGAGCATGATCGACGGCCCGTGGAACGAGATGCCGAAATACGCACTCGGACTCCCTGCCGGGCACCACCGCCTCGCGCACAGCGCGGCCGGTTCAGGCACAAAGGCCATGGAGACGCTCGGCACCTTCGACCGCTTCCAGGCCGAGCAACTGGCCGGCTTCCTGCACCGGATGGCCGATACCCCGGAGGGCGAGGTTTCGATGCTCGACAACACCCTGGTGTTCTACGGCAGCAGCAACAGCAAGACCCACGTCAACCGCAACTACCCACTGCTGGTCGCGGGCGGCCGGAACCTGGGCCTGCGACAGGGCGTCTTTCACGACCTGGACGCCTCCGCGCCTCCGCTGTCGAACCTGTACCTGACCTTCCTCCAGCTCCTTGGCGTACCGGCCGAACGGTTCTCGGACAGCAGCGGCGTGATGCAGGAGCTCCTCGTTTGAAAACGGCATGGCTAAGCACCGCGGCGATTGCCCTGCTCACGACCGGCTTGCACGCCGACCTGGTCTACCGCACCCCCTTGAGCGAGGCGGGGCAATCCGGTATCTGCCTGCAGGGCGACAGGCTGTTCCTTACCGTCCACGCAAAACTGGAAGGCCGGCTCAAGGGAGGCTACTACTTCAACAGCGACATTGTCGGCCAGTGCTTCGACAAGCATTCAGGCAAGCTGCTCTGGGAAGTCGAGCTGCCCGGTACCTACGCCGGCCGCGTGCTTGAGTCCTGGCATGATGCGACCAGCCTGGTCCCGGTCGCCGACGACCAGCACGTGGTATTCCACAACCTGAACGGCATGCTGGCCTGCTTCACACACGCGGGTGAGCCGGTGTGGAAACGCAGTTGGCAGGCGCCGGACCCGGACATCAAGAACTGTCGGATGTACCTGCACAGCGGGCACGTGCTGGTGGCGCTGCCATCGGAGAAGATCGCCGTGGAAGCGGGGAAACATCCAGAACTGCCTTTCTACCAGATGCATTCGATTGACCTTGAGACAGGGAAGGACCGATGGTGTTCCCCCATCCTGCTCACGCACGCCACGCAGTATAGCCTGGCTGAGTGGAAAGGGCAGCCGGTTATCGTCGCGTCAATGATCGACCTGTCGCACTGGAAATTTCACTCGGGACGAAAAGGCTACCTGTTATCCCCGGAGGACGGACGGGCGATCCTGACCTTCGATCTTCCGCCCGCGATCCCGCACCAGAAGAACCAGCTCTGCCGGGGAAAATTCGTGGTTACGGTCAGCGCCAGGGCCGAGACGAAGTTCCAGCTCGTGGACCCCGAGACCGGTGAAGTAACCGATGAATTCGCCTTCGAAAAACCCGACCGCTACTTTGCCTGGACCGGCACAAGCTACGCCGAGCGGCCCTTCGAGCCGGAGTACAGCAACCGGGGCCTGCGCGGCAAGGGCCAACCGACCCCCTCCACCGTGCACGTGGCCGACGAGCGTATCTTCTTCTGGCGCTACGACAGCGGCGACATCGGCTGCATCGACACCCGTACCGGCAGGTCGGTGATGGTCGAGGCACCGATCCAGGTTCTCGGGGAACGGATTATCTGGAACGAGACGGACTTCCAGTTCACGAAAGGCATCCTCAACGCGCAGGATCACGTTGTCAGCCGCCGCGTCGGCACCACACGGGGAATTCAACGCGGCGGTTTCGGCCACACCAACCCCGCCTGGCCGCTCACCCGCAACAAGCACCTGTACTGGCAGGGCGGTGCGGGCCTGCTCTATATCATCGACCTCTCCCAACCCTTCTCCCCCGACGCCCTCCGCTGGAAAGCGATCGAGACCGAAGGTCGCTCATGGACCTACGGCGCACCAGCGATCGAGGAAGGGTTCATCTACCTCCGCTCGCAAAGGGAACTGGTGAAAATGGACCAGTAAGCGGGGGGCAGGGGAAAACGAAAGGCCCTGAACAAGGGAAAGCGGGATTCCGATCTACCGGCGATCGCAGCGGGAGCTGGACCAGATGCCCAGTGCGGGCAAAGTCCCGCGCAGGCGGCCCTACTTCAAGGCGGGATGACGGATTTCAGCGTCCACGTCGGTTAAGCCGGCCGAGCCGTCCCACTGCCTGACCCCCAGTTGCATACCTTCGACCCGGCCCATGCCACGGTTACCGCGAATGTCCAGGCCGTTACCCGGGGCCACGCGAATGGCCACGCCACCGTCCTCATGCTCCAGGCGGTTCCCGTCCAGGACCACCGGGCCTGAATACCCTTTCGGCGGCTTGTTGATACGGAGCCCCCGGCTGCCCTTGCGCACGCGCACCCAGTTATCCCGGATGAGCAGGTTTCCGGGCTCAGCGCCCTGGTGAATTTTCGAGTGAATACCATCGGCCGCAGGATACAGAATCTTATTCCGGGTAATCTCCGCGTCGGCCGCCGCCTGGATGCCCTGGTCGCCCGTGTTCCAGATTCGGTTCCCGGTAATCACGTTGCGCGGCTTGCCCCGGGTGCCGTAGACAATGATCGCCGGATATTTCGTATCGTGGATCACGTTGTTCCGGACGATGTTACCCCAGCTACCGTGCTTAAGCTCGATTCCATCACCCTGGCTGACCTTGGGCCCATTCAGGTGATGGATATAATTAAGTTCCACAATCGAGCTGTGGAAGATGGCCTTGGCATGGTTACCGCCAAGATAGAATCCTTCGCCATGCCCCCCGGTATGGTGAATGTGATTCTTCAGGAAGTGCATCCCCTCGTAGGTATTGCCGGTATGATTACAGGTCACGCCCACGCCCCCGACGTGATGGATGTGCAAGGCCTCCAGGGTCACGAACTTTGCCGAAAACCCGTTCCCCCTGGATATGCGAATCGCGGCGGCGCCGCCCGTGATCTCCAGGTCCTTCAGGACCAGGTACTGTACGCCGACCAGGTTGATCGAGTTTTGCCGGGCATCCGGACGCCGGAAGACCGCGCCCTCCCCCCGGATCACAATGGGATGCCCCTGCGTCCCACGATGCGAGATGCTAAGCATCCGTCCGTCGGTATACGTGCCCTTGCCGAGCACGACCTCGTCGCCCGGTGCCAAGCCACTGCCCTGCAGCACCGCAAACCAATCGGAGCGGGGCGTCAAGTGAATCTCCCGGGCAGCGAGCCCGGAAAACCCGGCAGCAAGCCCGGTGACCACACAGGCGGCACCCCCCGCTTTCGTCATTCGGTTCATCATTCGATTTCAGCCGGACGGCAGGGAATCGTGCTCGCCCCGTATGCCGCATCGTGCCTTGACCGGCCGGGACTACAGTTCCTTGATCCGCATCCTGCGAAAGCGATACACCTGCCCGTTTTCCCCGTGGTGCTGGATCCCGATATGCCCCTCGGCATCCGTGGAGTCCTTGTAATCCGTGGTCTGCTTGCCATTGATCCAGATCTGCAGGCGATCGCCCCGGGCTTCAATCCGGTACTTGATCCACTCCCCCAGCGGGGCCTGCACCAGTTTCGGGGCCGGTTTATCGCTCTTCTTCGGATGCAACCAGCCGCGGCGGCCCTCGTCGTACAGCCCCCCGGTCCAGGCGCGATCGCTGGGGTCGCACTCGGCCTGGTAACCGAAGACCTTGTTCGGCTTGACGTGGCAGCGGAACATGATGCCGGAATTGCTCTTGCCCTCCGGCGGCAACATGACCTCGACCTCAAAAACAAAGTCCTTGTAGGTCTTCTCCGTCACGAGAAAAAATTTCTTGTTCGCCTTGAGCGCGATCGAGCCATCCTCGACCTTCACCTCGCCCCACGCGTACGGGTTCTTCCAGCCATCGGTCGATGTGCCGTCGAACAGGGAAACGAACTCGCCGGCACACAGGGAATGGCAGGAGGGTGCAAGCAGGGCGACAATAAGGATCTGGCAGTATTTATTCATCAATCTCTCCACGTTGGATTCCGGTAATAGAGACCTTTTCAGCCGATTACAAATGCATTCGCAGCCCAACGATTCCCGGCATGAAGCGTACAGGAACTGGAAAACATCCGGCAAACGGGACCCGGGCGAGCGGGCGTGAAGCGTGGCAATAAATCTCCTTAGTTCGGCTGGAAACAGGCACGCGTATCGTTTATACAGGTCCGCCCATGAAAACACACCTTGCTTATCTGGTCATCATCGCC
>JAYGFS010000368.1:0-2900 GCA_046581765.1 Verrucomicrobiota bacterium
CGTGTGCTCTTCCGATCTTGGCGCCCGAAGAGAAAATGAAACCCGACGAGCAGCACCGCCGCCCCCAACCCGCCATGTATCAGTCGCCATAACACTCGCCAGAAGGCGGCGTTTTCGGTTGCGGAAACCTCCTGGGTGAAATAGCCGAGGATCACCATGCTCAGCAGGCCCAGGCCCAGGGCCGTCACCACCATCCCCACCACTTTATTCCGGCCCGTGGCGATCACCTTAAAGCGAATGGCATGGGCAAGTAGCAGGTTGACCAGGAGCAGGCCGCCGATGGCGAAGCCACCCGGAAAGGGAAAGACGCCCGGAACATGCATGCTCGACGGGAAAAAGATTCGCAAGGGGATCAGGGTGTACAGGGTGCGGAAATATCCATCAAGTACGGACCAGATCCCCGCTTCCCGCTGGGCCAGTGTCCCGGCCAGCGTGAGGAAAATACCGAGGCCCAGGAGCGATACGGTAAGCCGAAGCGAGGCGAGTGCTCGAAAGGGGGCGGGTAGTGATCGGGGTTCATCCATGTCGCATGCGGTCGGGTTCAGGGATCAAAACGTACGGATTTCATGAAACCTTCGAAGCGGCCCCGCTCGGCGAGAACCGTGTCCCTGGGCCCGGTCATCTTGAAGAACCAACTGTTGCCAGCCTGTTCAACAATCGCGACAAGCGTGGCCTGTGCGACCTGGTCTCCAATCGCAGGGGATTCCATTTCCACCAGCTTGGCCGAACCCGAGGCCAGCGCAATCGTGGCCGGCTTCAGTTCATCCTGGACAATGGGGTCCAGGCCGAGCTGGCCTCTCCAGCGGTTGACGTTGGGTAGCAATCCCCCTGCAGTACCACCGAGCCGAATGGCTGAAACCTGTACGCGTGCCTCAGCCGGGCCGGCGATGAACGAAGCCGCACGCATGCCGCTGGCACCTTGATCGGTCCAACTTTCCGGTTTTTCGTAGGCCAGCTGGTTGAGCGGCCCCTGGGACGGTGCGGTGCCGCCCTGAGGGGCGGATCCCTTTTCGGGAGGCGATTCCTCGAGGAGTGGCTGGACCTTCTTCACGGTCATCCGGGAGATCTCATCCTTGCCACAGCCGGTGGCCAAGCTGGCGAGGAGCGCACATGCTACTGCGATCGTCTGTCTTTTCATGGTACTGATTCGGCTTGGTCTCACGAGAAGTCGTGGAGATCATCATACTGGGTCCTAATTCCAAGTAAAGAACGACAGGATCAGGAAGAATTTGACCCTTGCGGAGGATTTGTCACAGTATGCTTGAAACGAAGCGTCAGGGAAGGACACATGCACCCATTAAGCCTGCTAAATATTGCACTATGTATCATCTGCACACTCCCGCCTGCGTGGGGACAGTGGACCCTTCACACCATCGACAATAGCTCCAAAGGAGCGGACGGGGTTCGCCTGGCCGATGTAAACGGGGACGGTCTACTGGATGTGGCCACCGGTTGGGAGGAAGGCAACCGGATTCGCGCATATATCAATCCCGGAACGGCCCGGGTGAAAATGCCCTGGCCCGCGGTTACCGTGGGCGAGGTCCAGTCCCCCGAAGATGCGGTATTCGCCGATGTGGATGGCGACGGGGCCTTTGATGTCCTGAGTTGCTGCGAGGGTCGCAACCGGACCATCTATATTCACTGGGCCCCAAAAGAAGCGGACCGTTACCTGGATGCCACGGCCTGGACCACGCAGGCCATACCGGTTACGAAACAACAACAGTCCTGGATGTTTGCCCTGCCGATGGAACTGGATGGAAAACCCGGCATGGATTTCATGGTCGCATCAAAGGGTGAGCAAGCGAGCGTGGGCTTGCTTTTAAGCGGTGATGACCCGCGGGCCACCGCAGAATGGACCTTCACCCGCCTGTACGATGCGGGATGGATCATGTCCCTGGAGCCGGTTGACCTGGATGGGGATGGGGATCTCGATGTGGTTGTTAGTGATCGAAAGAACGGGCCACGCTCCGGGGTCCTTTGGCTTGAGAATCCGGGAAAGCCGATGGCCAAATGGCATGCTCATCGGGCCGGGGGCCATGGTCTGGAGGTCATGTTTCTTGATGTCGCGGATATCGATGGTGATCAGCAGGTGGAAATCATCACGGTCACGCGACCGAATAATTTGCTCATCCTGAGGAAATCAAAGGATATTCGAAGCCTGTGGGAAACCGAGCGCCACGACCTGTCCGCGCATCCAATTGGAACGGCAAAGGCGATAAGGGTAGGGGACGTCGACCTCGACGGACGAATGGACCTGTTCTACTCCTGTGAAGCTGCGCCTCGGCCCAAGATTGGCCTGTTCTGGTTGAATTACCCGGAACTGGACTTTCACGATATCAGCGGACCGATCGGGCTCAAGTACGACCATATGCAAGTCCTCGACCTGGATGCGGATGGGGACCTGGACGTGATATGCTGCGAAGAACGTGATCAACTGGGTGTCTTCTGGTACGAAAACCCGGCGCGCAGCTCCCCGTGAATCAACGAAGCATTTCCAGCCTGCTTTTGCCAAACTCCGCCAGGCTCCTGTTCGTGCAACGCTGAAAGATCAAGGCGCCCTCACGGTCGTAGATCGAGGCAATAAAGCCGTAGTATTCCGGTTTTTCCGAGCTGCGGGAAGGCGATCCGGCGTACTCCTCTACGCCCGCGGTCTTGGTGATCACGTTCGCATAGCCTTCCGCATCGGCCACCATGGGCTTCATCGACTGGAGCATGGGAATCCGGGCCCGATCGCTTTTCACGATGCTCCGCGTATTCCCCTGGCGGGTGAAATACTCGAAAAGAATGGTCGCGTCCTTGAAATTGTGACTGGGGCCCGCCATGAACACGAGCCTTGGAATGTAGGCTTTCTTAATATTACGCGTGCTGTATTCGCTGTCGCGCGACCTGCTGGTTGTTTT
>JAYGFS010000377.1:0-1844 GCA_046581765.1 Verrucomicrobiota bacterium
AGGCAGCCGGACGCTACCTGGCGGAGAAATACGGCTTTGCCGCCTTCGGGCACGACGGCACCGCCCTCGGCGGCGGTCCCGATGGCCCCAGCGATTTCACCTGGACCAACGGCGGGGGCAACAACCTGTGGAACGACCCCGCGAACTGGTTCGGGGCCGCGGTACCCGGGGCCGGTGACACCGCGCGGATCGAGATGAACACCCCGCCCGGCGCCATCGACCTGTCCGGCGCACAAAGCGTGGGGGGGCTCACGTTCCGGCCCGGCACCGACGGTTTTTCACTCACCAACGGCTCCCTGACCGCCGGGCGGATTTCCCATGACAGCGGCGGCAGCAATACCCTCGCGGTCGCGGTGGACGGCGTGGACGAGATCTACCTGGGTGCCGGCCGCTTGACCTTTTCCGGGGGACTCGAGATCGATCGCCCCCTTGGCACGACCGGCCATGGCGGGACCCTGGACCTGGCCTCGGTGGTGAGCGGCACCAACCGCTTCACCAAGACCGGGAACGCGGAGGTCATACTCGGGGCGGCCAACACCTTCTCCGGGGTGCTGGATATCGTGTCCGGGTCCTTGACCGTCTCCGCCAACGGCGCCCTGGGCGCGACCAACGGGATGACCCGGGTCCAGGCCGGCGGCAGCCTGGTCCTCGCGGATGGCCTGGCCTACACCACGGCCGAGCCGATTCAACTCCACGGCACCCTGGCCGCGAGCGGAACCGCCACCGTGGGCGCCGGCCTGCCCATTACCCTCATCCGCGGGGCCACGCTCGCAGCCCCGGCAGCGGGAAGCGAGCTGGTGATGCTGCCCCCGCTCGACCTGCAGCGCCTGGACATCTCCGGACAGGGCGTGGTCGCGCTCAACGGAAACGTACGCAGCACCATCCCGGCGTTCAGCTTGCCCCAGCTCGACGCATTGTCGCCCGGGACCCACACCGTTCAAGCCGATGGAACAAACATCGAGGCCTTCGTCGAGCATTACGGCGGGCACAACTGGCTACTGGTCGGTCGTGGCCGCGAGGGCTGGGAATTTGATGACGATGGGCAGGGCCTGGCAGGCGACGTGGTTGCCGGGCTCGGCACCACCAACGCCTTCGCGCCCGCCGCCTACAGCGCCGCCCTCATCAATGACCTGCTGGCCGCATCGGCCCTGGACACGAGCGACCTGGAAATCCGCATCAAGCGGGCCCGGGATCCCGCGGGCGCCAGCTACCAGGAAGCGCGATGGATACTGGGCTCGGCCACGTCGTGGACCTGGGCATTCGACAGCACCCTCCCCGTGGAATACCGCATCCTGGAAGGCGTCCCCTTGCCCTACTTCAACCTCCAGAGCAATACCCGCGACACCCCCAACGTGGTGAACAGCGAGGAGCGTATCTTTACCTGGGCATGGGGCGGGCACGGCAGCCAGAAGGGCTTTTCCTTTGGCATCAGCGTGACCAACGGGACCAACAACCTCACCTCATTCCTCTGGGAATCCGCCGATGAAAACCACGCGATGCCCTACACCGAGGTCTATGTTCGCAACATCCATCCCGATGGCCTGTACCAGCAGGGCGGGGGCAAGCTCGTACTCAGCGGAACCAACACCTACACGGTTTCCACCACGGTTAATGACGGCACCCTCGAGATCCGCAATGCGGCGGCACTGGGCCATACCAACAGCGCCACCTTTGTCGCCGCGGGAGCGGCATTAACCATTGGAACCGGCCTCGCACAAGGCTCCCTCGAGCCCATCGTGCTCGACCACCGGTCCCCGGGCGGGACCCTGGGCAATGCCGCGGGAAACAACCGCTTCGACGGCCCGGTCCGGGTCCCCGACACCCTGATGGCCACCGTCGGTACC
>JAYGFS010000440.1:0-9882 GCA_046581765.1 Verrucomicrobiota bacterium
GATCCCACCCTTTACGACAACACCTTCGCCTACCGAAAACACAATAGCGGCCCGGACGGGGGCACCTTCGATATCAGCAATTGGAATGTCAGCCCGGAAGACACCTTGAACTTCACCGGCACGATGTCTGAGCTCGCAAACAGTATCCCATTCGGGACCTTCACCATCCCGGAGCCCGGCTCCCACAGCCTGCTGCTCCTGGGCGCAGCGATACTGCTGGTATTCGTGCGCCGTCGCGGCCAGGCATCCCCGTGAAGGGCGGCCGGCCCCGGCCTTGAACCCGTGCAGCACAAGATAGTTGGCACGGCCCATAGGATCTGTTAATGCACCCCTGCTTCAAAAGCGTTCGCATGACGACCCAGCACACCTAACCGAAAGATTACCATGCCCGCATACATCTACCAGATTCTCCACCTCTCCGGCCTCGTGCTGGTATTTTTATCCCTCGGCGGCGCAGTCGTTCGAAGCATGAGCAAAAGTGACGAGCCTGCGATCCGCAAGCTGGTCGGACTGAGTCACGGCATCGGCATGCTGCTCGTCTTCATCGCCGGCTTCGCGCTCATAGCCAAGACCGGCGTCGGCTTCCAGATCTGGGTCTTCATCAAGATCGGGATCTGGATCCTGCTCGCCGTGCTCTTCGCCATGATCAATCGCAAGCCGGACCTGGCCAGGACGCTCTGGTATATTGTCCTGTTCGCAGCCGTCATCGCCATCTTCCAGGTGTACAAGGGACGCTACACTCATTACGATGTCGCACCCGATGCAACACCGACGAAACAGGCGCCGGCCAGCGAATAATGCTGCCGCATGACCCGCCCATGAAGCATATCATGATCATCGACGATGAAGAGCCCTTCACCCGGCTCTGCAAGATGAACCTGGAACTTTCAGACGCCTACCACATCACCATTGTCAATGACCCGCTGAACGCGATGCACATGATCAGCGAGGTCAAGCCCGACCTGATCTTCCTCGACGTGATTATGCCCGGCATTAACGGCGCTGACCTCGCAGGAAAAATTCGTGAAGATGACTCAACAAAAGAAATTCCGATCATCTTTTTGTCCGCATCCGTGGTGAAGATGGAAGGGGGCACCCCGCTCGTACACACGAGCGAGGGCACCTTCCGGACGCTGACGAACCCATTCCTCCGTGAATTACCCGTCCTCGAAAAACCGGTAACGCCCGAAATCATGATGCAGACCATCGAACGGTATACGTAGGGGGTGTTTCCATGCCCGGTGCGCAGCGCAACACCCACCGAATCCCACGAATCCTGACCGGTCAGCCCGAACCCCTTGACTTAGGCCGACATATGCCGGGTGTATCCCGCCGTAATCAAGGCCTCATACGAGGCCAGCACCACGTCGGGAATCTCATCCGCTACCTGGTACCCCAAGCCCGGATACAACAGATTTCGCTGCAGATCCCCTACCATTTCATGGATCAGTTCATCCATCGGATGATGCGGCAGCGGCTGCTGCCCGAGATGCAGATCCGGATGATGCATGATGACCTCCAGTTCCGGCCAGACCTTGCGGGCAGTTAACCAGGCCCGGCGGGTCGTCTGCGGCTTCTGCAGCAGGATCGCCCGGCGCACCTCAATCCCCTCGCGTGCCAGCAGGGCACGACTCAGCCGCATATTGTCCCCGTGATTCCGCGCTTCCGGCTCCACCAGGATCGCCGCCTCCGGCACGCCATGCTCCATCGCATGCTGCTTGAAAGCCTCGGCCTCCGGCGCATCAAACAAGTCACGCGTCCAATTCCCCTGATGACCGGTGAATACCACCCGCGGTGCCCAACCCTCGCGGAACAGATCCGCCGCATGCTCCGCCACCCGCAGATCATAACTCCCCAGGCCGATAATCACGTCCGCCGGCAGGAGCGGATGCCGGGTGCAGTGGTAGGTCCAGAGGACCTTTGCATGTTCAAGCTTCTGGATAGGCATCCTGGATCAGGGGTTATCAAGCGGGGACCGGCTACTCGTAGCGCCACTTCAGCTCCCATCCGTCATCGGTCCGCAACTGAAAGGCCCGAAGCTGTTTCTGCATCTTCTCCAGCACTTCCGCGTACTCCGGATTCTCCACCAGGTTCGTCGTCTCGTCGGGATCTTTTTCGAGGTCAAAGAGTTCAAACTTTTTCCGGTGGATATATTCACCCACGGTCTTTAATCCATACGGCGCATTCGGGCCTTGTTTAAACTGCGCCTGCCAGGTCGGCGCCGCCCACAAGTCGGATGCAAAGGGATACGGCAACTGCCAGGCAATGTTCCAGATCAGCTTGTACTTCGGCCCGTGCACCACCCGCATCGGATAATACATCTGGATCTCGTGAAAGGTATGCGAGGCATAAACGGTGTCCCAGGCACCCCCGGGATCCTCCTCCTCAATCACCGACAGGAACGAGCGACCATGGAAGGCCTTGTCGCTGCGGGCCCGGACCTTCCTGTTCCGCTTGAATTTTTCATCGTAGGCGATGCCGGTCACCGTCTCCGGCCCGATCGCGCCGGCAAAATCCAGGATCGTCGGCGTAAGATCCACCAGGCTGACTTTTGCCTGCGAAACCATGCCTTTCCTCGACGGGTTGGGCTTCTTCACGATGAATGGAATTTGCATTCCCCCTTCGTACAAGGTCGTCTTTCCCCCGGGAAAAGCCATCCCGTGGTCGGCGGTGTAGATGACCAGGGTCTCGTCATACTTCCCCGCGGCTTTTAAAATGCCCATCAAGTGCGCCAGGCCCTGGTCGATTCGCGTGATCGACTGGTAATACTGCGCGATCTCCGCCCGGCAGGTCGGCGTATCCGGAAGAAAAGGCGGCACCATGACCCGGGCCGGGTCATAGATCACGTCCTGGTGATGCGAACGCGATGCCTGGTTCGGCAGGTTGCCAAAGCGATCCGGCTTGTACGGAAGTTCAGCCGCAAAACCCCCGCCGCGATGCGGATCGGAGGTGCAGATGTAGAGAAAGAAGGGTTCGTCGCTGTCCGCCTCGATCAACTCCCTGCAGTTCTCCGCCATCTGCCAGGCGTGCCGGCTGTTACCCGGAATGGATTGCTCGAACTGATACACCGCCTCCGGCCCGACATGGAACTTCCCACAACGCGCGGTGCGATAACCATTTGCGGTCATGATCACCGGCAGCGTTTTCAAATCCTCCCAGCTCCGGAAGTGATGAAAACTGTGATGGTGCCCGTACTGGCCATTCGCGTGGTTGTAGAGCCCGGAAAGAATCACCGAGCGGCTCGCACTGCAGCTCGCCGTGGTGCAAAAGGCATTTGGGAAAATCGTCCCGTCCTTCGCCAGGGCATCAATCGCCGGCGTCTGGATCACCGCATTCCCGTAGCAACCCGCATCCGGACTCTGGTCATCGGTCACAAATAAAATAACGTTCTGTTTCGCACTGACGGAAACGACCATCAGGCCGAGACAGATCCAATTAATCATTTTCATCGTCTGTTTCCTTTTCGGGGTCCATTTCTTCCTTTGGCATCCGCGTCTTCCAGCGCTTGTGCATCCACAGCCACTGATCCGGGTACGCGCGAATCATCTCTTCAATCACCCGGGTATACTTGGCGGTGTATTCCTTCGTACTATCCATTTTGCGCCCCGGCGGCGGCTCAATCGGCGGCAATGCATGCAGGATGTGGTCCCGGTGGTTTTCCCGGCGGGTAAAGAATATCGGGTAGACGGGCAACTGCGTCTTGTACGAGATCACCGCCAACCCCGGCGAAGTACAGGCCGGACGACCAAAGAAATCAACAAACACCCCTTCATCGGTCGGCCGATTCTGGTCCAGGACAATGGCCAGCAGATCC
This sequence comes from Verrucomicrobiota bacterium, assembly GCA_046581765.1. Classification (GTDB taxonomy): domain Bacteria; phylum Verrucomicrobiota; class Kiritimatiellia; order SS1-B-03-39; family UBA6053; genus JAPYUI01. The sequence continues at coordinate 3,815 of JAYGFS010000440.1, forward strand.
CCCCGATCAAGCGCCCGGAGGCAGTCGCGAAAGCCTCCCTTGTGCGGGATAATACGCACATTCATCCGCTCACGCATCTTGAGCACGTATTCCTGCATCTTCGGATTCCGCATCACCTTGACCACGACCGTCGTGGCCCGATTCGTCATGCGGGTGGTGTAACCGGCAATCTCCCAGTTCCCGACATGCGCCATCAAGATCAGGGCCGCCTTGTTATTTCCGAGTATTTTGTCCACGTTTTCCTGCCCACGGATCTCCACCCGCCCTTCCACATCCTCCAGGCCCTTGACTAGGATGCGCAACTGCTCCACCAGGTTCATCCCCTGGTTGCGATACACCCGCGAGGCGAGGCGCTCGATTTCCCTGCGGGGCTTCTCCGGGAAACAGGCCTCCAGTTGACCCACCACCACGCCCCGACGCAAACGCAGGATCGAACCGGTGAGCGTCCCCAGGCCACGACCGAAAGCGAGCGCCAATCCGAGTGGCATCGAAGCGAAAAACCATGCCAGGCATTTTATCAGGAGGACCATTTTTAGCTATATGCTGGAGGAGAAGGCTTACGTCAACTGTTTCGATCAAGGGAAGGTTATGCGAACGTTTTCCGGTCGAGGGGACCCTTACGAACGCACGTTCTGATCATCAAAAAAGAATCGCGCGCTGAAAAAAACAGGCGCGAGGCGCGGGGCACCCGAGAAACTATTTCTTCTCCGGCTCGTACTTGGTCGCATGGGCTTCCTCCATGACATAGAGGAATCCATTTTTATGCCCCTCATCCTCGCTCTTTTCCTTCCAGAGGCGCAGGGTACCTTCGACGATGATAGGGGCATCGATGAACTTAGCCTTGTCCACCTTCTGTCGGACCATGACGACCTCCTTGACCGAAGGCGGTTGGCAGAAGTTGCACCCCACGGGCTTGTTGAAAAGCATGAAATTCTTGAGATTCTCAAAATCATCGTAGGGTCCCATGAACCCCACGATCTTTATCGTCTTGCCGTCGAGGCTTTTGACCTCCGCCTGGTACACCGGCGGCGGTTGGCGATTGAGGGTGGTGGTTTTGAGCGTATCGAAATCGATGGCACCCACGATGCCATCCTTTACCGCGGAAGGCGCGGGGTCTTCGACGATATGCGTGGGTGCGTTCGTCGCGCTCCCGTCGACCGGTGTAGTCCCTGCATCCTTCTCGACCGCGGGCCGCGCATCAGCGGGTGCTGGCTCTTCCGTATTTTCCGCCACCACCTGCTTTTCGGCCTGGGCGGGCCCGTAGACGAAAAGCCAGAAGATCGTTCCCAGGAGGACAGGCCATCCCCGGGTCCATTTAACGTTTTTCACCACCTGCATGGGCTTCACTATACGTTTCATCGTCCCGTCTGCAAGATTGGTCGAACGCGAGATGCATGGTTTACGAACAAATCCGGCAAAAAAAGGGAGCGCCCGACTGTCCTGTCGGGCACTCCCATGGGGTATTGGGGTCGGTATCAGGGTGTTGAGTACGCCTATGATTACCCGTGGGGGGGCACTTCTTACGCGAACCCACAAAAAAAACGCCCGGGCGGGGCCCGGACGCTTCAGGAGAAGAGAAGTACTGGTAATGATTGCCCCCACAAGCCGCTTTCTTATGTGAAACCAGAAAAAGATAAAATTTACGGTGATTCCAGCTATGCCCTCGAAACCCGTCTTACGCAGTTGGCGGGGTGGCCCATCACGGATGATCGCTCAGGCGGGGACGCGAAAGCTCTGCACCAGCCGAAAACGCCCTTCTTTACGGGCTGCAGGACTTACAAACTCGTCAGATCGCGTATCGGCGAGGTCCGGTAAGCCAACAGGGCCGGAACCAGGCCGGCAACCAGGCCGGCGAGGGCGACCGCTCCCAGACAGGCCAGTTCCAGCCCATCAAAGCTCCAGGGATTGAGTACGAGGCCCATCTCATCCCGCAGGTACCCTGAAGCCAGGTGGACGACCCCATGCCCCGATATACACCCCATAGCGATGCCCAGCATCGTCAGCAACAAAGCCTCAAATAACACGAGTGTGAACATCTCGGAACAACGGCCACCCAGGGCCCGCATAAGCGCCAAGTCGCGGCGACGACGTTCGGCCGACTGGTACAGGGTGGTAAGAATGGTAAGGGCCGCGACCACGACCACGAGGAAGGCGATCGCGAGCAGGCTGGTCTGCATGGGGCCAATGAAATTTTTAAACATACGCCCCATCTCTTCCATGGGCACCGCCGCCATCGCTTCGGTCTCCCGGTTGATCTCCTCTTTCATTTCAAACCGCTGCAGGAGCACCTTGTTCTGCACGAGCACCGCACTCAGCTCTCGCTCGTCCTTCGCAACATCCGGTGCTTGAATCTTCGGGGCCCCGGGAGGCTGGATGCCCGCAGCGAGCCAGCCGATCTCCCTGTGCTCCTCCTCCTCGGCATCGTGTACCGTCCAGACGGATTCCATCGAGGTGAAAATGGCCCGATCATTCGGGGTGCCGTTCATCCGGAGGATCCCGACGACCGTGTAGGGGAATTCATTATGCTCGGCCGAGCCCTCCAGCTTCATCAAGCCGTGCGTTCCGCTGAAGGTATCGCCGACGTTTAAACCCGTCTGAGCAGCAACGAATCCACCGAGTACCGCCTCGAAGGGGGCCTGGAATATTTCGCCGCTTCGTAACGAGACGAAGGGCGCGGATGCCCGATTGAGGGCCTTTCGGGTTTTCACCTTGAAGAGACTGGCGTCCGTCCCGACGATGCGAAAGCCCTGGTAGTTATCACCCAGGCCGAGCGGCACGGCGTACTTTACCCGGTGGTCGGCCTTCAATGCCTCGTAGCGGTGATACGGGATATTCCCCGGCGACTGGTCCAGGTGGTAGATCGAGCAGAGGACCAGCTGTAGCGGGCTCCCTTTTGATCCGACAACCAGGTCAAAGACATTATTCGCACCCTCAAAGCTGCGGTGCATCTCGCGCTTAAGCGTAAGCACCCCCGAGATCAGGGCGGTTCCGAGCGCCACGCTCAAGAGGGTCAACAGGGTCACCAGCGGACGCCTGACGAGATATTTCCAAGCCATCAGCCACAGGTTCATACGGTCGCCTCGTGCCGGATAAAACCACGCGCATCAAGCCGTCGCGGCAGGCCCTCGGCAAGGCGCTCATCGTGGGTGACGAAGACGAGGGTACAGCCTTCTTCTTCGCAGAGCTTCAGGATAAGCGCATAAACCGCCTGCGCGGCTTCCGGGTCCAGGGCACCCGTCGGCTCGTCGGCGAGCAGCACATCCGGCTTGTTTGCGATCGCCCGCGCAATGGCGACGCGCTGCCGCTCGCCGACGGACATGCGGGAAGGCCGGGCATGCAGGCGATGCGACAAGCCCACCCGATCGAGCAGGGCTTTCGCCCGGGCGAGTCGTTCCCGATGCGGAATTTTGCGGCCAAAGCGCATGCCGATAATCACGTTCTCCAGGGCGCTGAAGGCCTCGAGCAGGTTAAAGGTCTGGTAGACGAAGCCGATATGCCGCCCGCGAAAGGCATCCAGGGCAGCCGGCGACAGTTTTTCCAGGGATTTTCCGCAAACCCGGACCTCGCCCGCACTCGGCTGGATCATGCCGGAGAGCAGGTTCAGCAGGGTCGATTTACCGCAGCCACTGGGCCCGGTCACGGCCATCCGGTCGCCGGCCTGCAACTCCAGTTCCCGCAGGGAAAAGTGCCCATTCTCGGCGAGCTTCAGACGGCACTTGTCAAGATGGATGATAGGCTCGGACATGTGATTCAGTAGTCGTGTTCGCTGTGGTCGTGCCCGGCATGGTCATGGTGATCATGGGTGTGCGGGACGCCCGCGGTTTCCATCAACTTCTCAACCACCGGGTGGAAGGCCCGCACGGCATCGTGCACATGCTCCGAGTCATCCAGGGTAGCGGCCAGCTCTTTCAAGGAGCCAAGCATGCGTTCCAGGTCCCCGCTGTTCTTGACGCCCGCCGGGAGCGGGGCATCCGCCAGCGCAATGGCGGCCACCTTCATCTGATCTGCCAGCTGCCTCAGCTTTTCCTCATCCCCCCGTTCGATGACTATTTCGGCACCTGCGGACAGGGCATCAAGGGCCTTCAACTCAGGCCATTGCACGCCGGGCGCATCCCGGTGGTCCTGTACCGCTGATCCGCATCCGCTCACCAGCCCTGCAACAAGAAGTGTTATCCATTTTTTCACTTGATCACCAGACCTTCCTGGTCGATTTTCACCGGCATCACCTGGCCATCCAGGGATTCCGCTATTTTGTGCACACGCGATTCCTCGCCCGGACGCGCGAGGAAAAAGATGCATCCCCCGCCGCCGGCACCACAGGTTTTTCCCCCGGACACATGGTCCTGGAGGGCATGATAGAATTTCTGCAATTGTTCGCAATTACACGAAGTATGCAAGCGTTGATGATACGTCCAATTTTCGTCAAGCAGGTGGCCGAAGGCCTCCAGATCACCTGCTTCAAGCGCAAGCGCACAGCTTTCACCAATTCGCTTCAGCTGGTGCATCGCATCTAGTACCGGGCTCCCCGGCCGGTCATACCCGTCCTTGATGTCCTGGTGAATCGATCCGGAAAAGTGCGGTTCGCCTGTATAGACGAGAAAGGTACGCTTTTCGAGATCGAAAAGCGTTTCCTCGGACAGGACAAGCTTCCGCACCTCCGTACCGCCACCCGGCAAAGAGGTCAACAGGTTGAACCCGCCAAGCGCGGGGCCGTAACTATCCTGGTCGCCGCCGGGATAACCCAGGTCCTTGCGTTCAATCTCGTTGGCGAGCTGGGCCGTATCCATGGGGCTGCGCGAATTGTTCATGGCCGCATCGAACACGCCGACCACCGCCACACCGACCGCGCCAGAGGATCCCAAACCGCTACCCGGGGGAACATCCGAAGAGACGGTGAGGCGAAAACCCCATGCTGGCCGCATGCGCATGGCGATGCCCTTGAGCAGATCGAGCTTCCCATCAATGGGTAAATCCAGGATGCTGTCCGCATGAACCACACAGTCAAAATCGCGACTGACGATGCTGACACCCCGGGTATCCGGCAGGATATCCAGGGCGGCCTGCACGTGGAGCTGTATGGCGAAATTCACCACCGCCCCGCCGTGATCCACGCTGTATGGCGGGCAATCGGTCCCCCCCCCGGCGGCATCGACACGCACCGGGACTCGGGCTCTAAAAGATCCGGACATATCAGGGGGTTAAGCCATTTAACCGGACTGTCAAGCCCCGGAAAACGGCATGGAAAGACTAAATTTTTGAGTATAAGTAAGGTTTATAATCGAGTAGACGTAGTTTAGATGGACGAACCCAGGAAACACGGAATATGAAACACCTCCTTTTTGCCCTTTGCACATTGATTCTTGCCGCGCCCAGTACCCAGGCCAAGCTCGCCGGTTCCAGGCCGAACATCATTCTCGTCATGACGGACGACCAGGGATACGGCCCCGTCGGACGCCATGGACACCCCTGGATTCACACGCCCAACCTGGATAAGCTGTACGACGCGAGTACGCGCTTCGTCCGGTTTCACGTGAGCCCGACCTGCGCCCCTACGCGGTCGGCCATCATGACCGGACGTCACCCGATGCGGAATGGCGTGACCCACACAATTCTCGAACGCGAACGAATGACACTCGACGCGACCATCCTTCCCCAGGTCCTGAAGACGGCCGGCTACACCTCGGGCATCTTCGGCAAGTGGCACCTGGGCGACGAGGATGCCTACCAGCCCGACAAGCGGGGCTTTGACGAGGTATTCATCCACGGCGCGGGCGGAATCGGCCAGGCCTACGCATGCAGCTGCGCGGATGCACCGGGGAACAAGTACTTTGACCCGGTGATTCGCCACAATGGATCCTTCGTAAAGACCAGCGGCTATTGTTCAGACCTGTTTTTCACCGCAGCCATGGGGTGGATCAAGAAGGTGAAAGATACGGATGCGCCCTTTTTTGCCTATATCGTGACCAACGCTCCACACGGGCCCTTCATCGCACCTCCCAAGAACGCCCAGCGGCTGACCCGCCTCGGCTTCAGCGCAAAAACCGCCGGGTTCTATGGCATGATCGAGA
>JAYGFS010000482.1:0-9022 GCA_046581765.1 Verrucomicrobiota bacterium
CTGCGCAGCAGGATGTCGACCTGTTCGGAGTTGCCGACCAGAATGCTTCGCTTGGATGTGTCCACCTCGGTTTCTTCCAGGTTTCTGTGCTTCTTGAACCAGCGAATCAGGAAACGCCATCCGGTTTCCCACATGAGGAGAAACAGCATGGTGGACAGGAATGCGGAGCGGGGGTAATCGGCGAAGGATTGTCCGCGTACGAAGTAAATCATGACCGCATTAAAGGCGGTCCCGAGGAGGATGGCCTGGCTGGTGTGGAGGATGTCGTCCAGGCTGAAATACATCCAGATGCCGCGGTACAGGCGGAAGAGGAAGAAAGCAAACAGGAACCCGAGGGTGGTCACCGGGAGCGTCTGCAGGAAGGTATCCAGATGCCGGTACGGTATAACGAAGTCGAAGCGGATGAGAAACGCGAGGTAGTACGCCGACATGATGCCGATGGTATGCCAGGTGATGACCAGGATCCGCCTGCGAATCGGGTCGCTTAAATAGTCTCGAAGGATCGTGTTGATGCGGCTTCTCTCAAGTGGGTGATGCGGTGATTGCCCCTGCATTGTTGCCGGGTCATTGATTCAAGGCGATGCGCACTATGTCACAAATAACGTCAATCTGATCATTCGTCAAACGCGTTCCTGATGGAAGGCACAGCCCGCAGGTGAAAAAGGACTCGGCAACCGACCCCCCGTAGCGGCGCGCATCGGCAAAAACGGGCTGGAGGTGCATGGGTTTCCACAGGGGGCGGGATTCGATATTCTCCGCTTCAAGTGCGCGCCGGATGACATCGGGATTTGTGCCCGTGATGTCGGGGTCCAATTGCATGACGCTAAGCCAGCGATTGCACCGTTCGCTTGGGGCTTCGGCCATGAAATGAATACCGGGAATCTCGCCAAGCCCGGCGACATAACGATCAAATATTTCGCGTTTGCGCCGTATGCGTTCTTCGAGTACCTGGAGTTGGCCAATGCCGATAGCGGCATTGATGTTGCTGAGGCGATAGTTGTAGCCGATCTCGACGTGCTCGTACCAGGGTTCCGGTTCGCGAGCCTGGGTGGAAAGGTGGCGGGCATGCCGAATCAATTCCGGGTCATCGGAGGCAAGCATGCCGCCACCGCCGGTGGTGATGATCTTGTTCCCATTAAACGAGTAGACACTTGCCGCGGCGCCCTTGCCCGCGTGGGCACCCTTGTACTGCGCACCCAGGGCTTCGGCGGAGTCGACGATGACCGGGATGCCCCGCGGTTTGCAGATCGCCTGCAAGGCGTCGAGGTCGGCGCAGTGTCCATACAGGTCGGTCGGAACCACGGCGGCCGGGAGCCGGCCCTTGTTTTCGCCCTCGCGCACGGCTTCCTCGACAAGGGCGGGGTCCATATTCCAGGAGGATGTTTCGCTGTCGATAAATACGGGGTTCGCACCGACAAAGGTTATGGGGCTTACACCGCCTATGAATGTCAAGGTGGAGACCAGCACGTCGTCGCCTGGCTGGACGTCCAGTTCGCGGAGGGCGAGATGCATGGCGGCGGTTCCGCTGGAAAGGGCGACCGCGTGTGCGATGCCTGTATAGGCGCAGAAATCGGCCTCGAAACGCTCGAGATGGGGACCGATTGGCGCGATATAATTGATGGCAAATGCCTCGGTGACCTGCCTCAGTTCCTCGTCACCGAGGTGAGGGGGAGATAGAAATATACGCTCCTTGTTCTGGGTCATGCGTCCATCCTTCTGCCTGAAAGGGTTTGCCTGATGTAACGAAAATCCGCGCAGAATGAATAGTTTTCAACATACGATTTATTGAGTTCCACTTTGCGGGGATAAAGGACCTCGTTGTTATAGTGCTCCGGATCGCTCTGTTGCCCCAGCAGGATTTCCTCGTCTCGAAAATAGAGGGAAGCCGGCCCGGTGATGCCCGGGCGCACGCTGAGAATGATCCGGTCTTCGCCTGCCAGTTGATCGGCATATCCGGGTGCGTCGGGCCGGGGGCCGACAAAGCTCATCTGGCCCATGATGATATTTACGAGCTGCGGGAGTTCGTCGAGTTTGGTTTTTCGAAAAAAATGCCCGAGGGCGGTTATGCGGGGATCGCGATGCGTGGTGACCGTGGTGTCGACATGTGCAAGCGGACGCATGGTTTTTATCTTGATGATTTTGAAAGGCCTTCCGTTTTTCCCGATGCGTTCCTGGAGGAAGAATCCGTTGCTCCGGGTGTTTATGGCGGCCCCGATCCAGCAGCACATGATGAGCGGACCGACCACGAGGAGGCCCGTGAAGGCCAGGCCCAGGTCAAAACTTCGCTTTATCACGCGTTGACCGAGGGTGAGACCCGCGCGATGGCGTCTGGGTTCAGCGGTAGTCATACGTGGTCAGCGTGTCGCCGACACGGTCCTCTATGAGCTCGATGGTTTCGGGGTCGAGTGTGCGCGTATAGCGCCCGGCGCTCGAAGGTCGTACCCGCTTGGCGAGCCTTGCGATTGTTTCCTCGGGCATGGCGATCCCGGTAAAGGCTGAAATGTTCCGCACGTGCTCGACCGGGTGCTGTACAAAGTCCTCGTAGCGCAGTTCCAGCACGCGGTCCGCCCCGATAGCATCCAGGTCCGTGGCGGCGCGGTTGACACAGCGTTGCCACTGGAGGGCGCAGGCAACGTGGAGGTTGTTGTGGCTGAATATCTCCTGCATGCCTTCAAAGCGGGGGCCCCACGCCGCGAGGCGCTTTCGCCCCGAGGCAAGCGCGTACATCCGGTTGAAAATATATTTCCCCGCGTAATAGGGGAGGTCGGTTTTGGGGACGTAACGGGCCTTGCGAAGGATGTAGGGGATGTCCATGGCGGCGGTCCAGCGTTCCCTGGCCGAAACCGCGACATCGCGCCCGTCGCGGATGATGTGCAGGTACCTTGCTTCGGGAATAACCTCATTGACGAAGCCCACCCGCAAGGTGTTTGCGCAGGTCTTTTCGACCAGGTGGCGGCAAGCGGTCTTGGCGGCCATTCGGTCGAACCGGCCTCGGATAAATGCCCGTACCCTGGGGGAGGCAAGTGCCGGGGGAAACTCGTCGGTGGGGTACCGCGCATTGCCATGGCGCCAGATGTAGTTGATTTCGTCGCACGGCCAGGTGGCGACCCCGTCGCATTCGGTCAGCAGGTCGCGCAGCATGTTGGTTCCGGAACGCCCGGCGCCGAGAATAACCAGCGTTGTGTGGCTCAATGAAATCATGAATTCCTATGCATCATTGGGCAAGTTGCGAGAAATTCAAGTGCGGGGTTCCAGTCTGTTTCCGAGTTGTTCCAGCAGTTCGCTCCATTTCTGTTCGATGGCGGGAAAGGCGAAGTGCTGCTGGAATACCGCGGGGGTTCTTTCCCGCATCTCCGCCAGTTGCTCCGGATGATCCGCGGCGCTTCGGATGGTATCGGCCAGCTGATTGGGCCGATCGGGCGGACAGGTCATTCCGATGCGTTGCTCGCGGGTAAACCGATGAATCTCGCTGTGCTCCTCGGCCATGACCAGCAAGGGGGTTCCGGTGGAAAGGCAGGTCATCATCTTGCTCGGATAAGCAACCTTGTAAATACCCGGTTGCAAGCTGACGAGGCAGACGCTTGATCGCTGCATGATGGCTTCCGCCACGGGCAGCGATTGGTGCGGGTAGAAAAAAACCGATTTTTCCAGGAGCGATCCGGCAGCCGCTTTCAATGTGGGGATGGCGGCACCGTCGCCGACGAATACAAATTCGATGTCGGGGCGATCCTCCAGGAGGATGGCTGCGTTGATGACCGTCTCCAGGCCCTGGAACCGGCCGATATTTCCGGCAAACAGGATGCGGAAGGGTCGTTGCGGGGTCGCCCATTCCGGAATTTCGGGGGCCGGCTCCTGCCCGAACTTTGGCAGGTTAAAGTTGTTTATTATGTGGATGTTCTCCGGGTGACGGAGCGGACGTTGACAAAGGGTATTCGCCATGTCCCCGCTCAGCACAACCACGGCTGCGGCCCGGTCGCAGGTGCGTGCGTCAATGCGCTGGGCCAGTTTAAACAGGCGTGACCGGGGCGATTTGAACATCCCGGAGTACAGGCCGACTTCGGGGTAGAGGTCCATGCAGTGATAGATCGATGCCGCCCCGGTCAGGCGTGACGCGATACGAACCGCCCAACCACACAATACCGGGGGCATGGTTGAGCTCATGATGATATCGTATCGATCGCGGCGAACGGCATGGAGAATAATGCCGAGGCAGAAGAACATACTGTTGAGCACCCGGGCCGGGATATTCTTCTTGGATTCGGGGATCAGGCGACAACGAAAAATCTCCAGTTCGTCCAGGTGCTGGCGATAGGGTTGTCGCGGAATGTCGATGCTGTCTTTATAGGAGGGCTGCGAAGAGTACACATGTACCTCGTGGCCCTGCCTGGCCCACGACTGTGCAATCATTCGCACCATGGACGCGTACGGCGGGGTGTCGGGCCAGAAGTATCGATGAATGATCAGGATGCGCATGGTCGTGTCAAGACGTGGATTCATCCCCATCCTCCGGGGGGAGCTGGACCCGCAGGTGGGCGTAAGCTTGCAGGGCTTCCTGGTCCCGCTGGAACCACTGTTGAAAGAGTTCTGCGCGCACCTGGGCCGACAGTTCCCCATTCGTTTGCTCCGCGGCATTCAGGCCGTGAAGCTTGCGCGTAAGGCCCTTGTCACGAATGCGCCACATCAACTTCCGCCCGGGAGCGCTTCGTTCAATGGTTTCGCGGGCGATGCGCATCAAGGTGTTCAGGCGGGTCGATCGGCCGGGGGGCAATTGGGCATTTACCCGGGTCCGAAGTCCCTCGGGGCTGAAGTCGCTCAGGCCCAGAACGCGGTAATACGCCTGGAGATGGTCCAGGGGTTGCTTCGCGATGCTCTCGAAATCGACCAGGTGTATGCGTGGTGCCGGAAACACCGAGAGGAAACGGTCCAGCTGTTTCGCATACTGGCTGTTGGCGACGAGGCGTGGAATCTCCTCGAGGGCCTCCCTGAATGAGGCATGGGTCTCGCCTCGACGGAGGGCACCCAGGTAGGCGGAGTAGGCGCGCTCGACCGGGTCGCGATGGATGACGAAGAGCTCGACCGTGTCGCCGAGTACTTCAACCATGCGTTCGGGGACCCCGGGATGTTGAAAGTACCCCGGGGTAATGTCGCCGATGGCCCGGGCACTTTCGGGGGCCGCGGCAAAGGCCTGGGCGTACCAGGGAAGGCCTTTTTCATAATGCTCGTCGAAATAGCGGACTTCCTTGCGGTCACTGACGAAAACCTCGGGGTGTTGGCCCAGGCATCTGTATAACCAGGTGGTGCCGGTCCGGGGTGGCCCGAGGACGATAAAGTTCGGCAGTTTCATGTGGGCAGGTGATCCCAGGATGGAGGCGTTATGGAAGACCGGGCCACGCTTTGGGCCATCAGGTAGCGTGCATGGCTTAAGGGCCAGGCGGCGACGATATTGTCGCGGAGAATGCACAGGCCCGGGCCACCAGGTGCCCGGTGGACCCCGCGCTCAGCCGAGGCGATGGAGGTGTAACCGGCTTGCAGCACCCGTCTCCGTGCCGCCTGGCTGAAACAGGCAAATCGTCCGAAAGGCCAGGCGAAATGATGGAGTGGACCAAAACGGGGCTCCAGAAAAGCACGGTTGCGCTGCAGGTCCTGGTCGATTTCGTCGTCGCTGGCCTCGGCCAGGTTGAGGTGATGGTAGGTATGCCCCCCGATTTCGTGGCCGGCATTTTTAAGCTGCTCGACTTCGCCCAGGGAAAGGTAACGTGCCGGTTTGCGCCCGGGTTGCCGGTAGGTATACAGCATGGGCTTGATCACGTGTTCTTCCCCGAGGTTGCAGCCATTGAGAAAAAAACATGCAGATGCACCGTGGGCCTTCAATATCGCGGCGGCCTTCAGGCAATTGTCTACCCCGTCATCGAAACTGAAGCAGACGTAGGGCCGGTCGATCTCGCCGCTCTCGGCACGCTTTACCGCGTCGCTGTACGAGAGGAGGGTGTGGTTGTTGTCGCCCAGCCATTCCAGCAGTCTTTCGAAGCCCGCTTCCTCATCCTGAAACACATAATGGAGGTAGAGGAAGTGTACGCGCGGGGTCTGCAGCAATTCCCGGTAAGCCCGGGTGCGGAGCCGGGTACCGGCGAGCAGGCTCAGGGCTATATTCCGGGCCCGTGCCCGGGCGGAAGGGACCGCGAAATCGCTGAAACGGGTAGCATAGTCAGGATCCACCATCGATGTTCCCGGGTGCTACGTTCCGTCTGGTTTGAAGCTGGCGGGAATGCCCTTGGCGATGACGTGGTCGGGCAGATCGCTCGTGACGACGGCCCCGGCACCCACGACGGTGTGCTCGCCTATGGCTACACGCGGCAGGACGGTTACCCCCGCACCCACGAGCGTGCAGGTTCCGACGGAAACCCGGCCTGCCAGGATGGCCCCGACGGAAATGTGGCAGCCGGCGGTGACGTGGCAGTCATGCTCGACCAGTGAGCCGGAGTTGATAATGCAATGCCCCTCGACGCATGCCCGCGTGTTGACCACCGCCTGGGGCATGACCGAGCAACCGGGTGCCACCGTGGCTTCGCGGGAAATCGTTGCGCTGGGATGCACTGCGCTGATGAAGGTAAAACCGAGCCCTTCAAGCTCCTCCGCGATTTCCAGGCGGGTGGCATCATGCCCGATGGCCATAATGATTGGATGCCCGCTAAGCCCTCGCTTGAGGTCATCGCGTGTTCCGAGCACGGGGAGGCCAAGTAGGGTGCTGCCGGTGCGTTCCGGATTGTCATCGACGAAACCATGTACGCGATACCGTCCTTCATGTTGGATGACATCCGCGACGACTGCGCCGTGTTCCCCCGCTCCTACAATGATGACACCCTTGGACATGGTCGATTTCTGTTGCGACTGTTGGTTTATCCCCCGGATATGGCAAGCGTTTCTTTTGCATTCTTGACCGCCTGGTACTGGTCCATCAGCCAAGCTACGCAGATGGTTTCTTCATACGACGAAATCATTTTATCGCGATTGGGCCCGGCGATTTGTGCCCGTAGATGGCTGAACGTATCCAGGATTTCCACCAACTGCTGTTCCAGGATTTCCGGGGTGATTCGGGGCACGAGAAAACCATTGGCCTTGTGCTGGATGACTTCGTGATATGCGGGCAGGTCGTGGAGTACGGGGATGAGTCCGCAACACATGGCCTCGAGGACCGAAGAGCTTAGCTGGTCGTTTGTTCCCATGCAGAGGTAAAGGTCGGAAGCGTGCATGAAGGAGATCATTCGCTCGTGATCCTGCGGACCGTGGAGGACAATCCGGTCGCTAAGCCCCGCAGACGCCAGTTCGTTCTGCTTTTTCTCAATGAAGGCTTCACCCATGGAATTGGTGACGGGACAGACAAACCAGAAAAGCAGGTCCGAACGTCGGGCGAGCAATGCCCGGGCCGCCTCAAGAATCTGGTCGATATGCCAGAAGGGGGTGAATTGGCGGTTGTGCAGTACGATCCGGGTGCCTTCCGGCACACCGAATTCCTCGCGGATTGTCCGGCGCCGCGCAGCGGCATCTTTCAAGAGCACCTCGGTGTGGATGCCCCAGGAGCGGGCGACGAATTTTTCCCGGCAATCCAGTCCGCAGACCTCACGAATGACATCCAGGGTGGTGGGGGTCGAACTGAAGATGCGGGTGGCCCGGCGAAAACAAAGCTTGGCCATGTGGGCGAGGAGTCGATAATTCCTGGCATGCATGGTCAAGTCGGGTCCGTAGATCGTGGCCAGGTAGGGGTATTGCTTGAGTGGATGCAGTCCGTAAGCACCGTAGGTACTCATCCCGTGCACGTCCAACACGTCGGGATGGATGGCGCGTATGGCTTTGCGGATTGCCGGAATTGCGCAGATATATTTCAGGGGTCCGAGAGGGATGGGCGTGCGGATGGCATGTACCGTACATCCTTCAATCTCCCCGGGTTGGAGGGTGACCAGGTGAAGCTCGGTCGGGAAGGTCGCAAGCTGCTGAAGCCGGGTTTGAAGCAATCCATAGTTTCCCCGTCCCAGGATGCAGATCTTGAGTGGTGCAGGGTTCATGGGTCAGGGGGATAACGATCGATTCCAAAGTGGGCATGCAGTTCCGCATAGACGGCCCGTTCCGCCTTGCCATACCTGTCTTTCCAATCTCCACTGGCGCCGTTGCGCACGGCCCGGAATGTGTCTTTGTAGCGCTTCGCATCCCGAACGCCTTGCTCCTGTTCTTTCTTTCGCACCTTCTCGATCGTCGAGCACTCGATCGCGCTTTGCAGGATGTCCCCGGGGACGGTGAAGCCCAGTTCTCCAAAGCACCGCTGCAAGGTGCTTAGGGGACTCGCTTTCAGTTCTTCATATGGCATGACCGTGGTCGCGTGCGGCAACCAGGAGCTGTAGTGGCGCATCCAGGCCTCGAATCCGACTTTCGGATCTCTCACGAAATGTTCAAAAGAGTCGTTGTACGCGATCAACTTGGCGTTCGTGCGCAAGTTGTACCAGGAGAGCATGACATCCCGTGGATCGCGGAACTGCAGGAGGGTGCGGGTGGGGCGGTTAAAGAAGGGAGCCCGATACGGCTGATGGGTTTTCAGCAGGCGCGGAATCACCTCATGCTCCCATGGCTTGAGCAGGTTCGTGTAGCCCATTACCGGGCAGAGTTCACCCAGTGTATGCAGGTCGACTTCCTGTTCACGCCCTTCACTTATATGGATGATGTTGCCGAGGATGATACGAAACCAGCTATTCCCGGAGCGGGGGAAAGAGGCGAGCCAGACATCGGAAGGCCGGAGGCCGGTCACGCCGAGGGCATTGCGCCAGACCTGGCGGCCGATATGGGTAAGGCGCTGGATGGACATCCCTTCAGGAACTCACAATGGAGGGTTGCATCGGTCCCGCCCGGGTGCTTTCCCCGGGTGAGCGACTGGGTAAGGCCCCGGACGCAACGCCCCCTCGGCCGGGACGCAGGCTGATGTAATTCAGGAGTACAATCATCGGCAGCACCTCGAGCAGCACCTGAACGATACCCA
>JAYGFS010000542.1:0-10218 GCA_046581765.1 Verrucomicrobiota bacterium
GGAGGAACTCAAGGGAAAATATACATTTGCCGCAACCCGGATCGCCGACGAAGAGCTGGCGAGTATCGGCTCCCTGGGTCGCCAATACCTAAAGGCAGTAGAGGGGTTGCGGGATCGAATGCGTGCAGGCGGAAACCTGGACACCGTGCTCGTCCTCGACCGGGAAATCAGACGGTTTACGGTGGTCAAGGACGTCACCCCGGCGGTTGAGCCAACGAAAATTGAGGATCTCGACGCGATGATGCAGTCCTATCGCGTCTCCCGGAAAAAGATCCGTGTGAGCAACGCGAACAAGTTCCTGGGCATGACGGAGAATTATCTCAAGGCCCTGCGCATCCAGGAAACTGAACTGGTGAAGGCGAAAAAGACCGATGATGCCAAGCTGCTTCGCGCTGAGCAGGTGCGGATCAAGCAGGGTAGTAGGGTGCTGGCCGCACTTGACCTGGTGAAGGAGGCGCGCGCGGCGGCGGAAGCGCATCGGCCGGGTAGGCCGGTTCCACAACAGGTGGTCAGGCCGGTCAAGGTGCCCAAGTATATGCAGAAGGGCCTGGTCTTGTACCTGCCCTTCGATGAACGGGGATCCGTGCCACCCAAAGACCTTAGCGGGAAACCGGTGGAGGTGGATACCCGGCATGCGAGCAAGGTGAATGAAGGGAAGTACAACACGGCCTACGCCTTTGATGGCAAGAAAGACTACCTCAAGGTCGCCCATGACGATCGCTTCAGTCTTCCCGGCGAAATGACCATTTCGATCTGGGTCAAGCTGGAAGACTGGGTCAACGGAGGCGGAATTATCAGTAAGGGCAGTGTCACGGGCGCGGGGGGGTCCTTTCTTGCGGACATCACCAGTGGGAAGTTCCGCTTTGTGCGCTGGAGGGCCGCGGGTGTTTTTGAAACGATTTCATCCTATCAGCTTCCGCAAAAAAATGTCTGGCAGCATCTCGCGCTGGTGAGCACGAAAGAGCGCTTGCAGATTTATGTGAACGGTTCGGTCGCCTCCACCAAGCCAAGCGGCGGGCTCTGGGTGACAAATACCAAGCCCATACTCATTGGCATGCGCCACTACAGTAACCAGGACGAGGATTATGCCTGGGGCATTAAGGGCCTGGTGGATGAAGTCATGATGTACGATCGCGCATTGAATGGAAATGAAGTAAAGCATTTGTATGAAATGGGTTTGTAGTACGGGGATGAGCATCCTGCTGCCCACGGGTCTCTTAGCCCCGCTTTATCATGCCCCCCTTTGCTTGGCTGGCGACCGCTCCATGATGGAGATAAACGGGTTGTGAGGCGCAAAAGACTCAACGCGAAGGGTGTTTTTATGCAATTCGCGGGGTATGTTGTACTTACGGTGTTAACCCTCTTTTTACTTAAAGCCCAGTTGGGCTCAGTGAACCAGGAGTTCCGCGTAAGGGCGACGATGCAGGTCCTGTACGAGGGGATGCAGGCGTACTATCACGACAAGGAATCCTACGTGGAGATGTCGACTGCACCTGCAGCCGCCCTGGTGCAGATCCTGATGGTCTCCGGGCACCTGGAGCAGGCTCCGTTGAACCCGTATACGAGTATGGCCTATGCGGCTTCCGACGCGGAGCATGACAAGATCCGCTACGAGGCCGCTCCCGATTTCAAATCCTTCACGTTAAAGGCGGAAAGGCCGGACTCCAGCGAGATATGGGTCGAAATGGAGTCCCCATCGTTGAGTCCACACGAATAAGTGACGCATGCCCCGCATTTTCACTTCCTTGGCCCTCTTCCTGATTCTCCCCACGGCTTGGTCTGCCCGCGTCCTTCCCGAGCCGATGATTCGCCAGATGGCCAATGGATATGGTTTCGTGGCTGCCGAGGTTTTCCAGTACGTGGTCCAGCCGGAGCGGGGCGGCATTCGAGTCTACCGGGTCACGTTTAAAATACAGGAAACATACGCGCAACCCCTGGAGGGGAAGGCGTTCAATTTCCGGCGGGGCAAGGTGCTCATATTGTGGATAAGTGTGGGTTATGGCGGGATGTGCGAGCCTGCAGATAGAGTAGGCCGGGCATTTCAGCGAGGGGTCAAGTATGTCCTGCCGATTAGGTACAACCCGGAAAAGGCAATCTATGAGCATGCTCCGGGAGCGGGCGGTTTCGTGCCGGTGCCCCGCTTTACGTCGACCATGAGGCAGCGCGTTAAGGGGGTACATCAAATTGCGGGACAAGCGCGGGAAGAACGCCTCGTAACCTGCCATCGAATCGTTGCGCAGCCCTCGGAGGATATCTTTGTCAGGCGCCAGGTATTGGTCGAGATGGTGGCCCTAAAGGATTCATCCTCGGTGAAGATACTGAAGCACATGTGGGACACCCAGATGGCAGATCAGTCAGCGGCATTTGCCATGGATCTCGATTATCATTCGCGTCGGCTGATGGGGGAGGCCTTTGAACAGTTGCCGGCCCGGCGTGGCTACTGGCTCAATCGATTCCTGGAGCCGATGGACGAGTTGACCCCGCAAGAACGGGTGCAGGAAGCGATGGTGCGCAATAACCTGCTCTCGGGGTTGCTGGTCGAAATTGGTCGTCATCACCCGAAGGAAGTCACGCGTCGGCTCCTGCCGGTGTTTCGTCAGCCTGTGTGGCCGGAGGGCTTCCGGGTGGCTACCCTGCGCATCCTGCTGAATTTGCATCGTGTCCTGGACGAGTTGCCCGCCCAGTGGGAGCCTGCCTTGCAGCAGGTTATCCGGGAGATGCAGGAGCGGGTGGCCGGTCCGGAGAAGGCCTTTCTGGATCGGGTGTTAACCTGGGCGGCCAGTCCGCCGAACACGTGGGAAAAACGGGTATTTAAGCCGGCGGGTGGGAAATGAGGCACATTATAGTTTAAACCCTGCGTCCCCGCTGATACGTGGGTTCTCGAGTCGGAAAGAGAGCCTTGATATGAAACGACGTACTTTTCTTCATTCGTCCGGCGCGGCCGCGCTGGGTTTCCCCAGCATTGTCCCCTCCACGGTCCTCGGTAAAGATGCCCCGGGCAACAAGATTGCCATGGGGTTTATCGGGGTGGGCAACCACGGGGTTGGTCGCAACTTGAAAATGTTTATCCAGGTGCCCGATGCGCGGGTTGTCGCCGTCTGTGATGTATTCAAGAGCCGGCAGAAGAGTGCCGCCGGAATCGTGGATAAATGGTATCAGCAGAAAGGGTGTGCGATGATTGACGATTTCCGTGAGCTCCTTGCCCGGGATGACATCGATGCGGTGCAGATCTCAACCCCGGATCATTGGCACGTACCCATGTCCCTGTTGGCCCTGCGTGCGGGTAAGGACGTGATCTGCGAGAAGCCGACGCTGACTGTTCGCCAGGGCCGGGCACTCAGCGACGAGGTGAAAAAGCAGAAGGCCATCTTCCAGACCTCGACCGAGGATCGGAGTATCCAGCTGTATCACCGCATGGCGGAGTTGGTGCGCAACGGGCGGATTGGCAAGCTGCAACGGATTGAGGTCGAGCTCCCGACCGGTTTTCGTTTTGCGAATGAAGCGAAAGCCCCGGTGCCCGCGGGCTTGGATTATGACATGTGGCTTGGACCGGCTCCCCTTGCTCCCTTTACGCCTTTACGAACCCACAAGGATCATTGGCGCTGTATCTGGGATTATTCCGGAGGAAAATTTTCTGACTGGGGAGCCCATCAGCTGGATACGGCCCAGTGGGCGAACGACACCGAGTACACGGGCCCGGTCGAGGTCCACGGCAAGGGAACGGTTAACGAGGGGAGCATGTATAACACCTTTGTTGAATACGATATCAACTATACCTACGCCAACGGCGTGAACCTGCATGTAAAAAACGGCGGTACGAGTTTGAGGTTTTTCGGCAGCGAGGGCTGGGTCGGCAATGCCGGTTGGCGCAAGCGGCTGGAAGCGAGCTCGGACAAGATTCTCAAGGCGGCCATCGGTCCGGACGAAACAAAGCTGTACACTGATATTGACGGTGAACATTTCAACTTTATCAAATGCGTGAAGTCCCGGGAGGAGCCGTACCTTCCCGCCGAGATAGGCCATCGCATAGCCACGTTGATGCACCTGGGAAACATTTCCATGCGCCAGGACCGCAAGTTGAAGTGGGACCCGGCGAAAGAACGGTTCGTCGATGATGATGCCGCGAATAAAAGCATCCTGATGGACCGCCCCATGCGTGCGCCCTGGGACAAGTTGATTCCTTTATAAGGAAAGCATAAAGGCGTTTCCCGGCACAATCTTCATGGACATACATGCCATATATGCGCAGATTTTTAAATTCTGGCGGCGGAAACGGATGCTGCTGTTTAACCGGCTGATCGATCCGCAACCGGAAGACCTGCTGCTCGATGTTGGGGGGTATCCGTATGTCTGGACGGCACAGCCACAGGTGCCAAGGCGGATTGACTGCGTGAACATCGATCCCGTGAATTGGTCGGGTGAAGATTTCCCGGAACACCGGATTACCGCGGTGGTCGGGGATGGGTGCGAACTGCAATATGACGATGCATCGCATGACGTGTTGTATTCGAACTCAGTTATCGAGCATGTTGGTGACTGGTCACGTCAACAGGCCTTTGCGTCGGAGGTCCGTCGCGTGGGCAGGAGACTCTGGGTCCAGACGCCTGCACGGGAATGCCCGATCGAGCCCCATTACCTCGCGCCTTTTGTGCATTGGATGCCGGTTGCTTTGCGCCGGAGGATCCTACGGTGGTTCACGCCCTGGGGCTGGATGACCAAGCCGAGCCAGGCCACGATCGATGAAACGATCTCGTTTACCCGCTTGCTGACCAAGCGGCAGGTGATGGAGTTGTTCCCTGACTGTGAGATCATGACCGAGCGTCTTTTCTGGATATTCCCAAAGTCGTACATCGCTTACCGGACGGGGCACTGACCAGGAAGACCAGTATGCGGCTCAGCCCTCCTCCCTGCCGAGGGCGATATCGTTCACCCGCTCGGCAGATTTTTCCTCGTATGCCATTTGATCTGTTCCCCCAGGCAGCCTATCCTAGGCACCCATGGAGAAAAAAATCATAGAAGAGGGTGCTCGGCAGGTGGTGCAGACCTTGCGCGAAAACGGCTTTATCGCGTATTACGCGGGGGGTTGTGTCCGCGACATGCTCATGCAGCGGGCACCCAGGGACTACGACATCGCCAGCGATGCTTTGGCGGACGAGGTGATCGCCTTGTTCGATCGCTGCCACGAGATCGGCAAGGCCTTTGGTGTTGTACAGGTAATGATCGGTGACGAGGGCTACGATGTAGCGACCTTTCGCCAGGATTTGGACTATGAGGACGGGCGGCACCCGAGCGCTATCGCGCCGAGTACGCCCGAAGAGGATGCCCACCGCCGGGATTTTACCATCAATGGAATGTTTTATGACCCGATTGCGGAAGAGCTCATTGATTTTGTCGGGGGCCGGGAGGATCTGGATCGGAAGATGATCCGGGCCATCGGTGATCCGTCGCTTCGTTTTCTGGAGGATCATCTACGCATGTTGCGCGCGGTTCGTTTTGCGATGACGCTTGGATACGAGATTGAAACAACCACCTGGCAGGCCATTGCTGAGCACGCCGGAAAGATTTCGCAGATCAGCGTGGAGCGCATTTCCCAGGAATTCAGCCGGATCCTGCTGGAGTCGATTCAGCCCGGTGACGCCCTGGAGTTATTACGTCAAAGCGGATTGCTGGAGCACTTTATGCCGGAGCTCCTGCCCATGGTGGGGTGCGAGCAGCCTCCGCAATTTCATCCCGAAGGGGATGTCTGGGTGCACACGCGTATCATGCTGAACATGGTATCGGTCGAGAGGCGCACCCCGGAACTGATGTACGGGATTCTGTTCCACGACATCGGGAAGCCGTCAACCTACAGGATCGGCCCGGGAGCGGACGGGGTGAATCGTATTCGTTTCAACGGGCACGACGGTGTCGGGACAAAGATGGCTGACGCGATCATGCGACGCTTGAAGTTTTCAAATGATGTGCGCGAAGGCGTGCTTACCCTGGTCGCGCAGCACATGAAATTCATGGCGGTAACCCAGATGAAGGAAAGCACCCTGCGCAAGTTTGCCGGCGGCGGGCATTTTGTCGATGAACTGGAACTGCATCGGGTGGATTGTGCGAGCAGTCATGGCTTACTGGGCAACTATGTGTTCATGCAGGAGTTGCTTGAGAAATATGCCAACGAGCCCGTGCTCCCCAAGCCCCTGCTTGGCGGGAAAGATATCATGACACTGGGGGTTGCTTCGGGTCCGGAGGTCGGTCGATGGAAGCAGGCGGCCTTTGACCTGCAACTGGAAGACGGGGAGAAAACGCGGGAGGATTTACTGGATGCCGTGAAGCGGGCGATGGAGGAAGAGGGCTGAACGTGTGCCGGCCGCATGCCTGTCGTCGATCCAGGTTCTTGCCCCGAGGCCACGCGCAGGTCACTCCACGTTGATGGTCTCAGGAGCCATTGGTTGGCCCCGCTCCCTAGCTGGAGGGATCGGGAAGGTCTATGATCCCATCCCAGCTGTTCGATAGTTTTGCCGTTCCCTGGATCAGGTTTATAACCCGTTGGGATGTATTCAGAATCTTGTAATCATCCGGAATGAACGAGCTTTCATCCGAATAATGCTCACTGCAGAATTGTTGCATCACGTGTTTAACCGAACGCAAAATATCGGATGAATCATAACCACAGGCTACAATGGCACCCGTGTCCATCGCTTCAGGCCGTTCTATGGATAAACGCGGAGTAACCGCAGGAAACCCCAACATGCAGGATTCTTCAGCTATGGTCCCACTGTCCGACAATACGCAGCGCGCAGCGATCTGTAATCTGTTGTAATCATGGAATCCAAATGGCTTAAGCCACCTGATACGCTCATCCGGTGCTGGAGATTCCAAGACCTGGAGTCTTTTACGAGTACGGGGATGGGTAGAAACCACCACGGGGCAATCGTATTCGTCTGCGAGCTTGTTCAGGGCATTAAGTAGTTCCGCCAGGTTATCAAGGTTGTCCACATTCTCTTCCCTGTGTATTGATGCCAGGAAATAACCGTGCTCCACCAATCCAAGGGAGGCTATAATATCGGATGCTTGAATCTGCTGCCGGTAAAACTCAAGGACCTCTCTCATCGGAGAACCCGTCAAGTATATCCGCCTTGCCGGTAAGCCTTCAGCCAGAAGGTTTCGCCGTGCATGTTCGGTATATACCAGGTTGAAATCCGACAGGTGGTCAACCATCTTCCGATTTGTCTCTTCCGGAACATTTCGGTCGAAACACCGGTTGCCGGCCTCCATGTGATACACGGGTATTTTCATGCGGCGCGCGATATATGCAGCAATTGCTGAATTCGTATCACCTAGAATCAGCACAGCGTCGGGCAGTAAACTGGTGAGAACTTTTTCAATTTCAACCAGGATGCCACCCACCACGGAGCCAAGCGAAGAGGTGTCAACGCCCAGAAAGTAATCCGGTTTGCGTACATCCAGATCCTTGAAGAAAATCTCGTTCAACTCATAGTCGTAATTCTGGCCCGTGTGCACGATGATGTGCTCGCAGCACTGGTCCAGCCCTGACATTACACGGGACAGGCGAATAATCTCCGGGCGGGTGCCCAGCACGGTAAGGACTTTTAGTTTTTCGCTGCTCAAGGGTCTCCCTGGGTATCCACGTTATGTGCATAGGTATCCGGATGCTCCGGATCGAAAATTTCATGCGCCCAAAATAGCGTAAGCAGTGGTTGATCACCAGTATTTATAATGCTGTGCGTGTGCAGGGTAGGCATATCTACCACCACGGGCTTGTCGCCACTGACACCAAAGCTGTGCACCGTAGAATCGAACAATCGCCGAATACATATTTTTGCCTTGCCCGAAAGTACCAGGAAACGTTCCATTTTATACCGATGATAGTGATTGCCTCGCTCCACGCCCGGTTCCGTCCAACTCGCAAAGGTTTGACCACCGCCACCACCTTTTACAGCTTCGAAGAGGTTTCCACGAGCATCAACGTTTAACACCAGTGATTTAGGGTAGTAAGCTGGAAACAAAAATGACCGTAAAGTATTAAATAGATTAAGCACGAATCGATCCTTCAGGTCTGGCAGTTCATTGGCATCATACATGCGCTTGAACTCAAGCAACCTGGAATAAACCTCTTGCACGTCCAGCTCAATGCCCTCAATCCGCATGCTTCCTGTTTCACCGGAATGTACGACCTCAAGCATTCGTTCTACGGCGGTTCCTGCATGCAGGAGCTCGACCCGAGCACCATCATGAATTTCAGGCGTCTCTCCTGCAGCTACCTGGTGGCAGAGGGTTGCGGTCACGGTGTTGTAGAACGGAACACTGCCCTCGCCAAATATGTGAGGCAGCACCAGGTTTGAATACCTGGAACCAACCTCGTCTGCCCAGGCTTCCAACAGCTCCCCCGCGGCTTTCTTTCCCCTCCCATAATCACTATCGCCAGCAATGTGGGAACTGTTTGCATATACAAGGTGAGGCTTTGCCCCGGCCTGGCGCATGGCCGCTATCAGTTTGGCCGCGATAGCCTGGTTGCCCTTTGCGACCTGATCCGGCGTAGCCCGGTTAATGCCTGCCAAGTGGAAAACGGCATCACACTCATGAACCAGTTGAGCCAATCGGTTGCCGTCTTCAAAATCCTCACGGCTTCCGGTCAATACGGTATACGAATGAGGCTTGCCAGCATACTCCAGTGAAGCATTAACCGAGTGAAGCAAGGCGTTCGCATGAAAACCCAGCAAGCCACCTCCACCGGTAATAAGAATGCGTTTGTGCGCCAAGCCGATTGTCTCAGTTGTTTTCCAGTTCAGCCTGAATCTCAGGCAGCGACAAGAGAAGATCCTCAATCTCCGGAACACTCATCCGGGTTGCATTATGAGAGTCAAAGTCTTTAAAATTACTTACTTTTACATCACCTTCACTGAAATATTGTTTGTAATTAAGGCCACGAAGATCCGTCTGTAAGCGCCAATAATCTCCCAGGTCCTCTGCCGTGCTCAACTCCTGGGAACTGGCAAGGGTTTCAAATAATTTCTCACCATGTCGCCAACCAATAATGGTTACTGGATGATCGGGTACACCCATGACATTTTTTACCGCGCTAAGGAGGTCCATCATGGTGGCCGACGAGGCCTTGCGAATAAAAAGGTCGCCCGAACGGGCATTTTCAAAGGCATATTTCACTAACGAAACCGAGTCCCTTAGCGGCATCAAAAACCGCGTCATATCAGGCACGGTGATGGTAATCGGCTGTTGCTCACGTATTTGAGTTACGAACAGGGGAATAACCGAACCCCTCGAATACATAACATTGCCATAACGGACACAGCTGATAACGGTCTTACAGTCCGGGCCTAGCTCCCTGGCGGCGGATTGAGCAATTTTTTCCATCAAGGCTTTAGACATGCCCATGGCGTTGATGGGAAAGACCGCCTTATCCGTCGACAGGCAGACAACGGAACGTGCGCCATGGCTTATTGCGGAATGTATTACGTTGGCAGAACCTTCAACATTTGTCCGAACGGCTTCCATCGGGAAAAACTCACACGAGGGGACTTGTTTTAATGCGGCTGCATGGAAAACGTGACATACACCTTTCATCGCTGAATCAATGCTGGACCTGTCGCGGACATCGCCAATACGGTACTCCACCCTGTCATCCCTCAATTTAGATCTCAGCGCATCTTGTTTTTCTTCATCCCTGCTCAGGATGACGATTGAATCAGCACCTGAATCTAACAAGGCAGAGAGCATGGTCCTGCCAAATGAACCCGTGCCACCTGTGATTAGAAATCTATTAGCCATTTTTTATCCAATATATATTTCAGGATCGAAGGACAGCACTGAAAGCCCCGCACGACAACTGAACGCGAAATCTAATCGTGTCTCATGAAGATTCAACATATTTTGAGATATTGGTCCCTCCAGTTGAGCGTGCTTCTCCGCGTATATGCTCAGATGCAGGGAGAGATCTCAAGCATGGAGGAATCTATCAAGGATCAAGCTGGTACTATTGAGACATTAGAACGTCAATTAGTTCAAGCTGGTATCAAAAGTAAGGTCCTACAGGGAGAAATGGAACTTGAGAAGAATAAGCAAGATGTACGAGGATCTAGACAGGCAGCACTTCTTGAAACTGAAGCTCAACAGAAGTTACTTCGTAATGTTTTAAAGAATGAAGCTGATGTGGTATCTGAGAAAATGGACCTTGCCGTACAACGAGCTGCAAAT
>JAYGFS010000656.1:0-4972 GCA_046581765.1 Verrucomicrobiota bacterium
ACACATTTTCCTCTGGCTCATGAGCTGCCGTGTGCTTAAGCGTGGCATGGAATTCGCCATGCGGGATGTCCTCATCGAGCGGGCACAGGCACGTGGCCTGCAAAAAATCATTGGCGAATACCGGGAAAGTGCTAAAAACCAACGGGTCGAAAACCTCTACGCGGGCCGCATTGATGGCATCCTCCATGAATTGGCTGTCCACCGGGGGGGCATGTGAAAGACCACGACCTGTTCAAGGTACCCCATGCCCGTGATCGCTTCCGCAGCGCGGTCATCGACCATCAACCCGACCTGGTTATCATTCAATTCGGCGCCAATGACGGCTGGGTGGACGGGGACTCGCCAGACGGGCCGTCGCGTATCCCGGTGGCGAAGTACCGGGCAAACCTGGCCTACCTGATGGACAAGATTAAAGAAGCGGGCGCACGGATTATCCTGGTGACACCCAACCAAATCGGCTCGCCTCATGAACCCTGGCGGAACGAACGGATTCGGACATACGCGGAGGCCATGAAAGGCCTGGCCGCAGAGACCGACACGCCCCTGATCGACCTATGGAGCCTCCCGGACACGGAAGTAGATGCGTACCTGCTCGACGGGATGCACCCGAACGATAAAGGCCACGCCCGCGTGGCCGACTTATTGGCGAAGCGAATTCCGGAGGTGATCGCAGGAATAAAATAAGCCTGTCGTACGGGTTGTGGCGGAGCATTTATTCGGCCTCCGGGTTCCCGAGAAGACGTGTAAACCAGGGTAGCGTTGACCGCGGTGACAACGCGTCACCGGCTTTGGAGCGCAGCTACGTGTCTTCTTCAGGCGTATCGAACTGAATCATATGCGTATCGGTCAGGTGACGGAAATCACCGGCGGCGGCGGCATCGTCTTCCTCGAAGTCATCATCCAGCGGATTGTGCTGATACTGCACGTGGATCTTGGACGAACCGGCTTCGATGACATCCCCGCTGTGCAAGCGGGTCTTCTCCACCCGTACCTTGTTCATCTTGGTACCGTTGACACTGCCGAGATCCTTGAGCGTCAGGTGCTTCCCTTTAAAGGCGACCGAGAAATGCACCTTGGACAACTCATCGTCCTCATCCAGTTGAATCGTTGCTTCTTCGGCCCTGCCGATGACCGCGGCGGTACCGCGATCGATCACGTGCTGATCCCCTTTGTGTGGACCGCTGATCACCACGAGGATGACCGCTCGAATGGCGGGACCGACGTCCAAGTCTTTTTTCGTGCGATGAATGGCGGTCGGGCCGGCGGGCTGCGCAAGCTGAACCGTCTGGTCCAATGCACGATTCGGGGCACCCAGGATCCCCTCGACGAACACGGTAAAGCCGGTCAAGCCCGCCATGATCCGGTCACCATCCTTCAACGGGGCCCACTGGATCTCCTCGCCGTTCAACTCGGTGCCGTTGGCTGAGTTCAGATCCTTCACCGCAAATGTACCTTCATGCGGAATGATGGAAAAATGCAGGCGTGAGAGTTCTGCATCGCCGCCGAGGAACATGCTGGCTTCCGAGGCCCGACCGACGATCAGGGATTCCCCCGCCTCGATCATCGCTTCGCGCCCGTTTTCCGGACCCTCGGTGACTCTTAAATACAGCCGCATACCGGCCACCTAAGCGGCTTTCCCGGTCAAGGCAAAGATTTTTTTGATCTTCCATTCGACCGTGGTCATGAAATCCTTATGATATCCCCATGAAAGACCTTCACGCCGCATCCGTGCAATTCAACCACGCTCCGGGGGACAAGGAAACGAACCTCGCTCGTATCGCGTCCTTTATCGCTCAGGCCGAGACCCGGAAGGTGGACCTGCTGGTCTTCCCCGAGATGTGCATCACCGGCTACTGGCACGTGCGCCACCTCTCCCGCGAGGCCATCGATGCGCTCGCGGAACCGGTTCCCGACGGCCCCTCCTGCCAGGCCCTGATCACACATGCAACCCGCAGCGGCATGATCATCGGGGCCGGCCTGATCGAGCGCGGACCCGGTGGCGAGCTGTACAACAGTTACGTCGTGGCCCTTCCGGATGGACGCTTCGCCTGTCACCGCAAGCTGCATTGCTTCATCAGTGAGCACATGACTTCAGGTGATACAACCACCGTTTTTGACACGCCGCAGGGCACACGCATGGGCGTGCTGACCTGCTACGACAACAATATCGGCGAAAACGTACGGATGACCGCACTGCAGGGAGCCGAGGTCCTGCTCGCGCCCCACCAGACGGGCGGATGCGACACCCCGAGCCCGCGTTGCATGGGGGCGATCGAACCGGGCCTGTGGAAAAATAGGGCGCAAGATCCGGAGGCCATTGCGGCGGAGATCCGCGGCCCGAAGGGACGCGAATGGCTGCTCAAGTGGCTGCCGGCGCGGGCCCATGACAACGGCCTGTTCATCGTGTACAGCAACGGCATCGGCGTGGATGACGACGAGGTGCGAACGGGTAACGCGATGATCCTCGATTGTTATGGCGACATTCTTGCCGAGAGCGATTCAGCCGATGACGACCTGGTCGTGGCGGAACTGAAAGCTGCTGAGCAGGAAATGTGTACGGGCAGACGCTGGATTAAAAGTCGACGACCGGAACTGTATGGCCCCCTTGCGACCCCGACAGGAATGGAGGAGGATACACGGGTCGTGCGGTTCAAGCGAAGCTAGCCGCGCTCACCCCGGGAGAATGCTCCACCCACTGGTGGAGGCCATTACGCAAAACGTTCCGGCCGAAACGCATGTACATCGATGGACGGATCCTGGCCCCGGATCATCTCCGCGATCAAGCGCCCGGTCGCCGGGGCCAGGCTCAGGCCGAGCATGTTGTGCCCGGTGGCGAGAAAGGCATTGGCCAGGCTCGGGGTACGGCCAATGATCGGCAGACTGTCCCACGTCATCGGTCGCCAGCCGAACCATTCCTCCTCGACCGTGTCGGTAAACGGCTCGACCAGGTAGGGCGCAGCGGATGTGCGGAGCTGCTTGATTCGTTTGGCCGGTATCGAGGTGTCGTACCCGGAAAATTCCATCATGGAACCCAGGCGATAACCCTGGTCAAATGGGGTAACCCCCACCCGGTGCTCGGGAAACAGCATGGGATACTCCGGGCAACGCGCAGGCCGGGTCATGGTAACCGAATAGCCCTTTCCGCATTCGATCGGCATCCTGCATTCGAGCCCGGGAGCCAGCTTCGCCATCCAGGCACCGGTGGCAAAGACATAATGGTCGGCCCCTAAGTCGCCCTGGCCGGTGACCAGGCCGGTGATCCGGCCGTCCGCCTTCCGGATCGTATGCAGGGCGCAGTGCTCCATAAACACCACCCCCTGCTCTTTCAATCGTTCGATCCAATTCCGGGCGAGTACATCCGGCCGGAGATGCGTGTCACCCTCATACAGGAACCCGCCGGCGAGACCGGGCTTAAGCGCGGGATCGAGCCCGGGCAGTGCATCGCCTTCGATGCGACGCGCGCGCACGCCGAAGTGCTCCGTCAGCAAGCGGTCATGTGCGGCAAAGCTACTCATCCCCTTGTCGCTGCGGAGCACGTAGAGCAGGCCCTTTTCTTTCCATTCACAATCCATGCCTTCTTCTGCGACCAGGCTGCGGTACTCGCTCATCGACAGGTCCAGGAGAGCCTTGAGACCGGCACCCGCTTCCAGCATCTGGCGATGATTGCAACGCCGCGCAAACTGCAGCATCCAGGTCCAGAGGGCGGGACTGAAGCGGGGTTTTACCCGGAAAGGTGCATCCGGCTGAAAGAGTGACTTCAAGGCCATCTTCACCGCACCGGGTTCGGTCAGGGGAAGGACATGACTCGGACAAATGTAGCCGCAGTTGCCGTGCGAACAGGCACCGGCGAGGCGGCCTTTATCGATGACCGTGACCTTGAACCCCGACCGGGCCAGGTAGTGCGCGCAGGCAAGTCCGATGATGCCGGCACCGGTGATGATTATGGTCTTATCGTCCGTCACCTGCGTTGTGCTCACTTCTGCTGCGCATCCTTGTCCATGATGCTGGTGCACCCCCGCGAAGGGCAAGGAATGCCCCGTTCACCCAATCCCGTTCGCAAAAGGATCGCCCTCCTGTTGAATCAGCGTTGTCTCGCCCGTGATATAGGCCCGGCCGGTCACGCGGACAATGGCCTGCCCCGCATCATCCAACTGGTATTCCGCCTCAAAGCGGCTACCGATCACGCTCTCCTGGATCCAGGTTTCACCGGGTGCCCATTTCCCGGAAGCAGCCAGGCAGGCCAGCTTGGCACTGGTCCCGGTTCCACAGGGCGAACGGTCATAGGCCCCCCCGGGACATAGCACAAAGTTCCGGCTGTGGGCATCCGGCGATTCCGGCGGACCAAAGAAATCGATGTGATCAATTTCACCCCCATCCGCACCGCTAATCCCCTGGGCAAGCAATGCGGACTTCACCCGTTCCGCGGCCTCGCTAAGCCGGGGCGTATATTCCCTGCTAAGCGGAAACGGTGAGTCCTGCGCGATAAAAAACCAGTTGCCGCCCCAGGCGATGTCACCCGTGACCGTCCCCAGTCCCTCGACCTCAACCTGAACCGCTTCCCGGTAACGGTAACTCGGCACGTTCTCGATCGTCACCTCGTTGGGCCCGTTCAGCTCAAAACGTACTTCCCCGACCGGCGTCTCCAGGCGGTGACGCCCCGGACCGATTCGACCGAGGTGGGCCAGGGTTACCCCAACGCCCATGGTCCCGTGTCCACACATGCCGAGATAGCCGACGTTGTTGAAGAAGATGACGCCCGCGGCACAGGCCGGGTCGACGGGTTCGCAGAGCAGGGCCCCGACCAGGACATCGGATCCGCGGGGCTCGTGAATCGTCGCCGTTCGAACCGGGTCGAACGCGTTTCGAAAGCGCTCGAGGCGTTCGTCCAGCGGGCCCGAACCCAGGTCCGGTCCTCCATCGATAATCACCCGCGTCGGCTCGCCCTCGGTATGGGAATCAATTACGTGCATGG
>JAYGFS010000612.1:0-5881 GCA_046581765.1 Verrucomicrobiota bacterium
CCACAACTACCTGGCCTTCGGCTTGGGCTCGAGTGCGTTTACCGGTAATTTCGACCTGGATTTCATCCGTTTTTCCGATGCGCTGCTGCCACCGGAAGAACCGGTGCAGGCCCAACCCGAAATCCTCGCCGTCGCGTACCATCCAGCGACCGACACGCTGACCCTGCGCTGGACATCCGAACCGGGCCGCCAATACGACCTGATCACCACCGACCAGCACGGGGTGGTGCCGCCTCCCGGGCAGTGGTTGAGCCTAAGCAACGGCATCCCCGCCCAGGGCCTGGAAACGGAATGGACGATCCCGGATGCGAGGACCCGCCTCCCCGATCCCTGGAACCTGCTGCGCATCCGGCTTCCCTGACGGGGTATGCGCGAAAAGGATTGCGACGGTTCAAACGCCGAAAGGATACAAGCAACGAAGCACATTCCGTGAATAAACCATTCACACCCGGGCCGCCGTGTACTAGGGTATTCGCTATGAAACGTATTATCACGCTGGGCTCGACCTTCCTCGCCCTCGCCGCCAGCGCGTCAGCCCTCACCATCATCCTCGACTTCAACGAGCCCGCCCAGGCTAACACGACGGATATCTTTGGCAATGTCGTGCAAACCTTCGACGTGACGAGCTTCGGCTTCGTGGAAGCGGACCGCGCGATGATCCAAAATGCCATCTTCAACGCGGTCGTGACGGATTACCGCGGGATATTCACCGATGCCCAGAACGCGCTGAGCCCACTGCCGAACGGGTTCGAGCTGGATATCGACTTTGAGATCGGTGATTTCGGCGTTGCCCCGTCGAATGGGGATACGGAATTTTACTACACCCAGATCGGAACCCGGGTCTCGGGGCCCCATAACGGGCTCGGGGTTGCGGGCATCAATTCTGCCCGGGATGCCGCCGGAAACCCGCACGCGATAAACGGCCGCATGGTCGGCTCCATCTTCGCGAACAACATCAATGGGCTCAGCGGGGTCGGTACCCAGCTGAGCTCGGGCCTGATTTCCCCGACCACCCACGCCATTGCAGGCACCCTTTCGCATGAAATCGGCCACGCGGTCTCGCTCGCCCACCTGAACGTTGCAGCCTCCCTCACCCCGAGCGGACTGAATCCCCTGATGGGAACGGGCGCGATCGACCTGCCGAACGCCGCCCGCATCGTGGACCGCGAATTTGCCATCTCGGGATTTAATGCCCAGGCGGGTGGTGCCGCCCAGGCCCACATCGCCCAGCTGATGGGCTCCATCGGGACGCGCGCCCTCGGCGTGGCCGTGCCCGAACCCTCGACCGCCCTGCCCCTCCTCCTGCTCATGGGCCTGATGGCCCTGCGGCGCATCCGGGGCTGAGCCGCGTGCGCAACGGTTCCGACCGGAGGAAACCCGGGCAAAAGACGTTCCGAACCCCGGAAAAGCCGATAATTCACGCAAAATGGGTCATTTCATTCACCTCGAGTCGCCCGTTGTTTATCTGATGGACCGCGCCCCTTCATGATTGATTGCCGTACCGGCTTCCTCTAGGCTTCGGCCGATCTGAACATATAGGAGCCCAAACCATGAGTAACCCGACCCCAAAAGCCCCGTTTTTTATCGTCCTCATCCTCGTGGTCGCCGGCCTGGTGGTCTACGGGTTCCGGGACACCCTCTTTCCCAAGGGCAAGACCCCCGGGACGAGCGCGCACATCGACAAGTCGGACCTGGCCACCACCTCCGACGGGGTGGAAGCGGCCGATCCGAATGTGCCGACCACGGTCAAGGAATACACCTACGTAGCGAGCGAGAAGCTGCCCCCGGTAAAGGAAAAGAGCGACTACGAGCCCCTGCAGGCGCGCACGGTTAAATTTGCCCTGAACGTCTGGGCCGGTTGGTCCCCAATCATCCTCCAGAACGGCGGAGCCGCAGCGGGCAAAGCCTGGACCACGCCCGGCGGGGAGGACTTCAAGGTCGAGCTCGTGCTCATCGACAACCCGGTTTCCATGCGCGACGCCTACGCGGCGGGCCGGGTGCACATCGGGTGGGCCACCCTGGACATGGTGCCCCTCTTCATGGAGGAGCTGAAGAAGGATCCGCGCATCTATCCCCGCATCTACCAGCAGGTGGACTGGTCCAACGGCGGGGACGGGATCGTGATCCGCCGCTCCTTCGCCAAGGACCCCGAGCACCCGACCGTGCGGGACCTCAAGGGCAAGAAGATCGTGCTCGCCCAGAACTCGCCCAGCGAATACTTCGTGCTCAACGCCCTGGTTAACGGCGGCATACAACCCGCGGAAGTCCAGTTCATCTACACCGAGGATGCCTTCCAGGCCGCGGCGGCGTTCAACGCGGACAAGACGATTGCCGCCTGCGTCACCTGGGCACCCGACATCTACAACCTGAGCGATGTCGAGGGCAACCATCTCCTCGTCAGCACCGCCACCGCGAACAAGATGATTGCGGATATCTGGTTTGCCCGTGCCGACTTCGCGCGGGATAACCCGGACATCGTCGAGGGCCTGGTTCGCGGCATTTTCGCCGGGGTCGAGCAGATGAAAACCCAGGCGGGCAAGAAAGAGGCCGCCCAACTGATGGCCAAGATGTACAGCATCCCCGCGGATGAATGCCTGGCCATGCTCGGCGATGCCCACTCGACCAATTACGCGGAGAATCGCGAGTTCTTCATGAACCAGAACAACCCGGCCAACTTCGAGCGGACCTGGCAGACAGCCTACCTGCTGTACAAGAAGATGGGCCGCGTCGGCACCCCGGTCGCCTTTGACTCGGTGATGGACTTCTCGATCCTCCAGAAGATCGGCGAGGAAGAGCCCTTCAAGAGCAGCGTGAATGAATACCTGGTGCGCTTTGCGCCCAAGAGCGTCCAGACGCTTCAAGCCGAGGGATCGGAGATCCTCACCAAGGTGGTGACGGTCCACTTCTTCCCCAACTCCTGGGACATTAACAAGATGATCACCCGCAAGATCAATGGCAAGGACGTCGAGGAAGCCTACGACCCGAACGTGGAGTTTGTGGTCGATGAGATCGGCAAGCTCGCGGGCCAGTACGGCGCGGCAAACATCGTGATCGAGGGGCATACCGACTCGAGCATGAAGGGCCGGGTGAACGAGGCTCTGGTGCGGGAGCTGGCCGAAAATCGCGCGAATGCGGTCAAGCAGGAGCTGGTCAACACATTCAACACGCTGAACCCCAACCAGTTCAGCGTTGATGGGGTCGGCTGGAAGCGTCCCTTTGATGCCGGGGACCCGGGAAATCACGCGAAGAACCGCCGGGTGGAGATCAAGGTCATCGCGCTAGAGAACCCGGAATAGCCCGCCCTGCCGGAGGGTACGCGGAGCGATGGCCCAGGCTCGACCGGTGCACATGCATGGATGACGATTAGGATTAGGATGTGGCGCGCCTACGCCACCCACCTCGACGATGCCAAACACGGAAGAACCGAAGCCCGGACGCTGGCCGAAATTGCCGGAGCGTTGGCGGAGAATCCGCGACGAGTCCTCGCTCCAGGGCCGCACCTTCTACAGCCTGATCGGGGTGTATATCCTCCTGGTGATCTGGCAAATTCTCACCATGGACTGGGGCAATGGGCGCATCATCAAGCCCATCGCCATGCCGAATATCATGGAGACCATGGGATCCTTACATTCGCTGTGGTTTGAACGCGCCCTCGCCCGCTCGGCCTTCTGGAGCCTGGGCCGGGTTTTCGGGGGCTTCCTGCTCGCCGCGTCGATCGCGATTCCGCTCGGCCTGCTCTCGGCCTGCTACTGGCGGCTGAACGCCCTGTTCCGCCCCCTCAGCGTATTTGGCCGGAATATCCCGGTCGCCGCACTGATCCCACTGACCCTGATCTGGTTTGGCCTGGGTGAACCACAGAAGGTGATGTTTATCTTTCTCGCCTCGGGGGCTTTCATCTATTTCGACACCGTGAACGCGGTGAGTGGAATAGCGGACAGCTACCTGGATACCGCGTACACGCTCGGGGCGCGGGTCACCCGGGCCAGGGGCCTGATAGACGCCCTCCTGCCCGGCGTCGCCTACGCCCTGGTCGTGATGTTCTCCATGCATTTCATCACCCCGAGCCTGGGCTTCCTCGGCCTGGGCACCTGCTTTATCCTGGGCTTCATGATCGGCGTCTGTATCTGGTATCCGATCTTGAGCAACCAGGTCACCCGAAAGGTCCTGCTACCAATGGCCCTGCCGGACATCGTGAACAGCCTGCGCCTGCTCTTCGGCCTGGCCTTCGGGTATATCATGCTGGCGGAGGTGATCAATGCCCGGCACGGCCTGGGGGCCATCATCAACATCAGCCAGCGCCAGGGGCCACGCGAGCACATCTATCTCTGCCTGGTGATCATCGCGCTGCTCGCCTTTGCCATCGACCGGGGCATCCACCTCGCCCAGCAAAAACTCTTTCCCTACCGGAAGGACTTCTAGGCGTGTCTCGCATTGCCATCAAGGCCGGCGAGGCCCCTTGCGGAATCCAGGATATCGCCCTCGAGGCGGGGCACTCCCGCTGGACCGACATCGTGCAGTTCTCCAGGGTCAGCAAGACCTATAACGTGGATACGCCGAAGGCCTTTACCGCGATCTCGGATGTGAACTTCCACGTCGAGGACCTCCCCGGCGCGGGCGAGTTCATCGGCATCCTCGGGCCCAGCGGCTGCGGAAAAAGCACCATCCTCCGCCTGATGGCCGGGCTTTCGCCCCAGTTTCCGCCGACCACGGGCGAGATCATGGTCAACGGGGAAGCCGTCACCGGCCCCGGGGCGGATCGCGGCATGGTCTTCCAGGACTACACCAGCTTCAGCAACCGGACCGTGATCGACAACGTCGCTTTCGGCCTGGAATGCCAGGGCCTCCGGAAGAAGGAACGACACGAACGCGCCCTCGAATGGATTGGCAGGGTGGGCCTCGACCCCGTGGAGGATGCGCATAAATATCCCCACGAGTTGTCGGGCGGCATGCGCCAACGTGTCGCCATTGCACGGACGCTGATCCTGAAGCCACGGATCATCCTGATGGACGAACCCTTCGGTGCCCTGGACCC
Organism: Verrucomicrobiota bacterium; assembly: GCA_046581765.1. Classification (GTDB taxonomy): domain Bacteria; phylum Verrucomicrobiota; class Kiritimatiellia; order SS1-B-03-39; family UBA6053; genus JAPYUI01. Next base: position 5,033 of record JAYGFS010000612.1, read on the forward strand.
GGTAACCCGCCAGAATATGCAGGACCTGCTGGTGGAGCTTTGGCGCGAGCTGGAGGCCACGGTGTTTTTTGTCACCCATGACGTCAACGAGGCGGTTTATCTCGGCGATCGCGTGTACATCCTCAGCAACTCGCCCGGAACCATCCTGCACCAGATCAAGGTACTCCCGCCGGACCGGCCGGCGCGGACCATGATGCGCGAGAAGGTTTTCCAGGACTCCGTGTTTGATGTGAGCACTATTCTGGATAAGCTGGGGGAAGGCAGCGAATGAGCAGCGACTCCTTTGGAAAGATGTTGAGCCGGGCCTTTACCTGGCAATGGAACCTCCTCGCACTCGGCGCGGGGATAACCCTGGGCATCCTGTCCGGGATCCCGGACGTCGTGCTCCCCATCGTCGTCGCAACCGAGCTGGGCTACCTCGGCTTCATCGGCACCCAGCAGCGTTTTCAGAACGTCCTCCGGGGCAAGGAGCTCCTGGCGGCCGGGCGGGACGGACCCCCACCCCTGCCCCGGGAGTCGCAGCTGAACCGCTTGCTCGGGCAACTTTCGGACCCGGACATTCGCCGCTTCCAGCTCTTGCGAAACCGTTGCACGGCGCTCCTCAAGCTTCGCCGGCGGGTGCACTCCGGCGATCCCAAGCATGGCGGGGGATCGCGCTTCCACGTCGAGTCCCTCGACAAGTTGCTCTGGCTCTTCCTGAAACTGCTCCACCAGAAGAACGCCCTGGCCCAGTTCACCGGTTCCACCGAGCGCCCCGAGCTGGTGGCGGAAAGCGAGAAAACCCAGGCGGAGATCGAATCCGTCCGTGAAGGCTCAAGCAATGCGCGCCTGATCCGGTCGCTGGAGGAG
>JAYGFS010000054.1:0-4948 GCA_046581765.1 Verrucomicrobiota bacterium
AAAACAAAGCGCCCCGATCAAGTTGATCCACGCGCGCTTTTTCGGTGACAGTCGATCGTAGAGGATGTCGACGCGCACGTGTGCATCGTTCCGCAGGTTGTACGCAGCCACGAACAGGAAGATGATGCTGAACAGGTACCACTGCATCTCCAGCAGGGCGTTGGAGGTAATGCTCCAGCCGAAATGCTGCCCCAGCTTGCGCCCGATCGCGTTGTAGGTGCCGATGAAGACCATAACCAGCATCAACCAGAACGTGCACCGGGCAACCCCGGTGTTCATTCGGTCGATGAACCGGACCAGCTTCTTCATGTCGGATCGTTCGTGTTGATCATGCGTGCGATGAACATGGCATCGCCGTCCATGTCATCGGGCAGGAGCCAGAGCGGGTCGTCCGTCGTTTCACCCGTAGCCGGGTTGACCAGCGTTTGCAGCTTGAAGTGTGGATGATTATCCAGGAACGCGTCGATCATGTCGTGGGTTTCATCATGTGTCAACGTGCACGCCGAGTAGACCAGCGTACCGCCGGGCTTGACCCTCGTGGAAGCGCATTCGAGAATCTTCTGCTGGGCGATGAGTACCTTCTGGAGTTGTGCTTCACCCGTGCGCCACCGGGCATCCGCATTGCGACCCCAGGTGCCGATCCCGGTGCAGGGGGCATCGATCAATACCCCGTCGAATTGGATGCCGAGCGGTTCGTCGTGAATGACATCGACCAGCCGCATGTTGATTTTCCCCCCCTTGTAGGGCTTCACGCGCCGGCTCAGTTCGTCCATGATAGACAGGCGACAATCGCTCGCCATGATTTGCCCGGTCTTTAGCAGGTCGGCCAGGTGAATACTCTTGCCGCCTGAACCCGCGCAGCAGTCCCACCAGTGCTCGCCGTCCCGCGGGTCGCATACATGGCCCACGCATTGTGATGACAGGTTTTGCAGTTCAAACAGGTGGCTCAGCTTTTGCCGCAGGCGGGTGACCGCCGTGCGGTCGTAGGTGCAGATCGCATGGGGCAGGAGGGGGTGAATCGTGTAGGCCGCCTTTTCATTGTCCAGTGCGCCGAGTAACTTCTGGTGCGTTTCGGGCCGGCTACGCAGCCAGATCGCCCCGTGGTGTTGCAGGCCCGTCAACCGCTGGTGCTCCCGCACATGCTGGCTTACCCAGTCCGGGAAGGCGTCTGCGATCGTGGGCGGCTTGTCCATGTGAAACATGGCCTGGATGCGCTGGCCCTTGGCCGCGAGGGAAAGGGAGCCCATCGGTTCCGGTTCCTTGAGCGGCTTTTTCAGGTCCTGCACCATGGCCTGCAGCGCGGGGTGCCATTCGGGGGCATCCAGCAAGCCGGCCACGGCACAGCGACGCATCCATTCGCTGCGTTCGGCATCCTTGATCCACCCGCGCCAGCGGAACCAGGAGTAGACCAGGTCCGTATAGAAGCGGCGGTCGCGTGAACCGTACTTCTTGTGCTTGCGGAAAAAAACGCGCAGGACGTCATCGGCCGCGTGGTGGTGCTCAACGACTTCATCGTCAACGTATTTGACCAGCTTGACCGCGGCGGCCGCCTGGGTGTGCGTGTATTTTGGTAAGTCCATGTGGAGGTTATCTTTCGTTCCGGGTCAAGCCGTGAGACCGGCCTCAAGTTTCTTCACGGCCTCTGCGGCATCCAGTTCCTCGGTGAGGTCGAAGGTCGAGACCTGTTCGCCGTCAACGTTCAATAGAATGTTCTGTGCCAGTTGATCGATCTGTGGCCCCCCCGGCCCCTGCGCGAGCAGGCGTCCGAAGCTGGTGTCCGCGTGGACAAGCGGCCGGTCCTCATCGGAAAGAAGCGGACGATTTCCACCATGCCTTCCAGGGCACCGGCGGAGAGGTGAATTCCGTTGGTCCCAGGCCCGACACTTTTCAGGCCGATGGCGTCTGCATTTTCCATCAAGCGATTGCGGATCGATCCGGTTTCGGCGTCCAGCGGATTCGTCGCGCCGGTCAATTTAATGCGCAGGTCGCGCCAGGGGGTCCTGGAGCGCCCTTCAATGGCGATGATGCCGTTACCCGGGGTGGTATAGGGGACCAGTTGGTAGGGATGAAAAGGATTCAAAATAATATAGGATCTGGAAAGCACGTCCAGGGTGAGCCCATAGGTTCCTCCGCCGAGCTTCTCTGTGCCGAAACTGTCGTTGATACTGGTCAGGGCCAGCGCGGTGAAGGCGGGCTCCTGGTCGAGGAACTGGTGCGCACCGAGGACCGTCGCCCCCCGGGCCAGGTCCTTTTCATAGATGGTTGCCAGCTTGGCTTTGGCTCCGTCGGAAATCGCATCATGGCCCTGGGTGGAGATCTGGTTGATTACCCCGTAATGCGCATGCATGATGCGGTTATCGGCCAGGTAGTCGCCATTCAGCACGCGAATGGCCCCGATATCCACGCTCCAGCGCTCCAGTTCTTCCGACACCATGCCGATGACGGCATTCATATCGAGCCCGTTTGCGAGGTCGGTAACCTCAGGTTTGAGGAAGAGCACGAATTGGTGGACGGACGGGTCGGCATCTTCACCATAGGGCCGAACCCAGGTCGCGGCGGGGCCAGCTTGAGCGGTCGTCTCATCAAATGCACGGCGAATGGCGTCAATCATGTGGGGGATTCCTGTTGGATTTCAGGGCGCGATAGCTAGTATACACGTCTGGGGAATGCAATCAGCGAAAAGCCTTTTTTCTTTGCTTTTTCAAGGCTTCTGCATAGTGATTCCACCCGATTTACACTGAATCCCGAGATTCCTCATGTTTGAAAACCGCCAGCCTGCCCCGCCCGATTCCATTCTCGGCCTGACCGAGGCATTCAAGGCCGATCCCAATCCTGCGAAAGTCAACCTCGGGGTCGGGGTGTATAAGGATCCCTCCGGGCAGACCCCCGTACTCGCCAGTGTGAAGGCCGCCGAGGCCCGGCTCCTGGCCGAGGAGACGAGTAAATCCTACCTGCCCATTACCGGTGACCCGGCATATGGTTCCCTGGTGCAAGGGATGCTTTTCGGCGATGCTGCACTGGACAACCGGGTGCGTACGGCGCACACCCCCGGTGGGACGGGTGCGCTTCGTGTCGGTGGGGATTTCATCAAGGCCATGCATCCCGATGCATCGATCTGGGTGAGTAGCCCCACCTGGGCCAACCACAAGGGCATCTTCTCGGCCGTGGGCCTGAACATCGGGGACTATCGCTATTACGACCCGGTGACCCACGCAGTCGACGAAGAGGGCTTCTTCGAGGACCTGGCCCGGGTGCCTGCGGGCGATGTCGTGTTGCTACACCTTTGTTGCCACAATCCGACGGGTGCCGACCTATCCAGCGAGCAATGGGGGCGCCTGGCTGGCCTGGCCGCGGAACGCGGCTTTATCCCCTTCTTCGACTTCGCCTACCAGGGCTTCGGTGACAGCGTGGAGGCAGACTGTGCGCCCCTGCGATCCTTCGTGTCTGCTGGCATGGAGTTTTTTGTTGCGAATTCGTTTTCCAAGAATGTCGGCCTCTACAACGAGCGTACAGGCGGCATCTCCATAGTCGCCCGCTCTGCGGATGAAGCCGATGCAGCCTTCAGCCATATGAAGCTCTCGATTCGGACCAATTACAGCAACCCTCCCTCGCACGGTGGCGGGATCGTGAAGACGATTCTCTCCGATGCGGATCTCAAGACCCAGTGGCTGGAGGAGCTTGCGGGGATGCGTGACCGGATAAAGGAGATGCGCAGCACCCTCGTGCAGGGCCTGGCTGCCCGGGGCGTCGGCCAGGATTTTTCCTTCATCGAAAAGCAGCGCGGCATGTTTTCCTTCAGCAGCCTGAGTGACGAGCAGGTCCGTTGCCTGCGCGAGGAGAAGAGCATCTATATCGTCAAGGGTGGCCGGATTAACGTGGCCGGGATTTTGCCGGGCAACGCCGATTACCTCTGCGATGCCATCGCGGGTGTCCTGTAGGCTTGAGCAAGCGCTTCCAGCAGATTCGCGAGCATCTGCTCGAGGTCGACCCGAGCTTCGTGGAGCTTTTCGCCCGGGTCGACGCGCCGCTTCGCCCTGGGCGCAGTGATCCCTACCGCGCGCTGCTCCGGTCCATTATTTCACAGCAGTTGTCGGTGAAAGCGGCGGCGACGATTCACCAGCGCTTTCTGGACCTGTTTCCCGGTGGCAACCCCGATCCGACCCGCCTGCGGAAACAAAGTGAAGCGGCCTTGCGCGGGGCCGGCCTCTCACGGCAAAAAGTGGGTTATCTGCGCAACGTCGCGGCCTTTTCGATGGAGGAGGGCATCAGCCATGCGCAGTTGAAACACCTGAGCGATGAGGAGGTCATCACCCACCTGAGCCAGATCAAGGGCGTCGGACGATGGACGGTGGAAATGTTGCTGATCTTCTCCCTGGATCGACCCGATGTGTTCCCGGTGGACGACCTGGGGATCCAGAACGCGATGCGGAAACTGTATCGACTGCGCACCGAGGGGCCGGCGTTCAGGAAGCGCTTGATGACGATCTCCAGGCGCTGGAGCCCGCATCGTTCCACCGCGACCAAGTTGCTCTGGAAATGGGCAGGGATCGTGGACGCTTAACCTGGGCGTTCGCGGTTTCCCAGTGAAAAACACGGGCTCCAGTCACAGGCCCCGGCTAGCGGAGCACCGCTTCCAATTGCGCGAGGATCTGCTCCCGGGCCTGGGTGGGGGTTCGTTCAAGAATCTTTCGCGCCAGTGCCCGTGCCTCGTCGACCGCGCCGCGTTGGAAGAGGATCTTCGCCTGCAAGGTCATCACCCGGACGTACCCGTTGATCTGCCGGGGCTTGATCCCGGCTGCCATCGTCATGGCTTCATCGTAGCGTGCCAGTTCGTAGAGAACCTGTGCGCGGACCAGGCGTGTTTCGGTTTCCAGCAAGGGGCGTTCAGCGGGGATCCGAGCCGCCTCCAACAGGGTCAAGGCCTCCGTGTACAGGATAGCCTGTTGTT
>JAYGFS010000082.1:0-8926 GCA_046581765.1 Verrucomicrobiota bacterium
AAAATTGGACGCGTTGCATAATCTCTCGAAGAAAGTAGAACTCGCCATGGCCCCCCCGCCGGTCCCGCAAGGGGGGGCACTCCTGGAAATCGAAACCGCAGAGGTCAAGCGACTCGGCAGTGGCGAAAACTACGATGACATGCGTATTTTGAATATCGAACTGGGAGCCAGCAGTCGGGTGAAGGTACTCCCTGGAAAAGACATCCGGATTCACATTCGTTTTTTCGATCAGGATCGAAAAACCCGCCAGACGGCCCCCACTGAAGTCCCGACCCCCAATACGGATTTCACCCTGACTGGCTTTATGTCCAACCAGGAGTCGATCACCGTGACCCGCCCCTATATTGTTCCCAAGGATTTCCGCCGTAAACAATTTGAACGGGATGGTTCCCTGATGACGTATTACGGATTTACGGTTGAGGTATATTTACGGGATCAATTGCAGGAGCGCCTCGCCCAGCCGATTACGTTGATCTCCAAAGCGTATTAGCATGTCCTTGGCCTGGGGTCCTACGCCTGCTTGTGAAAGGAATAGCGACCGATTGGCTTATGTGCGAGAAAGTGCAATTCAAAATCCGTCCGATCGGCTTCTGTGGGACAAAACGGGGTGATTTCCTCAAACAGCCCGGTCCCTTGAATCGCCTGAACTGCATCGAAAAAGTACGGCAGATGATCGGTGGAAAAATGTACCTGCCCCCCCGGTTGCAGGCTCCGGTGCAGCACCTTCAGGAAGCCCGCGTTCATGATGCGCTTGTGAGCGTGTTTCTTTTTCGGCCAGGGATCGGGAAAAAAGATGTAGCAGGTGGAGATGGAGTGCTTCGGGATCAGGTAGCGCATGGCATAATCGCCCTCGACGCGCCACAACCGGATATTCCGGATATTCCGCTTGATCGCCCGGTGGTCGATCTTGGCCACGCGTTTTAACTGGCGTTCGATACCGAGGAAGTTGATTTCCGGGTGCTGCATCGCGCGTTCCAGGAGGAAGCGCCCGCTTCCGCAGCCCAGATCGATCTCCAGGCTTTGTATTTCCTCAAACCAGTCATGGATGGGGACGGGTTCCAGCCATTGGTCGGGGATGGCCCGGCGGGTCTCCTTCGTGTTCATAAGGCCTTGGTATGGTCTCCTGTTTTTTCCGCCGGCTAAACCGGTTGCATTCCAGCTATGGATGGATAAGCGTTATATGCGAAAGCGCAAGGCGACATGGCAAAAAAAATTCAAGAGAGTCTGGAGGAGTATTTGCTCAGTGTGATCGAGGACCATCGCCCGGGAAAAGGGCCCGCGGTTTTGCGCTTCGTACTGCGGCAACTGGCTTTTCTCTTCGAAGGCATCGTTCAGACCCGCCTCTTCTTTTATCGTACCGGCATCATGCGCCACCATGCCCTCGGTTGCCAGGTCATCAGCGTGGGCAATCTCACCGTGGGCGGTACCGGTAAGACCCCGGTGGTCGAGGTGTTGGCCCGTTCCCTGCAGAAATCCGGCCGCAAGGTCGCCATTCTCAGCCGCGGTTATAAAAAGGAGAAAACCCCCTTCAAGCAGCGCATGATCCGCAAGCTGACCTTTCATGAAGACAAGGTGCCCCCGCGCATCGTTTCCGATGGTGAACGTCTTTTGCTCGACTCTGCCATGAGCGGTGACGAACCCTACATGCTGGCATCCAATCTGCCGGAGGTGGCCGTCCTGGTGGATAAGAACCGGGTAAAGTCCGGTCGATTCGCGATCAAGAAGCTGGGCTGCGACACGCTGATCCTCGACGATGGCTTTCAACACCTCGCCTTGAAGCATCGCCTGGACATCGTCCTCGTTGATCGCACGAAGCCTTTTGGTAACAACCATGTTCTGCCGCGTGGCATCCTTCGGGAACCTCCCAAGAATATCAAACGCGCCGGGTTTATTTTTATCACCAAGTCCAATGGCGACGGTGCGGAAGAACTGAGGAAAAAGCTGCGCGAACTGAATCCCACGGCCGAGATTTCGGAATGCTGTCACCGTCCCAAGCACTTGGTGAACGTCTACACGCGCGAGCGAAAACCCCTCTCCATCCTGCAGGGTATGCCGATAATCGCGCTCTCGGGTATCGCCTCACCGAAAGGCTTTGAAGACGAGTTGGGCCACCTCGGATCCCAGGTACTCTTCCACCAAACCTATGCGGATCATCATCGGTACAACCAGCAGGAGATCATCGATCTGATCAACGGGGCTCTGGAGCAGGGTGCACAGGCGATTATCACCACCGAAAAGGACGCGGTGCGCATGCCGCATATCGAGCGGAGGGACGTGCCTATTTATTATCTCCGGGTCGAGATTGAAATGCTCAGTGGTGAAGAACAATTTTATGAGTGGATCAACCGAATCTGTTTCACCGCCACCTTCTGAGGTGCTGGTCGTTGGCCTGAACTGGTTGGGGGATGCCGTGATGAGCATGCCGGCCCTTCAGTTGTTCCGTGCACAACATCCGGATTGGCGGATTACCATGCTGGCCAAGCCGCCCCTGGCGGGCTTGTGGGACATGCACCAGGCCGTCGATGATATCCAGATCCTCGAACCCGGGAATCGCGGCGTGTATACCACCGCCCGTCGATTGACGGGTGAACGGTTTGATCGAGCGTACATTTTGCCCAACTCTTTCCGGTCGGCCCTGGTTCCCTGCCTGGGCGGCATCCGTGAACGCATCGGGGTGCGAGGAGCCTATCGGGGCTTTGCAATAAATCGGCCGGTTCAATACTCCGCGGACCGGTTGGCCCGACACCAGCAGTTTGAAATGTGCTCCGTGCTGGGGGTTGATGAGCCGGCGGATGGCCTGCCCCTGCCTGAGCTCCGAGTCCCCGCCGCCGAGCTCATGAAAGCCGAAGCCCTGCTGCCCTCCGGCCCGGCTCCCCGCTTGGGATGTATCCCCGGAGCGGCTCGCGGTTCATCCAAGCAATGGCCCGAGGCGCATTTTGTTGAGTTGATCCGCCGGGTGCTCAAGGAGAGCGATGCGCGCATCGTTTTGCTCGGAACCTCAATCGACGAAGCGCTCTGCGCCCGCTTGGTTCGGGCCGCCGAAAGCACGGACCGGGTGGTCAATCTCGCCGGTGCCACCCGGTTGAAAACCTTTGCTGCGGTCCTTTCCCTGCTGACGGCCGTGGTCGCCAACGACAGTGGTGGCATGCATCTGGCCGCCGCCACCGGAACCCCGGTATTCGCCCTGTATGGCATGACCGATCCAGCCAAAACCGGTCCGCTAGGCCCGCACACGCAGGTCTTGCAGAAAAGCGAGAGGCGTTGCCGGGATATCCCCCGGGTTTCCCCTGAAGCGGAGGCCGCGCTTGCATCCATCCGCCCGGAAGAAGTATGGGAATGCGTGAAAGGCTCCGTCTGCTCGTGATACGTCCGAAAATATCCGCCTGTATAATGGCCTATAATGAAGAGAACAATATCCGGCGCTCCCTGGAAAGTGTCACCTGGTGTGACGAGATCGTGGTTGTCGACAGCTTCAGTGATGACCGTACGGTTGAGATATGTCGTGAATATACCGAGTGTGTTTTCCAGGAAAAATGGAAGGGTTATATCGCCCAGCGGGAAACGCTGCTGCGAAAGGCCTCGAACGACTGGGTACTTTTCCTGGATGCCGACGAGGAAATTTCACCCGAATTGAAGGACGAGATTCTTCGCTGGTTCAACGACGGTACCGGCAAGTACATGGGATTTGAATTTCCGCGGCAGGTGTTTTACCTGGGGCGATGGATCAAGTACGGCGAATGGAACCCGGATGTAAAATTGCGCCTGTGTAAAAAGCAGGCCAGCCGTATTTCTGGGAGCGAACCGCACGACATCGTTATCGTCGAAGGTCCCGTGCGCCGCTTCCAGGAGAAAATCTGGCATTACACCTACTCCGGGATTCACGATCACCTGCAAACCATGAACCGTTTTAGCGGGATCAGTGCTGAAGCGATGTACAAGGCGGGGCGGCGTTTTCGCTGGTCGGATATCCTCTTTCGACCCGGGTTTCGTTTTTTCAAGGCCTTCGTCATAAAACTCGGCATCTTTGACGGTCGGCGCGGCTTTATCATCGCCACCATTTCTGCCGCTGGCGTCGCGATGAAATACGCCAAACTCCGGGAGATGCAGCGCTATCATGCAGAGTCCTCCCTCGGTGATCCGGGTTGCATCGAAACCTCGAATACCACGGACTGATGGATCGGAAAAACGTTATTCGGTCCGCCAGTCTGGTCGGCGGATTTACCATGCTCAGTCGAGTGCTGGGCCTGATTCGTGACGTGTTCATGGCCGGGGCTTTCGGTACCACCATGTCCATGTCGGCCTTTGTTGTCGCGTTCACCGTGCCGAATCTTTTTCGCCGCCTTTTCGGTGAGGGGGCGCTCTCCTCGGCCTTTGTGCCGGTCTTTGTAAAGGTCCGGGAAGAAGAAGGGGATGCGGCGGCCTGGGTCCTGGCGCGCAAGATGATCACGCTGGTCCTGGTCACCCTCTCGGTATTTTCCATCCTCGGCATTCTGATCGCCACCGGCTTGATGCAGATGCCGGGCTTCGGTCCAAAAATGGATCTTATCTTGCGCCTGTTACGCATCATGCTGCCCTACATGATCTTCATCTGCCTGGTGGCCCTGTGCATGGGAATCTTGAATTCATTTCATCATTTCTCTGTTCCGGCGGCGACGCCCTGCCTGTTGAACCTGGTCATGATCTTCTCGATCGTGGTCCTTGCACCGCGCTTTGGGATGGCCCCCGAAGATCGGATCTATGGCGTGGCCTGGGGTATCGTTATCGCCGGATTCATACAACTCGCGGCCCAGTTTCCCATCCTGATTCGCCACGGCTACGTGCCGGGGCTTTCGCTGGACATGAAAGATCGGAAAGTCATGAAGGTGCTTACCCTCATGGTGCCGGCCGCACTGGGCGCGGCCGTGACCCAGGTAAATGTCATCGTTGACCGCCTTCTCGCACTCTGGATAGGTCCGCATGCGCCGGCGGCCTTGTTCTTCAGTGAACGATTGATTTATCTGCCCCTTGGTATATTCGCGACCGCCATGGGCACCGTGCTGTTGCCCCTGATTGCCGGGCAGGTGGCGAAGAACGAGGCGGAAAATATCCAGATCACCATTAACCAGTCCATGCGCAGCCTCCTGTTCATGATGACGCCTGCCGCGGTCGGCCTGCTGATCATGGCCCCCGCGATTGTCGGCCTGATTTTTGAGTGGAAAAATTTCGATGCGGATTCGACCCGCTATACCGCCTCCGCCCTGCGGTTTTATGCCCCGGGCCTGATCGTGTTCAGCTTGGCGAAGATCTTTGTGCCTGTTTTTTATGGCCACCAGGACACGAAGACGCCGATGAAGATCGGGATCATCACGGTCTGCCTCAACCTGGTCCTCAACATCACCTTCGTGATCACATGGCCGTATGAGTTGAAGCATGCCGGCCTGGCATTCGCCACCGTCCTGTCAGAGACTTTCCACGCGATTGTCCTCGGCATCATTGTTCATCGTCGATTTGGCAATCCCGGCTGGTCGGATGTTTTACGGGCCGGTTTACGTTTTGCCCTGGGTGCCGGACTCATGGGCCTGGCGATCTTCTTTGCCTACGATCCGATTCTTAGCCAGGCAAAAGCCGCCTGCTCCCTGCCGAAAATTCCGGAATTGCTTGCGGTTCTCCTCACCATTGTCCTGGGGGTCCTGGTCTACGGGCTCAGCGCCACCGTGCTGCGCTTCCCCGAACTTCGAGAAGTCATGTCGGCACTGCGCCGACGGAAATAAGCGGCTCGGGCGGCTTATTCCAGCCAGGTCTGCAGGCGGAAGGCATCTCGCGCTTCCACCGCGGGATACTGGGCAGTGGATCCGTCGCCGGTGCGGTCCGTCCATCCCGGGGGCGGCGTCCAGTTGACAGCATCATCCAGGGGGGATTTCCGTTCGAGTCGATACCTGCGTTGCAGGCCGCCATAGCCGGCGCCTTCCGCCCGAATCGTGCTGAACACCACGGTTGGCACCTGGTTGCTGAAAACGATATCCAACTGCAGGTGTTCGGCGGCATTGGTCAGGCTGGTGCCCGTGATGTATTCCTCCAGGTCGCTCTGGCCGTCCAGGTCGAAGTCCCCCTGGCCGGCGAGGTTGGTCGTTGAAAAACGGGCCAGCTCAAACACATCCGGAATGCCATCGCCATCTCCATCGTCGGCCGGGGTGCTCCCGGGACTCCCGCCCACCTGGGCACTGGGCACCCAGTTCGTATGCGAGCTGTAATCGCCTCGGGTGCTGATTACCTGCAGGCTGGGTCCCGTGCCGTCGGCCGCTTCCGGCCAGGGCGCATCGTCCAGGTATTTAAAGTTATGAATCGTGTTGCTCTGTGCATCGACCAGGGCAACCCACTCGCCGCTGTCGCGCAGGCCACCGTCGTAAACGCCGGCCACCGGAAGGCTTCCGCCATAGCGGAAGGCAAAGGCATCAGGATTTCGCACCAGCAACACGTGTCCACCCGGTGCCAGGCTGAGCACGGAGCTGTTGTCGAAGTTGAAGCTGATCCCGTTCGTGAATTGAACGCCCGCCAGGTCGACCAGGTTCGTCGAGGTGTTCTGCAGCTCGATGAATTCAAAATCATTTTCAGAAAAATAGCCGGCGTTGGTTTCCGCGGCCGAGGCTTGCAGCGGGTGGTAGTGAATTTCCGTTATGGCAAAATCTCCCGCAGCGGCCGGCACGTTAATGCCATAGGTCGCATCCCCGGGCGCACTCCAGTTGAATTCAGGCGCGCCTGCGTTGTAGGCCCGCGTACGGATGCGCGTGGTGGCGGACAGGGGGATCGCAACGCTGTAGACCAAGGCACTTGATGCGATCCCACCGCCCGCCGCACGCGGGTCGGATCCGTCGGTGGTGTAGTAAATCTGCCCGGCCGCTGCGCTCAAGGTGATGCTGGTGCCCGGGCTCACGGGACCCCCGGGTTGGCTGTAGGCGGGGGTCGCGAGGAACTGGCCATCGATAAACCCGATGCGCTGGCCCAACCAGTTCTCCAGAATCGTTACTTCGCCCGCCAGGCCGCCGTTCGGAGGCTTACTGGTCCATTTGGCAAAATTGCGCACGGCGGATTCGGAAATGTCGGCCTCAAAGCCATGCAGGATGCTGGCGATATTCCCTGTGGTGACCAGTTCCTGGCGCAGTTCGCCCCAGCGATCGATGACCGCCTGTTCCCAGTTGGGGTCCTGCCAGAACCGAAAGTACCAGCCGTAGGTGAAGAAGCGGGTATTGTTGCCCGGATTCCAGGTCAAGGGGTTGTCATCGCGGCTGTCGTAGGAGCCGGCCGAGCGATCGAAATCCCAGGACGGACCCGCAAAGAGTTTTCCGTTCCGGGGCTTATGCCAGTAGTCACTGAGCGCGAAGGCGTCGACATTCATCATCAGCACATTGATCCACCAGTGATCGACCCAGGAGGGTATATCGATGTGTGCGGCATAGCCCAGGTCCGGGTCCATGAAGTCGGGTCCGTCCACGGCGGTTTGGGCGGCATTGATCGTATCCGTCAAGTAGCTCGCCTGTGCGGCGGTGATGGTCCCCTCGGAGGGATAGACATAGGCAAAGCTCAACCCACCCGCATTAAAACCCTGTTCGCCCGCACCCAGGCGGTCGTCTTTCCATATGTAACCGCCCGTGATTTCCGGGGCGGCATTGTCCGTGGGGCTGAGCGCGTTGATATCCACCCGGTCCCCATCGCGTTTAATTTTTTCCATCAGGATGTACACCCCCCAGTAATCATCCGCATAATTCAACTCGCCTCCATTGGTATCCAGGAGGAGCTCGACATACCGCGTACGTGACGCATAGCGGCCCATCTGGTTGCTTATCTCGTAGGCAAAGGTGTTGCGCATCATCGCCCGGTCGAAATGGAACGGTCCGTAGAGGATAAAGTCCGACTCGGCCGGGAAATCCAGCGGCGTGATCGTGCGCTCGAGATTATCCTCGTCCCAGGCCTCAAAGCTCATGCTTCCCTTCGCCCAATTGAGGGTAGAGGAGCCGCGGCTCCGGAAACCCGCCCGGCTAACGCTCGTCGGAAGGTTGGTCAATGAACTGCGGTTGGCTGTCCCCCCTGGTTCGAAAATGGCAATATAGCCTGGCTGGCGCGCACTGCCCGGATTGGGCACATCGCCGGAACCGAAATTGGATACCACGACCATGGGAAGGTCCGAACTGTAGCTGCCGGGCTCCGTGCTCGCATGCAGCTTGAGAAAGTATTCCGAGTGAACGGGGCCCGGCGAATAACCGGTGGCGAAGACGCGTGCGCGAAGCTCGGTGTTCTGGCCGATCGGGATCGGGGTGGTGTACAGCGTATCATTGGTCGTGGGGACATTCTCATTCGTGGTAAGGTAAATCATCCCGTTGGTCTGCAGGGTCGTGAGCGTGAGCATCAGGTCGCCCTCGGCCGATCGAATGACTCGTCCCGGCTCCGAAAAAGACACCCCCAGGGCGGGGCCGAGGGTTCCGCTGCCGTTTGGATCCAGTGGGGTCGTCTCGTCAAAATACCGGCTCGGTGAAAGGAGTGGGGCCTCGATGACCTCTGCCGAGAGCGTCGGGAAAACCAGGAAGTCGGGGTTTGTGGTGGCGTAATTCACTCCGTGGATCGCGAGCACATTGGCCCCGGTTTTCAAGCGGGGGATTTCGGCATCCAGTACCGTGTGCTGCTTGAGCACACCGTCCACGCCGGATCGACTGACGATCAAGCGGTCGATATCCATGTTCGCGTACTGTCCGCCGGTCCGGGCCGAAAACTGGACCCGGTATTCGTAGGGGTCCAGGTCAGCGATCAGGAAATCATCGAAAAAGACCACCGGCGATCCCGCCACACCCCGCACATCCGGGGTGACGCTGACATCGACCAGGCAGCCTCCGCCGGCATGGACGGTGAGTCCGAGGTGCATGCGGTGCCAGCGATTGTTGTTCAGGTCGATGGTGCC
>JAYGFS010000141.1:0-1804 GCA_046581765.1 Verrucomicrobiota bacterium
TCTTGGCATTTCGGGTGAAGCGGTCCGCCGCCCGAAGCAGCGCGGCCTTAAGATCCTCGCGGGAAACATCCGCATCGATTGCCTCGATCAAGGTGCCCTTCATGCCGTATACATCGGGCTTGATGATCAGGATTCCGGTCTTCGATTTCGCCCCGCTGACCCTATCCAGGTCGCTGGGCTTCGTCGTCGAGGCGTAGATGAACCGGCCGGCCAGCTCCTCGTCCCAGATGACGGCACCGAGCTTCTTGTCCAGCCGGTCGACCGCGCCCTGGTCCTTGCCAAGCACAACCACACTCGGCAAGCCATCACAACTTGCCACGTTGATTCCCAGGCGAACGCTCTTCATTCGTGGCAGCGCCGGGTGCGATTCCCCGCCCGTCGCCTTTGCGGAATATTGACTGGCGACCTGGCGCAGGTCGGCTGCCATTTCTTTCGAGTTCGCGTATACGAAATTCGGGCCGCGTTGGCTGCGCCGAAGTTGCCGTTTCCCGTCGGGGGACAGGATACAGAAGCCAAAGTTCCGCAGGTCACCGCCAGCGCGCCCCATGAACGTCGACTTCAGGAAGGTCGCCTCGGTTTTATCCTCGTAGGTTGCCGTGCGAATGCACACAAAGTCGCGTGATGCCTGGATGATTTGTTCGTCGGACAGGAAACTCCTGTCCATGTTCTGCTTGCCTGGTCACCACATGCCCGGCACACCGCTGCATTGCGCTGCCGCGGTGATGAAGAGGATCGGCTTTCCGGTTCGCTTCGCTTCATCCAGGCCATCCTGCAGCACGCCGTACCACGTGATTCCGGAAACGACCTTCTTGCTGTCCGGAACGCTGCCACCGTAAGATGATCCGGTCGGCGGAGAGAGCTGGGCATGGGCGGGCTGGGCGCACAGGCCAACCAACGCGATGGCCGATGCGAAGCCAAGCAGGCGGGCACTTCTTATTTTCCAGGACATCTATTCATTCTCCGTGGAGGGGTCATTAAGCATTTTGGTGAAACGGACATCATTGCTGCCGGGCAGCTCCTCGACGACGTGGGCCGCTTCGGCCCCCGTCCTGTTTCGGGTCCTCGGGAGTGGCCCCGATGACCACGTCGAAATTCACCGCCAACTCGCCCGTCCTGGAACCGGGGAGCGGCTTGTACTCGGCGATCAACAGGTCGCGGGCTGCCGCGTCCGTGACTGAATTCAGGATCCGGTCTCGCGTGTTCCGCGGATCGCCCTGGGTGTAGATCTGCGTGGTCAACATCCGCTTGGAACCTTGCTTCACCGCGAGGTGGATATGCGAGGTTCGCGGACCGTACTGGACGGGCTTGATCGTCCGGAAGTAATACTCGCCCTTGCTGTTCGTCAGGAAGCGTCCGAAGCCCTGGAAGTTCCCGTCGCGTTTCTCCTGGTCGCGGGCCCCGGTGTGAATGTACACGCCGTTGTTGTCAACCTGCCAGATCTCGACCAGCGCGTTGCGGACAGGCTCGCCCGAGAGGCCCAGGACACGGCCGGTCAGGTGGGTAACCTCGCCAATGGCGGGCGTGATCCCGTCGTTGATGATCAACAGGTCGTTGTCGGTGTCGAGCGGCAACTTGTTGGGATAGAACGGCCCTTCGGTCTGGAACGCCGTCCTCGTCAGCTCCTCTGCAAAGAGACCTGGCGTTGCCATCGCAGCCGCGGTGAACGCAGCCCGCTGAATCATCTCGCGTCTATTCATCATTTTGTTTCTCCCCTTAGGGGGTTTATGTTTTTCACCTGCCATGCCCAGGTCCAACTCCGCATCGACCATGGCGCGAGGCGTCCCTGCACGCCTTGGCGGGGCAT
>JAYGFS010000348.1:0-1927 GCA_046581765.1 Verrucomicrobiota bacterium
ATGCAGTTTGAATTCAAGCATCGCCTGTTCAAAGGGTCCGTGCGGCAGAACCTGCAATCGGATGAAAATGGCCGATGCCTGCTCGGTTCGCTTACCGATATCGAATGGTTCAAGGTCAGGAACGGAAGCCGCGAGCTCACCTGGCATCCGCTCCGGTCGACCAGCAGTATCCCGCGCGTGCTCCAGGGCAAGGCGGGTGAGGATATCCTGCTCCCCTTGATGCTGGAGGGCGATGCAGCCAGCCAGTTGTCCCTGGTCGAGCAACGATCCGGGCGATACATCCGCCTACACAACCAGGCCCTGGCATATAAGGAAGGCCTGCTGCGCATCAGCGATCTGCCGGCGGGCGACTACGAGTTGACCATTAAGCCCTTGCTGGCCCGCATTCCGATCCGCCTGACCGCGGGCGAGGTGATGGGTGGCCAGGTCGTGTCCGGCACCCGCTCCCTGGAGCGCTCGCCCGAGGCCCCGTTATACGTGAAGCAAGTGGCGGTGGCCAAGGATACGGTCCAGATCCAGCTCGGCAACGCGGACCCCTTCACCCGCGTACATGTCTACGCGGTTCGGTACCAGCCGGATCACCGGATCTACCCGCAACTCAATTTCCATGGAACGCCCGCGCCCATCCAGGTCATGCGGCGCTCACCCCTTTCCTTCTACGCGAGTGGGCGCAATATTGGTGACGAGTATCGCTACATTCTCGAGCGTCGAAACCAGCCGAAGTACCCGGGCAACATGCTGGAACGCCCGGGATTGCTACTCAATCCCTGGGCCATCCGCAAGACGGATGCCGGGGTGGAAGAACTCGCGCTGGATGAAGCGCTCGAGTCCATGGCAGAAGCCTTCGACGCTGCCGCCAAGCGGGAAGCAGCGGGCTACGGCGGCTCGGTCGCAGGCGGCAGCTTCCCCAACCTGGACTTCCTCCGCACGCCCGCGATTGAGCTGAGCAACCTGGCCGCAGACGAGGAGGGTCTCATCACGATCAAGCGGGACTTGCTCGGGGACAAGACGACCTTGCAAATCTTCGTGGCCGGCCCGCGCAGTTCGTTCTTTACCGAGGTGGCCCTCCCGGACACCGAGCGCAAGCGGCAGGACCTGCGCCTGGCGAACAACCTGGATCCAGCCAAGCACTTCACCGAGCAAAAATTGATCACGGTCGTACCCACAGGCCAGGCCTTCAGCCTGGATGACGTGACAACCTCTGATTACGAAACCTACGATACCATCGGCAGTGTATACCGGCTGCTGGCCACGCTGAACGACAACGCGCATTTCAACGAGTTCGCCTTCCTGCTCACCTGGCCGGAGCTCGACGAGGCGAAAAAACAGGAACTCTATGCCAAGTATGCCTCGCACGAGTTGAGCTTCTTTCTCTCCCGCAAGGATCCCGCATTCTTCACCCGGGTCATCGCGCCCTACTTGAAGAACAAGAAGGATCCGACCTTCATGGATCATTGGCTGCTCAAGTCCGGGCTCGATGCGTATACGGAGGCGTGGAAATTCAACCGGCTGAACCTGGCGGAACGCCTGCTGCTCGGGAGGCAGATGCCGGAGCAGCGACCATCCATCCAGCGCCATGTACACGACCTCTACGACCTGCTCCCACCCCAGCTCGCGGCTTTCGGGAAACGCTTTGACATCTCGATCTGGTCGGGCGCACTCGATTTTGACGAGGCGGGCGAAAAGCTCGCTGAAGTGCGGCAGCGCGGGCGCCTCATGGCCCAGGACAAGATGCTTTCCATGACCAGCGGCAAGGCATCGGCATTCGCGGGCCGGGGTGCCTCTGCTGTGGTGGCCAGTGCCGAGGCGAAACTCAATGGGCAAATAGCCAGGCGCGAGGTGACCCTCAGCAAGCGGAAGGAGATGGGAAAATCGCTCGCGAGGAAGCCGACAGCCGGTAAAAAGGCCCGCTACAAGGATTATGCCA
>JAYGFS010000039.1:0-2193 GCA_046581765.1 Verrucomicrobiota bacterium
TGAGTTTTTCCGACGCGATACGATTCTGTAACTGGCTGCACAACGGGGCATATACTGGAGGGCAATGCGGCGGCGTTGTGGAAAGAGCTTGAGGGCGACTTGGACAATCGCCAGCGCCTGGTGCGTGTTCTATACCCGGACGGATTGAGCTATTCGAAAGAAGAAGGTTATAGAACACCCGTAAAGTCACCGGTTGCAATGATTTGCGAGGTAGTGAGTGGGCGAGAGAAAAAGCTGGCACCCCCTAGGGGACTCGAACCCCTGTTGCCGGAATGAAAATCCGGAGTCCTAGGCCACTAGACGAAGGGGGCGCCGTGGTAAGAGGGGGGAAATTACGCAGAAACGGGTGATTGTCAACGGGTTTCAACGGCAAATAGCGGGGAGCATCCGGGTCCTCACCCGGCGCGCAATTCGGGGAACTGGGGCTGGCCATCCGGCATGAGCAAATGGGCGGCGATGCGCTCGCGAACCCGCTCGGTCAAGCCGTCTTTCGCCTCCTTGCCCAGGCCCTCGGTGGGAATGGGATCCCCGATAAAGAGCTCGATCTGGGTGGGGTGAATCCCCCCATGCCGCATGTCACGCATCTTCCAGGTATGATTGATGGTGAAAGGGATGATCGGCACCCCCGCGCGTATGGCGAGGTTGACGCTGCCGGACTTGAAGGGTGCCATTTCGTGGCTGTTGCTGCGCGTGCCCTCGGGATAAATCACCAGGCTGTAGCCCTCCTGGAGGGCGCTCGTGGCTTCCCGCATCAGGGCTACAGCCTGGCGCTTGTCGCCACGGTCGAGGAAGAGGCAGCCGATGTGCTCCATCCAGGCGCCGACCAGGGGCACCTTGCGGAGTTCAATTTTCGCGATAAAGGCGATGGGGTGCCCCATGAAAGCGATGAGCAGGGGGATGTCAAAGGACCCCTGGTGATTGCCCACGAACAGGGCCCCCTGCCCCTCGGCGAGGGCCACCTTGCCGTGCACCTTGACCGTGCTTCCGGTTCGCCGAACACAGAAGGCGGCCCAGTGCTGGGCCCGCTCGATGGCCCGGCGCCGCGCCTCGCGCCGATCCCCCGTCTTGAACATCCGCCGTACGCCCCACTCCTCGGGCAGAATGATCAGCAGGTAGAGCCAGAAGGCGACCTGGTAGCAGATGTTGCGTATCATGGCAGGGCCCGGGGCAAGGGAGTGGCGAGGTATAGGTCGAGCATGGGCTCCAGCCCGTCCCGGGCCGCGATGCGCCAGCGGTCCTGCTCCATGCCGATGATGCCTACGGTGCGTGGATCATAGGGCTCAAAGGCCAGCGCCCATTGTTCATGCGGCCAGTCCTCAAGGATGCGCTCGGTGTCCAGGCCGAGCAAGTGGTCGGTGACCAGGTCCCGGCTGACCCGGGCGAGTTCCCCGATGCGCAGGGCCCGCCGCTCGACGATCATGACCGTGACCAGGGAGCTTCCGATCGCGTGAATCATCAACAGGAGGATGACCAGCGCAATCAGGGTTTCAACCAGGCTGTATCCGGATTTCACGGCTTACTTGAAGGTGTTCGGATGAGCGGAGCTGATATCCGCCGCGAAGTCTTCGCCGCCCGGTTGACCGTCGGAGCCGTAGCTGATGATTTCGTAGCGCGATATTCCGTCCCGGCCGGGCGTCAGGTAGATGAAGGGATTACCCCAGCCGTCCGTGGGCAGCTCGCGCGTGCCGAGGTATCCACCAGCGGGGTAATTTTTCGGGATGGGGGTCAGGAGGGGCATCGCCACCAGGGCCTGGAGGCCCTGCGGCTGGGTGGGGAGCCCATTCGCAAGGTTGTAGCTGACGACCGCGGTCTCCAGGGCCTTCATGTTGGCTATGGTCGCCGCACGCTTACCCTTGTCCGGCGTGTTCAGCACGTTGACCGTGACCACGGTGGCGAGGATCGAGATAATCATCAAGACCACGAGGATCTCAACCAGGGAAAATCCACTTTTGCTTTTCATGGGCGCACTGTACGCGATGGATGACTGTTTTTCAATGGCTCAGGAATCCTCCATTATTTTCCCATCTCGACGATGCCCTGGGGAAAGGCGGTGAGCCAGATCTGCCCCCATACCTGCCACTCATCGTCCTCCTCGATAATGTCGTCGTCGCCGGCAATCCAGCGCCCGCCGAGCCCATAGCCCACGCAGTCGGTCCGGTAGGTGAAGAGCAGTACCTGCTCCTCGAATTCCCC
>JAYGFS010000409.1:0-2037 GCA_046581765.1 Verrucomicrobiota bacterium
ATCGGGCGATAGGCTATCCTCATGAAAAGATTCTCCCCCCTGCTTGCCCTCGTGGTGACCCTTTGTGCCTCGCCCGGCCTGCTGGCCCAGGTGGAACTCAGCTGCGAGGTGGAGTATAAAAAGTATATCCTGTTCGAGCCGATCCAGGTCACGTTGACCGTGCGGAACACGGGTCCACGCCCCATTTGGTTGCACGGGAACGGCGAAGGAATCCCTGGGCCTGCTCCAGATCCGGGCCACGTTTCCGCACGCCTCTCTTTTGAGATCAAGAACAGCCGCGGGTATCCGCAGGATCGAGCGGAAGTCGAGAACATCCAAGGGCTATTGCAGGCGCTCAAAAACGCGGATCTCCCCAGGACCAACCTGGAGAAGGCCCTGGAAGGACTTCGGGCAATTCAGAAGAATAAGCGGGTGAAGCAGACGAGCGAAGTCACCAAGCACATGCTTGCCGCGGAAAAGTCGCTCAAGGGAGCCTACAAACTGAATAAAAAGCAATTGAACGATCCCCTGGGGAAAGAGCCGAAACCCCTGTTGAAAGAGCCGGTGATCGTTAAGCCACATCAATCGAGGGACATCCTGATCTATATCAACACCAAGTACCTGATGAACAAGGTGGACAGTTACCGGATATCCGCGGGGGTGCGGATGGGCAATACACAATACACCTCCCCCCGCCAGTTCTTCGATGTCTACCAGGGGGTCGAGGTACAGAAATTGACCATCCCGAGGCCCCACCGCGAGTGGTCGCTGCGCAAGCAGAGCCGAAGCAACGTGGGCATCTTTCTCTTCCTCCGGGTCGATGACGGCAATGGCCGGATCAACTACGGGGTGCATACCCTCGACCGGATGATCGACGGGTTTGATCCCCAGATGATCATCGATACCCGCAACCGGATCCACGTCCTGCACCGGCGTTCGCCCAAGCTCTTCATGCACCATGTCTATACGCCCGAGGGGCAGTACGATGAGCGCAACCTGTACACCCTCGGCTATGGCGAGGTGGGTTTTCGCCGGGACGAGCGCGGAAATATCCGGGTCTCCGGTGTCAGCAAGCTCAAGCCCTGAGCACGCCCCCGCCCGGGTTTTTCACCCGGCTAGTTTATTGACATTGTGCCCGCTTGGGATAGGTAGTCCGTGTCCCGATGCACCCGTGGCGGAACTGGCAGACGCGCTAGATTCAGGTTCTAGTATGAGCAATCATGTGGAGGTTCGAATCCTCTCGGGTGTACCATCCCTTAAATGTTGCAACATCAACCGCTACAAGGTGATACGAAATTTGTATACGCCCGGTTACGTAAAGTTACAACAGAACTTACAACCTGTTGCCTGAAATCCACTACGTTCACACCGTCCATAAGGATTATAGAACCGCTGGCCGTGGACTCACCAGGCACCGTAGTATATGATGGTGCCCCCTGGATTTGCGTTCCGTTGTAGATCACCGCGGCCCGCGAGGCAGCGACCCCACCCACCTTCCCCCCCGCCTGCCCCCCTCCATTCCTATACATATAGATTCTCGTGTTACGAGAGGCGTTAATTACCGCGGCGGTTTGCCGAGACCCGGGCCTGTATGGTAGACTGTACCATGCCTGATCGATCCAAAAAACTGGCCCCGACCGAACGTAAAACCACCCGAAACATGGCCCTGGTTACAGCGGACTTTTCCTGTCATGCGGAGGGTGAGCGGATGGCAGCCCTGCTGGAGCAGTTTGATCCCGTCACCCTGGAGCAACTGGGCAGGCAGTTGGCAGCGACTCCATTGAAAGTTCAAGCATACCTGGGGCTAGCGACCCTCGGATGGTCGCAACGGAAGATCGCGGCACTGTTTGATGTGAGGCAGCAGACGGTATTCGATGCCCTGTCTAGATGGGACCCGGAATGCATTTTCAGGGGCAACCCCAAAGCGGTGCTGGCGATCCGCGCCGCCCTGGCGATGAAGATGTCCGACACGTTTCTCTATTCCATTTCCGATGAAGATGTGGACTCAGCGGATATTTCTTCGCGGATGAAGGCCTTCGATATACTCATGGGCCGTTC
>JAYGFS010000047.1:0-4855 GCA_046581765.1 Verrucomicrobiota bacterium
GAATAGTCACGATTTTGAAGCGGATGCGCTTATACTTCCGTCATGTTCAGACCTTGCGTGCTCCTCCTTTTCATCTGCTCACTGGGGCACGCAGATTCCGTCATCTGCTGTGGCACGGAGCGGGTTTTCATCGTGGACGAAAGCGGCAGGGAACAATGGAGCTGGCAGGCCTCGGACTCCCCGCAAATCCCGGCGGAGGCACAGGCCCTCTTCCGCAACACGGACGAATGCAAACCCATCGGCGGATTTATTCTCATCACCTCGTCGAGTGGCGGGGTCGCCTTGATTCACCGGTCGAGCAAGCATTGCGCGTTTTACACCCGGGCCAGGAATGCCCACAGTGCCTGCCTGCTCCCGGGCATGCGGGTCGCGGTAGCCGCGAGCACCGGGGGCGACCACCTGTACATCTTCAATCGCCGGAAGTCAGGGCTGAGTGCCCCACCCCTGAAGGCCATCCCGCTGAAAGGCGCGCACGGGGTGACCTGGGATGCCGCGCGTGAAACCTGCTGGGCACTGGGCCAATCCGTGCTGCTGAAGCTCGACCGGAACCTGCAGATCACCGAGACCTTTCAGCTGCCCAGCCAGGGGGGGCACGATCTGTCCCCCGCGAAAGAGGGCGAACTCTTCATCACCACCAACAGCGCCGCGTACCGCTTCCGGGTATCGACCGGGGTATTCACCAAGGACGTGGAGCTGGGAGGACTGGCCAGGGTTAAATCCATCGATCTCCACCCTGAAAGCGGCGAACGGGTCTGGCAACAGGCGGAGTTGGATCACTCGTGGGGCCACCGGCTTCGCTTCTCGAAACGAGCACCCATGCATCTGCCCGACCAGCGCCTGTACAAGCTGCGCTGGGATGCCCCGCGGCCTACACCGGAACACGAAATCGTAGGCGCCCTGAAGAAACGGGGGATCACGGTGTTCGAGGCGGACGGGCACGTAAGGGAACTGGTGGCAAACCAGCTGGAGATCCAGGACGAGGACCTGCACCTCGTCGGCTGGTTGCCCTTTATCACCGACCTCTCCCTGGAACAAACCGCGATCACCGATGCGGGCATCGCCCATCTCGCCGGCTGCGACCGGCTGGAATGGCTGAACCTCTGGAAAACCCGGATCGGGGATGGGGCCTTGAAGCTGATCGGCGGCATGAAACACCTGCGGCACCTGCCCATCGGCGGGACGCTCATCAGCGATGCAGGGATCAAGCACCTGGGTGGCCTGAAGGACCTGGTCTACCTGGGATTGCGCGAGACACAGGTCAGCGATGCCGGTATCCGGCAGCTCGCCGGGCTGACCCGGCTCGAGTCGCTGAACCTGATGCATACCCGGGTGAGCGATGCGAGCATCCCGGTGATCATCGGGCTCCAGCAGCTCAAGACCTTGCGGCTCAAGGGGAGCCGGATCAGCGAGGCCGGGGTAGGAAAGCTGCGCGCGGCCCTACCCGCTTGCGTCGTGGTTTTTTGAGACACGAAAACGGTATCCCGGGCAGCAACCGCGAAGACCGGGCCAAGAAAAATCGGGCCAAGAAAAATCGGCGGGTCGCACGGCCCGCCCAGCGCGCCTAAGCCTCGGGGAGCTCGGACCCGTTGACCTTTGCCTTTACCCGGTCGACCAGGGTCTGCACAAGATCCGGATCGGCCTTCAGCGCCTCCCTGGCCGACTCCCGGCCCTGGCCGAGCTGCTGACCATCGAAGGAGAGCCAGGAGCCCCGCTTCTCGATCAGGCCGTGCGTAATCGCACAATCGATGATGGAACCGATCCAGGAAATGCCCTCGGAATACAGGATATCGAATTCCGCCTCACGGAAAGGCGGCGCGACCTTGTTCTTCACGACCTTCACCTTCGCGCGGTTTCCGTAGGCTTCACCCTTGTTGTCCTTGAGCGTCGCAATCCGGCGAATGTCCATACGGATCGACGAATAGAACTTCAGCGCGCGGCCCCCCGGGGTGGTTTCCGGCGAACCGAACATCACGCCAATTTTCTCGCGGATCTGGTTGGTAAACAGCACCGTGGTCTTGGACCGGTTGATCGACCCCGTCAGCTTCCGCAGGGCCTGGGACATCAGGCGCGCCTGCAGGCCGACGTGGCTCTGGCCCATCTCGCCCTCAAGTTCGGCCTTCGGGGCAAGCGCAGCCACGGAATCCACCACGACGATGTCTACCGCATGGCTCTTCACCAGGGCTTCACAGATGTTCATCGCCTCTTCCCCGGAGTCCGGCTGGGAGACCAGCAGCTCGTCCAGGTTCACCCCGATCTTGCGGGCATACACCGGGTCCAATGCATGCTCGGTATCGATGAAGGCCGCCTGGCCACCGGCCTTCTGGACGCTGGCCACCACGTGCAGCATCAGGGTGGTCTTGCCCGAGGATTCCGGCCCGTAAATCTCAACCACGCGCCCGCGCGGAATCCCGCCGATCCCCAGGGCGAGGTCGAGGGTCAGCGCGCCGGTCGAAATCACTCCTTCAGCGGGCGAGGAGCCTTCCGCGGCCCCCAGCTTCATGATGGCGCCGTCGCCAAACTGCTTGGTGATCTGGGCGATTACGTCATTCAAGGCATCCGGATCGCGGGGGGGCAACTGATTTCCACCCGCCGCAGCAGCCTTCCCGGCGGACTCCTTTTTATCGGTTACCGCAAGCTTTTCCTCGGTCTCCTTCGGTTTTGCGGCCATCTCTACGTCCTTCTTCGCTGGTTTTTCTAGTGTTTTCATGGGCATACCCGTAGCAGGCCCATTTCGTGAACGCAAGTTCACTTTTAATGTTTTTTCCGGCTCCCCCATATAGCACCCAAAAACCGGGTAAATAAACGGCAAAGTACAGGTATTTGAGCGCGCGTACGGAGCAGCGCAATCCCGCCTGGATCCCCACCTCCTTCGCCCGGTCCATCGCCCGCCTGGCTTCCCGCAGCCCCGGCTGCGCCGGGGACCCTTCATCCGGGGAGCTCCCCCCTACCCGCTATGCCGACCGCGCCGGATCGCGCGTAGCAGGCGGCCGACGAAAAACCATTTCAGGCGGAGGGTGAACGTATTAATCGGTCCTTGCCGCTTTCCGCGGTGCTTTACGTAACAGGTGAACACCTCGCAGAAATCCTCCGCCGGCTCGCTCGCGGCATAGGGGGTGATGTGCTTCCGGGGATGGTACCGGGTCGCCGACGGCCCGCGGTCATAGCTGCCGGCAAAGACGCAACGGAAGCGCCAGGTGCGGGTGAGCCGGGGATACAGATCCGCGATCGCGTGGCCATACTCGTGCCGGAGAATATCCTCGAGCTCATATTCCTCGTAGCCGAACAGCTCGCACAGCCGGTGGATGCTGAGCGCGGGGATCTCAATGGCCCCATCCGCACCGTTGTACTTGTAGCCATACGCCATCCCCACGGGCACCAGCTTCACCTCGACCGCAGCGAGCACCTCATTCCAGATGCCGAAGGACTCGAAGTCGCGGACAACATCGGCCAGGGAACGGTTTAAACGAGTCGGAGTTATAATTTGCATGGCAGCTGCTGCGCGGGCGACCCGGGGGCTACTCCGGCTTTGCCTCGGGCCTGGCGAATAGGTTGAAAATCTTCAGCGTGGTCCGGTGGCCGTCGAGGGTGATATCCATAGGCCGCATCATTGACTGCGAGACCGGAGGCAAACTGCCCCCCCCGGAGGAGAGCTGGATGATCCCGTCCGAATGGGCCTCGGAGAAGGCCTTGAGGGCCCCGTTGGCGGTTGTCAGGGAAGCGATATTGATTGCGGGATAGGCATATCCACCCTTCTGGGCGGCATCCAGCATCTGGCGGTATTGCTCGAGAGTCGCAATAGGCATGACGCATGCCCCTTAACGGCCCCGGTTCCTTCATGCAAGGCCGGAGCACTTCGATTCACCCTGATATTTTAGGCTTGAGCGGAAGAAGTCCCCGGCATAGCCCCTCCGCCCCGCACTTTAAGGGTAGGTACCGAAGTGGTTAAACGGGGCAGACTGTAAATCTGTTGGCTTACGCCTTCGAAGGTTCGAATCCTTCCCTGCCCACCAGCGCATAACCATGGGCTGTGAATTGCCGGGATGTTCCTTCCCGGGCCGCGTTTCCTGGAGGCTTGGAAACTGGGGAAGATGGGGTGAAAATTCACGAGGAAACGGGACAAAGGAGGAATAGGCTCCCAAAATGACTGGGGTTTCTGTCAAAATTTGGGCAGGGTTTATCGCAATGCCCCTGTCCAATCCGAACCACAACGATGAAACTTG
The DNA here is from genome assembly GCA_046581765.1 of Verrucomicrobiota bacterium. GTDB lineage: Bacteria > Verrucomicrobiota > Kiritimatiellia > SS1-B-03-39 > UBA6053 > JAPYUI01. Next base: position 4,221 of record JAYGFS010000047.1, read on the forward strand.
GATTCTTATCGGCGACCCTCGCCATCTCCTCAATCGGTCTCTCTGATACATCTGCGAGCCTGTTCGACGATGTGCCAGGGCTTTCGGCCTCTGCCCGGGCGGCGCTGGTTGCCCACTATGATGGCCGCACCGGGGTTGCGACTACCGGCACCGTCGTCGAATCCTGGACCCCGGTGGACGGCGACGGCAGGCTGCTCCCGGGCATGGTCGCCTCGTCCACGCAACGCGGTAGCGGTGCAGCTGAGCTCATTACCTACGACGGTAGCGCCCGCTTGATTTTCGACGACCCCAGCCCGGTGGCCGACGGCCGTTTTCTCTCGGGAAGCCTGGCCAATGCCGGCACCAACGACTTCACCATCTTCTGGCTCGGCCATTACCAGGATGGCGCGCCGCTTGCCACATCCGGCACCTACGCCTACAACGTCGGGCTTAATGACATTTCGCATCAGCGTGACGATGGCAACGGCGGTTTTCGCGTGGAGATGTATAACGGCACGACCTATACGGGCGATGACATCACAGCCTATGATCGCATCGACACGGTCTGGAGCACCGTTATCACTGCCACTTCGCACGACACCTATGCCAACGGGATGAATCTCACTGTTGGCGGGAGCCCGATCAACAGCGTCACT
>JAYGFS010000507.1:0-6819 GCA_046581765.1 Verrucomicrobiota bacterium
TTTCGACGAGGTCCGCATTTATGACCGGGTCCTGTCGGCGGAAGAGGTGCAGGGCAGCTTTATTGCCGGTCCGGACCTGGTCGATACCACCGGCCAGGGCCGGGGCGCCCTCCTGGCTATTCGGGCGGAGGTGGCGTTCACGAATCTGTTCCCCGGTACGACCGAGCAAGTGGTAGTTTTTGCCGACTACGAGAATGTCTCCAACATCAATGTCACGGCCTCGAATATCATTTATGCCGCCCAGGGCATCGGGGTGATCCAGGTCGACCCGGGCGGCCTGGTCCGTGCGCTGAAGCCGGGCTCGGAATATTTTGCGATCCAGTTCGAGACCAAGATCACCACCCTGACCCTCCAGGTCAGTGAGCCTTCGGCGACCTTGAGGCATCGCTACAGCTTCACGTCCAACCTGGTCGATTCCGTGGGCGGGGCCGATGCGGTTTCGCCGAACGGCCACGCGTTCAGCGGGGATGAAATAGCCCTGGAGTCAACCCTGCAGCACTACCTGCACTTGCCGGCCGGCCTGATCGACGGGTACTATGCCCTGACGGTGGAAGCCTGGGCGAGTTTCGGGATAAACCCGGTTTGGGCCCGGCTCTTTGATTTCGGCAGCCAGAACGCCAGCGGCGCGGGCCAGCGCTACGCGATGTTCAGTCCGCATGGGAACGGGGGGATCAGCCGGGTTGAATTCACCAATGACGGTCCGGGGGGTGCTTTGCCGTTCAACCTGGATATGCCCTACACGCTGGATGGACGGACCCATGTCCACGTTGTCTGCGTGTTCCATCCCCGGGCACAGCGCATGCAGTTGTACCTGGACGGTTGCCTGGTGGCCGAGCGGAACGATGTCACCGATACCCTGGAAAGGATCGATAGCACCCTGCTCTGGATCGGGCGATCCCTCTACGGGACCGATCCGTACCTGCAGGCGTCCGTGGACGAGTTCCGAATCTACGACGGGGTCCTGGATGCGTCGGCTGTCGGGATCCATGGTGCCGCAGGTCCGGATGCCTTGCCGCCAGGCGACCTGGGACCCGTGGTGGCCCTCCACCTGGCGGCCGCCCCGACGATGAGCAACGAGGACATCCTGGTCCCGGACTTGTTCGTGGATTACGCGTCGGTCTCCAACGTGAATGCCTGTTCCCTGACCGGGGTGGTATACAGCTCAAGTGATTCCTCCGTGGCGGTTTTCGACCCGGATGGCCGGGTGATCGGCTTGCTGGAAGGGACCACCACGCTGATGGCCTCCTTCGGCGGCCAGGATTCCAACCCCGAGCTTGTCACGGTTACGCGTGCACGTCCGCTCGACCTGGTGCACCGGTATCCCTTCACCGGCAACAGCGATGACGCGGTCGGGGGTGCCCATGGTGCGCTTACGAACTTCACCGGCACCAGTGTATACACCAATGGCACCCTGGTCCTGGGCAATGATGGGTCCCAGCGTTCGGACAGCGGCGGGGATTACGTGAACCTGCCCAACGGCATGATTTCCAGCCTGGGTACGAATGCGACCTTCGAGTGCTGGTTCACCTGGAACGGCCCGGGAGCTTCCAACTGGCAGCGCATGTATGATTTCGGGCTTAGCGATGGCGGGGAGAATGTCGCCCCGGGTGCCGCGAATGTGCCCTACATTTTCCTGACGCCCTACAGCGGTGGGAATACCATCTTCGGGTACCAGGTATCGCCGCCGAGACAGGAGCGCCGGATCACGTACAACGTTGCGCACGCGCTGGGCGCGGAAACGCATTCGGTGGTGGTCTGGGACGGGGAACGCGGGACGGTATCCATGTACCTCGATGGCGTGTTTGCCGGGTCTGGCACCTTGCATATGCAGCTTTCCGACTTGAACGACCTGAACAACTGGCTCGGCCGCTCGCAGTTCAATGACCCTTACCTGAGCGGTGCGTACAATGAGTTCCGGATCTGGTCGGGCGCGATGACCGAGGCGGATGTGCAGGCCAGTTTTGTCGCCGGGCCGGATGCACCGGATAGTGTTCCCGTAGTCAACCTGCGGGTCACCCGGACGACCGATGGGAGGGTCCGCGTGGCCTGGCCTTCCAGCCTGACCGGGTATACGCTCGAAGTGTCAGGCCACCCGGCAGGCCCCTTTGGTCCTGCGGCGGGCCTGGTGGAAACGACAGAAGGTCTCGAAACGGCCGTATACGATGACGCGCCCGGGTCCTACCGGGTATACCGTCTCCGTCTGAATTAAGTGCCGCTAAGGCATTCTGGTTTTGACATCATTGCGGCGATGGTTCAGCCTGCTCGGCAAGAAACGTATGAGGACTTTTTATGAAATGGTGTCTGATAATGTCCATGGCCTGCGCTACAGTGATGGTCCAGGCGGAAATTAACGTCGGCGATGCCGCCCCGGACTTTTCCATGGTGGGAAGTGACGGCAAGACCTACACCCGTGCCGACCTGAAGGGCGATGCCTTCGTGATGGCCTGGTTCCCCAAGGCGTTCACCGGCGGATGAACGAAACAATGCCAGTCGCTCCGTGCGGGCGGCGATGCAATCCGCGCATTCAAGGTGAACTATTTCGCTGCCAGTTGCGATCCGGCGAAGAAGAACAAGGCCTTTGCCGAGGAGTTGGAATTGGATTACCCCATCCTGAGTGACCCGGATCACCAGGCCTCGAAGGCTTTCGGGGTGTTAAATGCCGAGCGTGGCTTCTCCAATCGTTGGACCTATTATGTCGGAGCGGACGGCAAGGTGCTGGCCATCGACAAGAAGATCAACTTCGACACGGCGGGTGCGGATATCGCGGCCAGGTTGGCGGCACTCGGGGTGGCAGCCAGGTAAGTCCCTACTCCAGGGAAGCCGGACCGGGTTTGCCGGGAACCGGGCCGTTCTTGTCATAATACCGACTCAAGGCGATTACCTGGCGGTACAGTTCGTCCCGCTTGATCCGTGCCCAGCCATGGATGGAGTTGAGCATATCGGGGTTCTCGGGGGCATTGCGCGGCAAAACACGGGTGGCCCGGTAGGCCTCCAGATCGCGACCGGCCTTGCTCACCAAGTCGGGGTCGTAGGGTGAGGTGGCTCCGATAAATCCCAATAAGCCTTCATATTGATACTGCCATGCCAGTGCGCGTTGGGCCATGTCCATGCGCATGGTGTCCTCCAGCGACGCCGTCTGTTCAGGCCGTATATCAAGAATGTCAGTTAATAGTTGGTTCGGATCCGGGTCGGGTACGGCCGCCGCCCTGCCGCGGGCGGGTTGGCGGGTCATTCTTTCAAGCAAACGTACGCGCCTTTCGCGGTGGGGGCGAGATTCAACGATTTGTGGTCCATTGTATGCGTGGTAGGTATGAGCCGCTGCGCCAAAGTCGTTCAACTCGATGTGTTGAGCGGCCTCCCGATCCAATACGGAGAGTATCTGGTAATTTACCCTGCTGCGGGCCGCTTCTGCGTTGGCAAGCTCGTCCGCGATCTGCTGCCTGACCGGATCCTTTATGTCGCGCGCCAATATACGATTGAGACGATCGATCAGGTCGTTGTGTTTATCCGGGGATGCCGACTTGAAGGCAATGGCCTCATTCAGCTGTATGCGCGCTTGCCGGTTCTTTTTATAGTCCGCACCGATCAGGATGCCCACCGCCAGGAGTGCGACGAGTGCGATACCTCCCGTGAAGGCCAGGCGACCGGGAATGGTCTTCGGCAGGCGAAAGCCTTTTTGTGGTCGGTATTGGGTGGGATGCCATTCTTTACTGGCCTCATTTTTTCGCTCCGGCACGCTGGCGGGAGCGCGTAAGCGTGCGCAGACATCTTCCCAGTCCGCCGGGCGCCGATAAATTTCGGGCGACTCCATGCGGGTCAGGATCTCCGCCACGTGGGGGGCTAGACTTTCAGGGAACGGGCCCGTGGTCGTATTGGTTAAGACCCTGAACACACTCACCAATCCCTGCATATCTTTTCGGACATCGATGCGACCTCGGGAGCTGCTTCCCGGGAAGAGGTCCGCGATACCCAGATCGCGGATACGTGGGTGGTGGTCCTGGTCCATCATCACCTGGTCGGGTCCCAGTTCCTGGTGAGCCAGGTTTTTCCGGCGCCAGGCATAGGCGAGGGCATCTGCAAGATTTGTTAACATATCCACCGCGTCTTCCAGGGGAGGACATCCGTGTTCCGCAATGAATGCCGGAAGCGTTTGCATCGGAGCTTCCTCATGGACGAGCACACAGTTTTCGTCCGGCTGCTCCAGCTTGGACAGGCGAAAGATGCCGGGGTGTTGAAGCCCGAGTAATTTCTGCACCCGGCCTTCGAACTCCCCATGTTCTTCCTTCGGCGGGGTGAAATCCGCGAGAATGAAGTCGAGGATCACGCGCTGGTCGTCGGTGGCACGCACGGCGAGAAACGATTGATAACGCTTGTCGGCGCGAAGTTTATTGCCGGGGCTGTAGCCGGGACAGGGGAAGGGGAACTGGATTGCGGTATCCGGTTCTTGGATAGAACTGATCATATGGGGCTTTCGTCTAGACGATTATTATTGGTCGGGCCGGAATACCTGGGCGTCTGGATTATCGGCATGGTTTAATAATGCATACGCCTGGTCCAGGCAAAAGGCCTTACCCAGCTAATATCGTACCATGATGACACCCAAATCGTTTAGGGGGAGCGATACTTTCCTAAGCGCTGTATTCCCTATATAATCGGTATTTTCGTGCGGAAAGGCGCTAATAGGGATGAAGTTTACGAGTGAATGCGTCGTAGCGACCTGATTTTGAGGGGGCTTTTGGGCCGTATGCCAGGGGCGTGGGATTTACCCGGCATTTTTTTCCCGTTCCCGGTTGACTTCGTTTTAGATTGCACTAACTTCCGCGTCTCTTTGCAAGGCCCCGGACTGCTTGATAAAGTGTTCGGGTACGCTGAGTAAGAGGTGGATTTTGACAGTTGACTTTGACATCAGCTGGCCCGATATATAAGGGCTCGTGCGGGGAATCCCGCGCGGGAAATCTTGTGCGGAAACAGGGCGTCACCTCCGTGGTTGTTTGGGTCTCGAATACAAATCGAACTAAACAGCGGGGAAGCTGTGTGTCCGCGCGTTGTTCTTTGAAATGATAGCAGGTTAGATTACTTCGAGTCAGAAGTGATGTGATTTGTGGAAGCTTGTGCGAGTTAATTTTGGCTCGCAAATACCCTAAAGCGTTTTGGTTGAGGGCCTCGGCCCGAGACTGGATAGCTTTGAGTAGGAACGAACCAACCCTATTTCGATTGGAGAGTTTGATCCTGGCTCAGAACGAACGCTGGCGGCGTGGATTAGGCATGCAAGTCGAGCGAGACCTTGTAGACGGATTCTTCGGATGAAGACTACAAGTGAGAGCGGCGAACGGGTGAGGAATACTTGAGTAACTTGCCCTCTAGTTCGGGATAGCCATCGGAAACGATGGGTAATACCGAATGTGATCGTCCCGTGCATACGGGATTGTTCAAAGGGGAGGAATCCTTCGGGATCTTCTCGCTAGAGGATAGGCTCAAGCCCTATCAGCTTGTTGGTGAGGTAATGGCTCACCAAGGCTTAGACGGGTAGCTGGTCTGAGAGGATGGTCAGCCACACTGGGACTGAGACACTGCCCAGACTCCTACGGGAGGCTGCAGTCGAGAATCATTCACAATGCGCGAAAGCGTGATGATGCGACGCCGCGTGGAGGATGAAGGCCTTCGGGTTGTAAACTCCTGTCAGATGGAATTAAATGCATGTCGGAACAATACCCTTCATGTCTGACTTTACCATCAGAGGAAGCCACGGCTAACTTCGTGCCAGCAGCCGCGGTAATACGAAGGTGGCGAGCGTTGTTCGGATTTACTGGGCGTAAAGGGTGCGTAGGCGGTTTTGTATGTCGGATGTGAAAGCCCACGGCTCACCCGTGGAATTGCATTCGAAACTGCAGGACTTGAGTATCGGAGAGGTAAGTGGAATTCTTGGTGTAGCGGTGAAATGCGTAGATATCAAGAGGAACACCGGTGGCGAAGGCGACTTACTGGACGAATACTGACGCTGAGGCACGAAAGCTAGGTTAGCGAAGAGGATTAGATACCCTCGTAGTCCTAGCCGTAAACGGTGTGCACTTGGTGTAGGAGGATTTATCCCCTTCTGTGCCGGAGCTAACGCGTTAAGTGCACCGCCTGGGGAGTACGGTCGCAAGATTAAAACTCAAAGGAATTGACGGGGGCCCGCACAAGCGGTGGAGCATGTGGCTTAATTCGATGCAACGCGAAGAACCTTACCCAGGCTTGACATGCCCGTCGTATCCTCCCGAAAAGGAGGAGTCAGCTAGGCTGGACGGTGCACAGGTGCTGCATGGCTGTCGTCAGCTCGTGCCGTGAGGTGTTGGGTTAAGTCCCGCAACGAGCGCAACCCTTGTCTTTAGTTGCCATCAGGGAGTGATCTGCTGGGCACTCTAGAGAGACTGCCGGTGACAAGCCGGAGGAAGGTGGGGATGACGTCAAGTCAGTATGGTCCTTATGCCTGGGGCTGCACACGTGCTACAATGGCCGGTACAATGGGAAGCAAGACCGCGAGGTGGAGCAAATCCTCAAAACCGGCCCCAGTTCGGATTGGAGTCTGCAACTCGACTCCATGAAGCCGGAATCGCTAGTAAAGGCGTATCAGCTACGACGCCTTGAATACGTTCCCGGGCCTTGTACACACCGCCCGTCACATCATGAAAGCTGACTGCACCCGAAGTCACCGTGCCAACCCGCAAGGGAGGCAGGTGCCGAAGGTGTGGTGGGTAATTGGGATGAAGTCGTAACAAGGTAGCCGTAGGGGAACCTGCGGCTGGATCACCTCCTTTCTAAGGAGTAGCATCAAACGGA
>JAYGFS010000061.1:0-2798 GCA_046581765.1 Verrucomicrobiota bacterium
AAATATTTTATACCCTTTTCTTGCCGCACCGGATACTTCAGCGCGATGAGAAAAACGCTGGAACCGGAAAACCCGGCAGAACGTACAATTGGATCTGAGCATCAAGGAAAAAGAACGATGATTATGACGCACGAAGAACGACTTGAAAAGCAGGTAGAGAAATGCAGCGAGCGCGTAGACAAGATGCGCAGCGAGTGCCGAGCTGCTGATGACCTGCGCTATTTTTTACAGTGGATTGCCCGGGGGTCTCGCTCGTGCCGCTGATCGATTCCGGCGATGATTCCCTGGCCAGCCTTGGCTCCAGCATGCACGGATCGCACGCTGTCACGGTGGTGTTTTCAGAGGCCGTGGAGGCAAACGGCTACCTGCGCCGCCTCCACTATGACACCAACGGCAAGGTCACGATGACCATCGGCCTTTCCATCTTCCCGGGCGACTCGCTCATGACGCTGTCCGGTGCCGGCAACGATTTCCTGGCCGGTGCTAAGGCCACCAACGAGGGCTCGTACCTCGTCAAGGTGATCTTCTCCGAGGCCGTGGAGGCGAACGGTTACCTGGATCGTCTCCACTACGACGCCAACGGCAGGGTCACGATGACCATGGAGCTTGCCATCGGCGCGGCAGGGCAGCACCTCGCGGGCAACTCCGAGGGCAGCCAGCAGCCAAAGAAGAAGGATCCGGGGAATCGTTTAAGGGAAAGATTCAACATATACACACTCCTCCACAGCGCCTCCTCGAGAGAGGAGGCGCTCTTTCGTCCCCAGCCTACCTCCATCAGGCCCAATGGGTGGCTCGCATTCCCGTGGTGCGCGTACCCTCCGACTTGGTGAGATACGGGGCCCTTATGGGGTGGCATCGAAACGCGTGCGCCTCGCATCGGTGGCCGGGTTGCAAGCCCTCGTGGGCGGGCCCCGGAGGCTCCGCTCTTCCCCAGCCATTGCTTACTGCTTCGGTGGAGCCGCCTCCTTGATCGTCGCCCCGTGCTCCTCGCTCATGACCAGGAGGGCGAAGCGAGTGGCGGTGTTCAGTTCGGTGGAATTCAAGGAGATGAAGTCAAACTTGCCGCGGAAATCCGTGTAGCCGTCCTTGAAGAACTTCACCTGTCCGTTGGCCATCCGGGCGTACACCTTGACGTAGACCGTGCTCAGCGGTTTCCGGCTGGCGGCATGGGTCACCCGCACCTGCCCGTAATTCCCGATGAGCTGTACGTTGAGCGTGTTGGCGTAATAGGCCTGGGACTTGCGGATGCCGCCCGCGACGATCTCCACCATCACGTTGCTGCTGTGAAATTGCTGCGGCAATTCATAGCTGAAACGCACCTGGTCCCTGGGGAGCTTGACCTCACGGCTCAGTACCGGGCGGATAAAGGAGAACTCGGCCGATTGCTGCTGGATGAAGGGGTTGCGACTGAAGAGTAACTCGATGTCCATCGGGTAAAAATGTACCGTGCAGGTTTCAACCTGTTGGTAGTCGAAGACGATTTCGCGCGCCTCCACCTTGAAGTCGATGGCGGGCTCACTCGCCGCCAGCTGGGCCTGGACCTGTTCGCGATCATCCGGGTCGACGACCTGGTCGTTCCCGTCCAGTTGGGCCAGCAGCCGGGTAAACTTGTTCCGCCAGCGTGGAACGGGGTGTTCCTTGTAGGCCGTGGCAATTTCCCGGGCCTGGTCATGCTTGTTCTCGTACATGCCGAGGTAGGCCTGCATGTAATCGTACTGGAGCTGTGAATGGACATCGTCGCGCTCGATCCGGCTGAACGCGTCCAGGGCCTCGGTCACCCGGTCCTGCAGCGCGAGGTAGTAGGTTACGGACAGGCGATCCATCGGGGTCAATTTCGCCTTGTACGCGAGGACCCGCATGGTGCGCTGGTACTGCGCGCGAAAGGGGTGGTTCAGGATCGTGGGATCCTTGCCGACCGGGTGCGCGCGCGGGTTGACCAGCGGGGCGTACTCCATGTGCTGGTAGGCGTACCGCTCGATCGGGTCGAGGTCCAGGAGTTCCGTATGGATGTACATCCCGCATTGCTGGGCGAAACGCGAGTGCTTGAGGAAGGTGCGCCCGGTCGCGATATCGTCGTGCAGGAGGCCGTAGCTCCAGAGGGTATTGTCGTATTTGTGGCGCTGATCCAGCAATTGGATCGCCTGGGTGAAGAAGGCTTTTTCCTTCATGCGCCAGGCGATTTCGGCCAGGGGCAGGCGTTCCACGTTGTTCCCGCGCAGGAAGGCCAGCACCTGTTTCGCGGTGCCGTTCTGCGAGATCCATGCCCAGTTTGTCTTGTCGACCTTGCTGAGTTTTTCCACGACCTTGAAGCGGAAGGCCTCGGTAAAGGCAATCAAGGCCTCGTCCTTGGCAACATGCGCGGGAAAATGCTCATACACGCCGATGCCCGGGAAGTAGAAGGTGTACTCGATGGTTTGCGTGCCGTAGGCGGGGAGGTCCACGAGTTGTCCCCGGGTAAAGAAGCCGTTGTCCACCGGTATTGCGCCCTGGGGAATCTGCAGGAGCACGTTGAGTTTCTGTGGGTTGGACGATGGGTTGGTGAGGATGACCTGGCAACCGTAGACCACGTGGCGCAGGAACTCGTCCTTGACGTACTTGTCGTAGCGTTCGTTGTTCTCGTGGCGATAGCGGTCGTCCTTGCGGTAGAAATGCTGGGAGACCAGGATCGGCGGGCGCTGCTCGGCCAGTTGCTGCTGGCGGATCTCCTTGTGGAAGACGACCATCGGGCTCGCTGCCTTGATCTGCATCCGCATCTCATCGAAGCTTGTCTTGTGCTCACCCGCCTTGAAGGGGAGGTC
>JAYGFS010000067.1:0-4299 GCA_046581765.1 Verrucomicrobiota bacterium
ATCGCGCGCGAAATGACCAAGCGTTAAGGAATGTTCGTGCTACAAATTCCTCGTCACGCACTGCTTCGGGCGATGCTACTGGCCGGATTGCTTGCCGGCCTCTCCGCCCCCAGAGCTTCCGGGGAAAGCTCGGACGAGATCATGGATGCTTTTCTCGCCGACATCCAGTCGTCCGACCGTTTTGAGGCTCCGGTCAAGGAGCGAATCCAGGATATCGTGGACAGGTTGCGCGCGGATGAAGACGTGTACGACACCGTTTTAACCGAGGCACTTCGTGCCGCGTATCCGGCATTTAGTCAAGCGGTTCGTGGCTTGACGGAGATCGATGCTGCGCCGGCGATGAAAAAGCTCATGGAGCTTACGCAGTCGGAAAATCCTTATCTCGCGGCCGACAGCAGTTTTTTCCTTGCCCGTGGCTATGTGCAGCAGGAGGATTATGAAAGTGCCCTGCCCTTGCTGCGTCGAATGAATACCGAGTTCAAGGGGAAAACCCTGCGCAAATCGGAGGCCCTCTTCTTCCAGGGTATGGCCGAGATGAACACCCTGGATCGGGAGGCGGCCTCGCGGACCTTGCGTAAGTTTCAAAATCTGCGCACGCGGCCCTCCCGGCGTATGCGCGAAGAGGTGAACAAGATGTTGCTGGCCCTCGAAATGGCCGAGGAAGGCTCCATGCACGACGTCGCCGAGCACATGGATTTTTCCCGCCGCCGCCTGGGTATGGAAGATCCGAGCATCCAGACCCAGGAGGTGCAGGATTCTATCGTGGCTATGCTGGACGATTTGATCAAGCAGGCGGAAGAACAGGAGAACCAGCAGTCACAATCTCCGGGCCAGGGCCAGTCTGGAAGCGGTGCTCCTGGGCAGAATGCCGGGATCGGAGGGGCTGCGGTCCCGGATACCGGGGTGAACCCGCTGGCCCGTCCGGACCTGAATGCCAAGCGCAGTGCCTGGGATAATCCCCGAGAGCGCGCGCGCCAGGCGGAGGCCCTGTCCGGCTTGAAGGAGAAGTTCCCCGCCCGGTATATCCAGTTGATCGAGCAATTCTCGCTCGATCTCCAGGAAGAAGATGACGATAAGTAGGGGCGATGTCGTTCCACGGTCTCTCTCTCATTTCCACCCACTCTCGATGCATGAGGTTCCTGTTCCTTGCCCTTGCCGCTTCCCTTTGCGGTGCTGAAGAGACGGTACTTTTCCTTGAGGGTGGATCGCAGGTGCTGAAGGTGCAGAGCATCAACGCTGAAGGCCGGGTGATGGTCGAAGGTCAGCGCACCCCGCTCCATACCGATGAGCTTTACCAGATCATCGGATCCGCCCGGCCTACGACCAACGCGCCTTTGCCGATGCTGGTGGAGCTTGTGGATGGAACGCGTTTGCCGCTTTCCAATTTCACCGTGAAGGACGAGGTCTGCCGGCTCGCCTGGGCCCTGGACCCGACCCTGGAGGTCCCGCTGGATACCGTGCACGCGGTCCGCATGAAGCCGGACCGCAAGACATCGGCCTACCAGCGCGCCTTGACGATCAAGCGGGAGGAATTCGACCAGCTCTGGGTTGAGGTGGAAAACGATTTACAGTTGGTCAAAGGCGTGATCGAGCTCATCAGCGATGAGAAGATTGAGTTCGAATGGGAAGGTGCGCGCCGCAGTTTCGCCCGTGACCAGGTCTACGGGGTCCTGACCGCAGACCTGGGAGGCATTGAAGCCCCCGACGATTCCGTGTGGGTGGACCTCGCGGATGGAAGCCGCTTGAATGGCCGGATTGCCTCCTTGGAGAACGGGATTCTAAGCCTGCTCTACTACGGCGGTCGTAAGCTGGACCTTCCCTGGAAGACGGTGCAGCGGGTTACGCTGAATGCGGGGCGCCTGGTTTTTCTCTCGGATCTAGTCCCGGCATCGGAGTTTCAACAGCCTGTTGTCGCCCCCGCGCGGCCTTGGCAACGGGACCGAAGTGTGGGTCAGCAGGAAATGGCCATTGGTGCGAATACCTATCCGAAGGGTATCGGGATGCCCTCGGGGACGCGCTTGCGCTTTCTTACGGGTCGTCAGTATCACCTCTTGAATGGCTTCGTGGGGATCGATTCCGAGACGCGGGGACGTGGTGATTGTGTGCTCGTGGTCATGGGTGACGGGGACGAGTTGTACCGCCAGCGTGTACGGGGTTCCGACCCGGCCCGTGAGCTGAAGCTGGATATTCGGGGTCGGGAAACGATTACCTTGTCGGTTGAATACGGGGCACAACTTGACCTGGCAGATCATGTCGACTGGGCCGAGATCCGCTTTTTAAAGGCCGAGTGATTGATGTGGCTCGCGAGGTGGTGCCCGGGGGATGGGCCACTTACTTTTTCTGCGCGAGATAATCCACGACGAGCACCTTATCCAGCTGGGGTTTCAGGATATCGACAAAGGCCCGGTGAGCCGGGTGGGGCAGGTACCGCTCCAGGTCGGCCTTTTGCTTGAAGGTGACAAGGAAGCAATGCGTGTAGCCGTCGTTCAGGCCTTCGGGGCTTACGTTTAACCCCCATTCCACCTCCTGGATTAGGGAGATCTTTCCCTTGAGGGCCATGAAGGCCTTTTCGATCTCGACCACCTTGGCAGCGGGCGCGTCGTCCTTGAACCTGAACAGCACGACGTGTCGATAGGCTGGTTCGGCCTGGGCACTCATCGCGTTAGCCAGCAGGGTGAAGAGGATACTTAGCCGGACAAGGTGTTTCATAGGGGGTCTCCATAGGCTCAGTCGAGTCGGTTTAGCATAGCGGGGAATATAGTAAATTGATAAAATACGCGACATCCCGTTTGCTTTCGGGGCGGGGTCCACACATAATCCAGTCCAATGATACACAGGTGGACTTTTTTCCGAATCGTGCTCCCGGTGGCTGTCTGGCTGGCTTGGGCGGGCGTGGTGACGGCCCAGCAGAAGGCCTGGCCGGAGCTGGTGCGTGGGCTTTCGCATGAGTCCTTTTCCCATCGTCGGATTGCTCAGGAAGCGTTGGGCAAGTTGCTCACCGATCAGCCTGAGAAGTGGATCCCGATCTGCCTGAAGACGATTGATGGTACCGATGAACCCGATGTGGAATTTCGGCTGAACGAGGTTCTGTTCGGTTTGTTTCGAAAGCGGGTGCTGGAGAAGCCGCGTGGCTTCCTGGGCATTCGGCTGAACGGTTCCTTTCTCCCTCCCGATCAGCTCAACCAGCAACTGGTACCCTGCGTCGATGTACTCGATATTATTCCTGATACTGCAGCCGCCGGGTCCATTCTCCGGATTGGCGACAAGATCTACGAGGTTGATGGAGAGGGGGTCGGGGCGAACAATCCCATGGGCAGTTTTATCGCGTACATTTATTCCAAGCGACCGGACCGGGAGGTGCATTTCAAGGTTTGGCGAACCGGCACAAAATTTGAGATGAAGGTTTCACTCGGTTTGCGTCCAGTAGACCTGCCCATATCGACTATTTATCAAAAATCTTCAGGCGCATACTACCGGGAATGGCTGGAGCGCGCCCGCACGGCAGTTGAAGCGGGCGAGGCTGTCGTCTTTGAATAATCGGCGATCATTCGTGCGGCATGGGTAAAGGGGAATGGTACGCGCTGGCCTGCGCGATATTCTGGTCGCTGGCGGTCATCAACTTCACCCGGGCGGGCAGGGATATCCCCCCCCTGCGCCTCAACCTGTTCAAGAATGTTTTCTCGCTTGCTTTGCTTTACCCAACGATCCTGGTCGTCTGGGGACCGGACTGGCCCGCGATCAGCAAAGGGGATTACCTCCTCATGATTATCAGTGGCGTGATAGGCATTTCCATTGCCGACGCCATGTACTTTTACACGCTCAATCTGCTCGGGGCAGGAAAGACCGGGGTGATGAACTGCTGCTATAGCCCCTTCACCATGATCTTCGCCTGGCTGTTCATGGGAGAGGTTCTCGGTGGGTCTCACCTGGTCGGATTCGGACTGGTCCTGGGTGGGGTGTTGATCGCATCCTGGCCCACCGGGGAGTCGCCCGCGACCCGGCGTGATGCCTGGCTCGGTTGGACCTGCGGGATACTTACCCCGATGCTGGTTGCCCTGGGTATTCTCCTGGTGACCCCGTCAATGGATCGCATCCCGATCCTGCACCTGGCGACTTTTCGCACCCTGGTCGGCTTGATTGGGCAGCTTATCTACCTGGCGGCGATTCGGGAGTTAAGGTCGACACTCAAGGCCTTCCGGGGGCCGAACCCCTGGGGCTCGATGATCGTTGCCACGGTTCTGGGGTCCTATTTTGCGATGTTGTCCTGGTTGTTGGGCTTTAAGTATATCGATAAAAAGT
>JAYGFS010000604.1:0-7957 GCA_046581765.1 Verrucomicrobiota bacterium
AATTGATGAGCTCTGCGGACTCCTCCGCGTTTATGGCAAAGGGTTTTTCGCACAGCACATTTCGGCCGGCCTTGAGGCAGCACATCGCATTGTCGCGGTGAAAGGTGTGCGGGGTGGAGATATAGATGATATCGACATCCTCATCCATGGCGAGGGCCTCGTAACAGGGGTGACGTCGTGCTACTTGCCACTCGTCGCCGAAGCGGTCTGCGGACGCTTGTGAGCGGGATCCGACCGCGACCAGTTCAGCGCTTTCGACGACACTCAACTCCTTCGCGAATTCATTGGCAATAAACCCTGTTCCCAGGATGCCCCAGCGTGTTTTTTCCATGTACTTCCTTCCGTAGATTTACGAGGGAAGGATTCTTCTGCATTCTGCAGGGATTGCCAAGGTTAATTCGTGGCGTGTGCCACCCGTGCGTCCGGCAAAGGGTCCTGCCTGCCCATCACGGGGAAGGGGACAGCCGCCCCGTGTGTTTTGGCCAAACGCGGTCATTTTCCGCCCCCTTGCCGATCCCCGGAAAGCGATTTTCCTTCCGGTTATAGGTGGACAAACCGTGTTTTTCGCCTAAATCATAGCGCCCTTGACCGGTGTTGTGGCGGGATAGCGAAGCGGTCAAACGCAGCAGACTGTAAATCTGCCGGCTCATGCCTTCGAAGGTTCGAATCCTTCTCCCGCCACCATTTTCCATCTCTTCTTACCCACCCATACACCAAAATGCGTACGCACAGGCCCGGTGGCCATGGGAGAAGGGTTCGAACCTTAAGGTTCGTTTCGTAGGCGAGGCGCGAGCCGGAGAATGGCTTATCCCCGGCTTGCCGGGGCATGAGCTCAATCCTTCTCCCGCCACCATTTTTCTCCCAAGCCCAAAAAGACCCTCCACCCCAGGGTGGCGGTTGTCCCGGTTCATCCTGCATCCGCTTTTAACTTGAATGAGCGGGCCCGTTTCCCGACCCTCGCTCCATGAGCTTTTTCTACAGGCTGGGCCGGAAGGCGGCCCCCCACCTCCTGCGGGCCAAGTGGTGGTATACGGCCCTGGCAGGGGATGAAGACGAGCGGATCAAGGCGGAGTTCAACATCGGGATGCTGCTGGCGCAGCAAAACCTGGAGGAATTGACCGTTCACCCGGAGGCGACCCCGGTACCGGTGGTGATGGCGCGCCTGGCGGACCGACTGGTCAATAAAAACTGGACCGTTACCTGTACGGTAACCGACAGTTCGCACCAGCATGCCTTCGCCTTGCCCGGCGGGTTTGTTTTCATCTCCTATACGCTGGCGCAGATGTGCCGCAATGATGACGAGTTGGCTTTTGTCCTCGGGCACGAGTTGGCGCACGTGGTGAAGGGTCATGCGATGCAGCGCCTGGCCGCCTCCTCGACCGCGGGTATTTTCCAGAAGTCAGCGGCCCGACGCACCCCGGTAATTCAACTTCTCGGGCCGTTCATCGGGAACCTGCTCGAGAAGGGATACCAGGAAGACCAGGAATTTGACGCGGATGCCTACGCGGTGCGCCTGATGAAATCCGCACGTTTTGATTCCCGGGCGGGGGTCACCCTGCTGAAACGCCTGCACGAGGTTGAGCGGGACCTGCCGATCATCAGTCCTTATTTTGCTGCGCATCCACCGCTGGAGGACCGGATCCAGGCCCTGCAGCAGACATGATCCAGCCCCGCTTGCCCTGAGCCGGGGGGAAGGTGCCCGTCTCCAACAAAAAACCGCCGGGCGTTCACCCGGCGGTTTTTCGATGTCCGAATGCTTCGGCGGCCTAGCCGACAATCCGGGATTTGCCCGGCATGGCAATCGGGTAGAACCCGTCAGCTCCCGGAACAATCGGGGGCTTGCTGTCGAAGCTGTACTTCAGCATGTCGGGTGAGAGCGCGATCTTGTTGTTGATTGCCGCGTCCCAGGTGACCACTTTGCCGGAGTAGGTGGCATAGCGACCGAGGATGGAGGTCATGGTCGACTTGGCACCGTATTCTCCCTCGTTCGGCCGGTCGCCCTTGAGCAGGGAGTCGACGAGGTCGAGCTGTTCCTGCTGGTGGCCGCTGACGCCTTTTTTATCATAGCGCCACTTGTCGTCGCCAAATATCATGTGGCGGTTGATTTCCGCGTGGCCCTTGCTGCCATAGGCGTGCTCGGAAACGCTGTTGAAGCAACCCTTGATGTGGCGGCACTGGGAGTACATGCGTGATCCGTCAGCGTACTTATATTCGACGAAGTGGTGGTCGAATATTTCGCCGGTTTCCTTGTCGGTGCGGACCTGTCGGCCCCCCTGGCCCTGGGCTTCGACCGGGAAGTCGTTCTTGAGCCAGTTGATCACGTCGAGGTTATGGATATGCTGCTCGGTGATGTGGTCCCCGCAGAGCCAGTTGAAGTAGTACCAGTTACGCATCTGGTATTCCATCTCGGTCTGGTCAGCCGTGCGTTTGCGCACCCAGACACCCCCGCCGTTCCAGAAGGCGCGCATGTAGTTGATATCACCGATGGCACCGTCCTGCAGGCGCTTGATGGTATCGATGTACTCCGGCTGGTGGCGGCGCTGCAGGCCGACCTGGAGGAGGAGATTCTTCTCCTTGGCAATCTTCGTGGATGCCAATACGGAACGAACCCCCGCCGCATCAACCGCAACGGGTTTCTCCATGAACACGTGCTTGCCCGCCGCAACCGCTGCCGCGAGGTGTACAGGCCGCCAGCCCGGAGACGTGGCGAGGACAATGAGGTCCACATCGGAGGCGATGACTTTCTGGTAGGCATCGAAGCCGGCGAACATCCGGTCTTTCGGCACGTCGGTTTTCTTGCCGTGCGCGGCCTTTACGCGTTTGACGGTGCCTTCGCACTTGTCCATGAACGCATCGGCGACGGCGACCAACTTGGTCCCGGGATTGCCGTGGTTCAAGATCTGGGTGACAGCACCGGTGCCGCGTCCGCCGCAGCCGACGAGGCCGACACGGATGGTATCGCTGCCCTGGGCGTGCACGTTCGGGATGGCAGTGGTGAGCGCGGATGCGCCAATGATCGCGCTGGAGCCCTTGATGAAGGTCCGGCGGTCTGAGCTATGTTGGTTTTCCATTTTCTTTCCTCCTGGGTATGGTTTGACTGTCTAACGCATAGGTATCGCAGAAATTTCGTCTAAAGTCGGCCAGAACCTACCGATTTCTTCGACCGGGGGAATGGTTCGCGGACGGATAACCCTGAAACCCACGAACAGGGCATCCGTGTGGTACCAGACGCTTTTCGGAATCTGTGGATCCTGTTTTTTCCAGTCGGGAATGGAGGGCATGCGGGCACCGCTGAAACATAATTCAATCTTGTCATCCCAGCCCCCGCCGCGGACGGTACGGTTATAGAGGGTATCCGGGGGGCGCAGGGGGGCCACGGCCACCTGGTCATGTATCTCGTACATGTCATAATCGTCAAGGACCCACTCCCAGACATTGCCGATCATGTCGTGCAGGCCCCAGGGATTGGGTTTCTTGGTGCCGACGCGCTGGTATTGCCAATCGCTGTTTTCGGTATACCAGGCGTATTTCGTGATATCCTTGGGGTTTTCGCCCCAGAAGTACCGGGTGCTGCTGCCACCACGGCAGGCATATTCCCACTCGGCGGCGGTGGGTAGGCGGTAGAAGTGGCCGGTCTTGGCGCTGAGCCACATGCAGAAGACCTTCGCGGAGAGCTGGGTCATGCAGATGGCGGGAAAATGCTGCTTGCCCATGCCGAAGGTCATGTCGGTATACGCGGGGGTGCAGCGCGTGACTACATCAGCGACTTGGTCGTGCTCGGTGGGGTCGATTTTCAGGTACTCGCGGAGGTCTTTTTCCACGCTGAGTTGCCAGAGTTCGTACATGTCCCAGGTGGTTTCGGTCTTGGCCATCATGAAGGAGTCAACCTTCACCTTGTGGGGCTTGACTGCATGCTCGCTGCCTTCTTCACCCATGATATACACGCCACCTTCCACGGGCAGCATCGTGTAGGAAACATCCGTGGGCGTGATGGTCTGGGTATAGGCCCTGAATTCCGTTTCTGTCATCGGCCCCGGCTTCAAGCCGAGCTCTCCGTACAAGTCCCGTGGAGAGATACCCGTGATCTCCTGCATCTTCTTTTTCGGCAAGAGCTCGAGGCTGTCCGGCCACTCGGCTCCCTGCTCAATCCAGCGGCGGAGCATGGCAAGCTCGGTGGCGGTGAGCGGTTCTTCCGGGTCGGGAGGCATGAAATCTTCATCATCCGGGGGCAGGGCGCACAGCGACCAGAAGCTGGACCCAAGCGCATCGCCGGCAACCAGGACATCGTCTTTTTCAAAGGCCTTTGCCTTCGTGTGCAACTGGAGCTTACCCTTGGTCTTTTCAGGCCAATGACACTTTACGCATTTGATTTCCACGATGGGCTGGACGTGTTTGACGAAGTCCACGATCTCCGGCAGGCGCTTGCGGACGCGCAGGGTTGCTCCATCGGGCCATTCGGCTCCACCGGCGATCCAGTCCTTGAGCATGGCCTGCTCGTTCTTGGGCATAAGGTAGGGGTGATTGCCCTCCCAGGGTGGCATCACGTCCTCATCATCCTTGTCGAGGATGGTCATCCAGTACAGGGAGCTGTCATCGGGCTTCCCGGGGTGGATGACATCTGTTTTTTTAAAGGCGAGTTCCCTGGTGTCGAGGCGGAGCTTTCCCTTGACCTTGGATTCCTGATGGCAGCTGACGCAGTTAAACTCAAGGATCGGTTTGACATCGCGCAAAAACTCAACCTTGGCCTGTACGGCAGGGCTGACACCGGCCAAAAGGAGGATGCCGATTGTATGGTTGGGGCTTTTCATATACCGTGTGGTTCTTTAATTACTCCTGCCGGGGCGCGATTCTGACATGGGACCGACGACGTTATCGCCGGGCAAAGGCATTGCAATGCGAAATTGGTCAAAATGCTCGATAATTAGCTTAATATTCACCTCTTTTTCAGGTGGATTTGCATCGGCTGAATGGATTCGTGTCGAGGAGAGCGAGCGGCTGATGGGCGTGGACTTCCGCGTGGTGCTCTACGCGCGGGCGGCCGAGCCTGGCCGCATGGCTGCCGGGCGGGCCCTGGCCCGGGTGGAGGCCCTCAACCAGATCTTGAGTGACTACGTAGCGGACAGTGAAGTGAGGCGCCTGGTCCGTGACCGTGAACGCCACAAGGTGAGCACGGAACTGTGGCAGGTCCTGAGCTATGGACAATCGGTGGCCCGTGAATCGCAGGGAGCCTTTGACGTGACGGTGGGACCCTATGTACTCGCGGCACGCCAGTATCGTTTTTTTGGAAAGCTGCCGCCGCCGGACAAGCTGGCGCGCATGAAGGCCTCGGTTGGCTTCGACAAGCTGAAGCTCTTCCCGGAGAGCCGCGAGGTCGCTTGTGCGGCACCCGCGATGCGCGTGGATCTCGGTGGCCTGGCCAAGGGGTACGCCGTGGACGAGGCCTTGGCGGTGCTTCGCGAGCTGGGGTATTCGCGTGCCATGGTGGATGGGGGTGGCGACCTGGCGGTCAGCGATGCGCCCCCGGGCAAGCCGCACTGGGAGGTGCAGGTCGAGGGGGCCACCGACCAGGTATTGTCGCTTAGGCATGCGGCGGTGGCTACCTCGGGCGATGTGTACCAGTTCGTCGAGGTCGACGGGGTTCGGTACTCGCACATCATTGATCCGCGCAAGGGTCTCGGTATTACCAATCGGGTCCAGGTAAGCGTGGTTGCGGACCACTGCATGAAAGCGGATGCCTGGGCTTCGGCGATCTGCGTGCTCGGCGGAATGGATGCCGACCGGCAGAAGGCGCTGGGATTGCGGGTATTCCTTCGCCGGTGACCCGTCGAGGTGGCCCTGGATCGTTCCAATTCCTCCCCCGCCTAGTACTGAAGCCTTCCCCGGCTTCCTGGCTGCACGGGGCTGCGAGAAGGAGGCGCTTCATCCCCCCGCTTGCATAAATCGCCTTATTTTCGTGTTATCGGGGCTGTTTCGCCTGCTTATTCTGCCGCCTGGCCCTCCTCGCACCCCCCGGCAGGCATCTTTTTAGTCACCAAATCCTTGATTTCCCGTATTTTTATTATGTTTACTGTGTAGCTTCAGATTCGAACAACCCTTCACGCAAAAAGGAAATCTTATGAAAAAAATGATGTTGATCGCCCTCGGGCTGCTGACGATGGGCTTTGCCTCCACGGGCTTTGCCAAGGAAACGGATAAAGCGACCACCTACGTGCTCGGCATGAAAGGGATCACCTGAGGGGGCTGCAAGAAATACGTCCGTGGGGCGTTACAGAATTTAAAAGGGATTGTCTGCAAGGATTTGCAGAAGGATATCCTGATTTCAAACGGCAAGGAAAAGGGCACGCAGGTGGTGACCTTCAAGGCTACCTCTGAGATCACCAAGGCCCAGGCGATCGAGGCGATGGGCAAGAAGGCAAGCCGCTTTGTCGTGTTATCGGTGACGAAGGAAGACGGCTAGCGAAGCGGTTGATCCTCGGATCTGGATAGAAAACCCCGGCTGCGGCCGGGTTTTTTTGTGCATCCGTGCTCCCTTGCGCCCGGTTCATGCGCTTGGCCGGAGCCCCTGAGCGTCCTTCCCCCGTGCGACAGGATGCGGGGAAATTTCCTATGTGCGGGCCGGCAAAGAGCTTAGGGAATGTCCGCAAGGGAAAAGGGGATAAATTGGTATATCAATTCCTCCGGCAAAGAGGCATTTTCCCCGTAAAAGACGGAACAATTGGACCAATTGAAGGCTCCTGGAGTATAATGAACTCCACTGACGGGTGAAGGCCCAGCAGCCTGCAGACGTATGAAGCATATAAAACCGATTATCTGGGTAGGTCTGGCGGTTGTCCCCCTGCTGTTGCTTCTCTTGCTTGAAAGGGAAAGTGGACCGCTTGTGCCCGAAGCGGGCCCGGGTACCCGGCCCGCGCGGGAAAAGGCATCCGCCACGGCAGATGTGGGGGTGGATTCGGCCCTGCATACACCCCGTACCCGTCTCGTGGGCGACTCGGCGGACTTCGGGCTGACGCTCACCCCGATCGCGGGTGACGGGCACGAGCAGTGGATCGACATTGAGATCAACGGGTTTAATGTCGTGTCCAACGCGGCGGGCGTGGCGGTTGAAATCGATGGCCAGGGGATAGAGCTGGCCGGCGGCGAGCCCGATTTGCCGACCCTGGTGCACGCGTTTGCCGGTCGCCCGGGTGCGTCGGCACGGGTTGAAATTACCGAGCTCCGCTACCGGGACCACCCGGGGTACAAGGTCGCACCGCGCCTGCGCCGGAAGTCAGACGGGACCGCCGTGCGCGTGGAGGATCCGGCGATTTACGGGAATGGCGCCTTTTGGCCGCCGGTACGGGTCGTGGTCGAGGAAGCCTACCAGGCCCGGCGGAAATATGTACGCGTCGAGTATCGCCCCTTCCAGTACAATCCGGAGACCGGTGTGCTGCGCCAGGTGGAGCACCTGCGCGCGAAGCTCAGCTATGGACCGGAGGAGCGATATCAAGCGGTTGCCCTGAGTGGCGTCACCGGTTTTGATGGCAGTGGGACGGGCGGAACCTCGCCCGGCGATTGCGGCTGCTCGGAACGCCGGGTGACCCCGGCCACCCTCCTGCCCCCCATGCAGGGTCATCCCGCTGATTTTGCCCGCCGTCGTGCGGGGGCCGAGGTCGATGCCTGCATCCAGGTCACGGTGCGCGAGGGCGGTATTTATAAGCTCACCTATGGCAACTTGATCGCAGCCGGCGTCGACGATGCGGCATTGACCGGGAGCAACCTGCGGATGTTCTACAAGGACCGGGAGCTGGCGATTCGGGTTTCCACTACGGGAAAATTCACCGACAACGATGCACACCACGTCCTGTTTTACGCCGAGCCCTTCACCAGTTTTCACTCGGAGGAAAACGTGTATTGGCTTGGCTTTGGCCCGGGTGGCCTGCGCATGACCCTTCGCAACGTGGCCGATGATCCCGGCCTT
>JAYGFS010000010.1:0-2274 GCA_046581765.1 Verrucomicrobiota bacterium
CTTGCCCGGTTTGGCCACGTGCCCGAGAACGGTGACATGGCCCCAGGGGGAATCCCCTTCGGTGAGGACAAATTGCACAACCACTTCCGGGCGAACCAAGTAGTCCTCGTAACGCTTTCGCAACACACTGGAAAAGTCGGCAAGCGTCAGGCCATCTACGTCAACCTGGCCAACCAGCGGCAGGGTAATGATGCCCTCATCCGGGATACGCTTCTCAGGGATGTCTATTTCTCTCTCGCCGGAGACCAGGACACCAACCCGGATCACCAGGCCGGGGCGTAGAACCGCCGCGTCCATGGCAGTATACGCCAAGGCTTTCTCCACCGTCACCGTATCGGTCTCTCCCTCGTCGGTCGGTTTGGCGGCATTTTCCCGGCCACCGAAATTCGGCGTCTCGCACCCCGTGAGCAGCAGCAAAAACAGCCCCGGAAGGCTTAAAAAAGTACATTTCTTCATCTGGTACGGTATACTATGGAGTGCGGACTTCGTCCCCGTCAATTCCCGGCCGTTAAGCATAGAAATCTACTCCAAAATAGTCATAATTGGTCTTCATTCTTCGCTGATTTGTACAACGAGCAGGCCCGGTCAATAGAACGCTTATTCATCGGCACATCGTACACTGAATTATCCGAAACGCGCTGAATGATAGGGAACATTATTAATTAATAAAGGATGAATTCGTCGTATTTAGTGCCCAATAACCGGGTAGATTTGTTTATTTCGCACATTAAAGAACATGTGGAGACGCCCTGGAATGTCGTCGATGTCTGCGACAACGGAAAAGGCTTCGATTTTGAGGTGAAGGGCGCGGTCCACGCCACCTACCGGCACGATCGCCTGATGACGGGGCAGGCCTGGGATGCGATTACGGCCGGCTGCCTCCTCCATCCGGGGCGCCCGGCCAGCCTGCTGATGCTGGGCCTCGCAGGCGGGACCGCCGTACGCCAACTCAAGACCCTGCTCCCCGAGCTGGCCCTGGTCGCAGTCGAAATCGATCCGGAGATGGTCCGCCTGGCGAAGAAGTACATGAAGATTGGTGAACTGGGATGCGAAATCATCACCGCCGATGCCTACGCGTTTTTAAGGACCGATCCACGCAGATTCGATGTGGTGGTGGATGACGTGTATATCTCCGGGTTGGACGATGTCGAAAAGCCCGTGTTGCCCACGGACAGGCTGTTCAAGCTCTTTCAGGACCGCTTGAAGCCCGGCGGCATCCTCTGCACCAACCTGGTAACCGGATCCGGGCACCGCAGCGTACAAAGCAAGACCCGCAAAGCCTTCAAGCGCGCCTTTCTCGAGGTGCGCAGCATCGTCCCGCCGGACAGTCACAACGAGACCCTTGTCGGTGGAAAAGCACTCGCCCCGCCCTCCAGCTACACCGGTCGGCTCCCCGAGCTCCCGACCCCTTACGACCGCGCTAAATGGTCTCAACTCTGTACGCGCAGGTTAAAGTAAGGGAAACCACGCGACCCTTGACGGGCGGCTGATATTTAGCGCCTTGAATCTCCTTACGCCGTATGCTCAAGGAAGGTGAAATACACCCAGGACAACAGCAAGCGGTGGTCCATCCGGGTCTTCACCTCGCTGCTAACCTCGTAGACCAGATCCTTATGCCCCTGCATCCACTGCACCCTCTTCTTAAGGAGCTTGAGCGAATATATCGGCACCTTCCCCGCGTCCGTCAAGACCTGCTCTTTCCAGAAGCCCGTGCGATGAATCCCAATCGTCTCGCCATGCTCATCGTGCACCTCGATGCCCCCCGCAATATTACGCAACGACTCCCCCACCCGCTTGTTGCCCCCCGGATTGACGAACACGTACGCGCGTGGATCACGGACCTGGAGGATGGCGATCCGTTCGCTCAACATCCCCTGGGTCATATGCAGCTCGAAGCCCTTTGTCGTAATCGACCACCCGAAGGAGGAGCGGCGAAAATACCCGTCCGGCACGATCATCCGGCAGAGTAACTGGCCCTTCATATCTTTGATATGCACCCCACGGATATAGAACGTGTCCTTAACCGTCCCCCGCTTGGTATAGATAATCTTGAAAGGAAGCGGCACCCCGCCTTCCTCAATCGAACTAACCCTGTCGTATATGTTCATACCCCATCGCTTCCTGCATGCTCATAAACACGGCTAGTCCACCGCGGGGGCCCAGGGGATCCGTCCCGAGGCATTGATATGTTGCCGGATCGCCCCTGACAGCTTTCGGTACATCGGATGATTCATCTTGTGCGGGACCCGCTCCTTCGGATCCGTCGACAGGTTA
>JAYGFS010000020.1:0-9870 GCA_046581765.1 Verrucomicrobiota bacterium
CACAGGTGTTGGAATTCGAGCGTGCGGCGCTGCTACGCGACCAGGTTTCAGAGCTGCGGATGGCATTTGATGTGGGCGGTGGCTCAAAAAAGAAACAGGGCAAGACCACGTACACGAAACGGAAGGGGTAGAACCTTGCGAGAAAGAGATGAAATCGATTTCAGCGGTATTGAGCAGCGTCCCGAGGTGGTGCGATTGATCGACCTGGCCCTGGAGGAAGACCTGGGTGAGGCAGGCGATGTGACAAGCCAGTTCATCGTGGATGCGGAGCGCCTGGATGAGGGGTGGATTGTCGCGCGGGAAGCCATGGTATTGGCCGGGTTGCCGGTGGCGGTGGCCGTATTCTCCCGGGTGAATAACATGCTCCAGGTGGACTGTCTCGCTGCGGATGGTGACGCGGTGGATGCCGGCACCCGGATCATGCATGTCCAGGGCCCTGCTGCTGCGATCCTGAGCGGGGAACGTCTGGCCTTGAATTTCCTGCAACGACTCTGCGGGGTCGCCACCATGACGCGTGCCTTTGTGGATCGGGTTGTTGGGAGTGCCAAGATTCTCGATACGCGAAAGACCACGCCGGGATTCCGGATCTTGGAAAAATATTCGGTGCGTTGTGGCGGAGGGAGCAATCATCGAATGGGTTTATACGACCAGGTGTTGGTCAAGGACAACCACCTGGAACACTGGGTGACCGAGGGTCAGAAGACGATCGCCGAGGCGGTGAAGGCGGCGCGGTTGAAATACCCAGACCTGATTATCGAGGTTGAAACGGATACGCTTGACCAGGTGCGGAAGGTCATCCCCGCGAAGCCGGACTGGATCCTGCTGGACAACATGAGCAACGATGCGCTTCGGGAAGCGGTGGGCTTGTGCAAGGGCGTCTGTTATACCGAGGCCTCCGGTGGCGTGAACCTGGAAACGGTTACCGGAATTTCGGAGACCGGTGTCGATGCGATTTCCATAGGGGCACTGACGCACTCCTCGCCATCCATGGATCTTGCCATGGTTTTCTGACTTCCGGTGCGGATAGAAATATTCTACAAACGGGTTAACGCCATAATCCGGGAGGGGCTTTCGCACAATCGTGGAGGGCTGCAAACCCCGCGTACCCGATGGGCAAGCTGGAGTCCAGGGCTGTGCGGTCAGTCTTTGTTGGCTGCGTCCAGGGCGTGGCGTACTTCCTGCGCGAGTTCCTGGGCCTTGAACGGCTTTTGGACGAAAGAAATTTTCCGCCCGGGGATGACCTCTTCCAGGGCTTCCTGGCGGGGAAAGGCGCTGATGACGACGGCAACGATTTCGGGGGCCAGGGTGAAAATTTCCCGTAGCGTTTGGGTCCCGCTCTTCTTGTGCATGGTGAGGCCTATGACCAAGAGGCTGTATTTTTCAGGCGTATCGGTGACCAACCGAATAGCTTCCTCGCTCTCCGTGACCATATCGGTCTGGTAGCCGTAACTGCGCAGGGTTTTCTGGGTTATTTCCCGCACGACCAGGTCATCGTCGACAATCAGGATACATTCAGTTCCCTGCAGGGTTTCTTCGCTGAGTTCCTTGGCTTGGTGCGCCTTATCGCAGCAGGGCAGGTAAACGGTAAAGGTACTGCCCACACCGAGTTCACTCTCCACCGATACGCCGCCATCGTGGTTGTTCAAGATGCCGTACACCATGGAAAGTCCGAGTCCGGTGCCCTCGTCTTCGGGTTTGGTCGTGAAGAACGGTTCAAACAGGTGTTCCATGATTTCGTGTGGAATGCCGGTTCCGGTATCTTTAAAGGAGATGATGGAATAATTCTGCTGGTCGTCTGAATGGTTTTCAACGAAGCGCGTTTCTTTAACCGTGATGGGGCGCTGTTCGGCGCTGATACGGAGGATGCCGTTTTTGCCTCCCATCGCGTCTGAAGCGTTGATGCAGAGGTTCATAAATACCTGGTGCAATTGGCCCTCGTCGGCGAGTACTGGAATCGCGCCCACTGGCAGGTCCACCTCCACGGTCAATTGTTTGGCCACCGAGTGTTGGATGAAGTTTTCCACTTCATATAGGATGGTATGCACATCGACCGGTTTCTTTTTGATGAGACGTTTGCGGGAGATCGAGAGCAATTGGCGGGTGAGTTGGGATGCGCGCTCAGCTGAACGTACAATCGTGGTCAAGTCGCGGTGCAGATCCGTCCCGGATTCCGCTTGATTTACGAGGTAGGATGAAAACCCGAGTATGCCGCTGAGGATGTTGTTGAAGTCGTGCGCGATCCCTCCGGCGAGTTTGCCCACAGCCTGCATCTTTTCCGTGTGCCGTAAATGGACTTCCATGTCGTTGCGATAGTTCTCATCCTCCTGATTGCGCAGTCGTGCCGCTGCCATGAGAGCGGCTACGGTCAGTAATTCGACGTCCTCGCCACCGTAACAGTTGGTCTTATTGTTCATGAGGAGTATGGTGCCGCGAAGCTTGCCATCAGAGTCCCGCATCGGGACTCCGAGAAAGCTCTTCAAGCCGAGGTAGTTGACCACGGGGTCCTCGGAGTAGGGCGAGGTCGCGTCCAGGCGGTTGCAATACAATGGAACGTCCGATTCGCGGACCTGTTCCTGGAGTACCGAGTCGAAGAGGAGTCCTCTTTCCGATTCCTTCGGTCCGGGTTCGGAAGCGCCTTTCTCCTTGTCCGTGTCCAGGTTGAGCACAATAAAGCTGCCGGGATACATGCGGGAGAGAATCTGGCCGAGTCCCTGGACGTACGGCATGCCCTCGCGGGGCAACTGGTGGATGCTGTTCAGGAATTCCTTAAGATTGGAGATAGTGGTCTGGGCCTGTTTGTGGCGTGCGACCATGTCGCGGGCTTTCTTGCGTAAGGCTTCCTCGGTTTCCTTAAATAACTGGATGTCGCGGGCAATAAACAGGATGCCTTTGAGTTCGCCTTCTTCGTCGTGCAAAACCCTCAGGGTTATGTTGAACCAGGTACGCCGTTCCGCGCAAAGAACAATGTATTCGCCACTCTGCTCCTGTTGGCTGGAGGTGCAGGCTTCCAGCAAGTGTTCGAAAGACTCCCGGTGCTCTTCCGTGATCACGTTGTCCCAGTTGCGTTCACCCCGAAAAAAATCTATTGTGGTCATGCCGAGACGCTCTTCGAACGCGGGGTTTGCTGAAACGATCTCGAGGGCGGGGGAGATAATCAAAATCAGATCCGAGCTCTCAAGGAAGATCGCGCTGAATCGTTCTTCCGAAGATGCCAGTGCGTAACTGAGTTCTTTCTGTGTGTCCAGTTTGGCGAGAATCACCCGCATGGCCATTACACTGCCGTCCTCCGAAAATACCGGGAAGATATTCAGTCCGAATGAGCAGACCTTGTGGTTCGCGGTGAGCGAGGCGTATTCTCTGAGGAACACCGATTCACCGGTCTTCACGCGGTCCCAAAGTCTCTGGAATAAGGATTCATCCTGCTTTCCGAGGAAGTCCGCGACTTTGTTCGGCATGGACTCCTTCGGATAATCCAGCGCTTCGGCCAGGGCTTGCTGCCCGTACAGGAAACTGCCGTCAGGCCGGCACTCGGCGAGCACCACGGTAGATGCTGCCGGGTTAGTGCCTCTTGGCCCCCTGTTGGCCGTTTCTGTGGTATCCATGTTTCCGGGTATCGGTATTATCGTTCGTCCATCAAGGATCTACAGGCTTTGTTTCGCTCCGCGGAGACCTTTCAAGGAGTCGATCGCGCCATGGCCTCGCGTATAAATGGTCGAAACGTGAGGTTGGTTTCACGTGCAAATCTATAGGCCGTAGGACTCCACGGGTCAACTCAGCGTTGGGGCGAGCCACTTGGTTAGTGGAGATCCCCATCTGTGCCAATCGATTGCATGCCGGGTATTTTTACTCCGAATCCAGTGCGCCACGGACCATAAAGGCCAGTTTATCCCGCCGATAGGGTTTCTGCAGGAAATTCGTTTCGAACACGTCCTCGTGATTTGCGGATATGGATTCCTGGTCGTGCCCGGACGTGTAGAGCACCTTGAACCGTTCTTGTTCCTTACGCAGTTGGTCGGCCAGTTGAATGCCATTGAGTTTGGGCATGACGATATCCGTGAGCAGCAGGTGAATCGGATTCTTGTAGGATTCAACGATGAGGATGGCTTCGTCGCCGTTGCCGGCGGAGAGGACGTGGTAGCCAAGGGATTCCAAAAAGTGCGTGGACAATTTGCGGATTGAAGTTTCATCCTCCACCAGGAGGATGGTTTCGCGACCGCGGGGCAGGTTTTCGATCTCGACCGCCTTTGTTTCCTCTTCCGATTCGCACAGGGGCAGGTAGACGTTGATTTCCGTTCCTTTTCCGGGCGTGCTTTGCAGATCCAAATGTCCGTTGTACTGATCGACATTGGTGTAAACAATGGACAGGCCGAGGCCGACGCCGTGGCCCACTTCCTTTTTCGAGAAGAAGGGGTCGTAAATCTTGTCCAGGTCTTCCTGGTCGATGCCTTCACCATCATCGATGACGGTGATGCAAATATATGTACCGGGCTCACACTTTCGTTCTTTTGCCGCGTTCCCATCCACCAGGTGATTACGCGTTTTGATGGTAATGACACCGTGTTCTTCGATGGCATCCTGTGCGTTGTCGCACAGGTTTATAATGACCTGTTCGAGAAGATTTTTGTCGCCCCTGATGAAGTCCTCTTCGGCCTCGGCGTGGAGGCGCAATTCGATGCCTGGGCGCAGGGTTTTATCCAATAGTTTTCGCAGATTGGTGAGCAGGTCATTCGCGTGGAAATTTTCGATCCGGTTGGTTTGCTTGTTGGAAAAGGCCAGCATTTGTCGAATCAGGTCCGTGGCCCGTTCACCCGACTCAATGATTTGCTGTGCGTATTCTTGTAGTGGGTTATCTTCCTCGGTCTCTTCCACCATGAGGTACGAGAATCCCAGGATAGAGGTAAGCAGGTTGTTGAATTCGTGTGCGATGCCCCCGGCGAGACGACCGACCGCGCTCATCTTCTGGCGCTGAAGAAATTGCTGGTCGCGCTTCTGCAGGCGCAATTCGGCGGCCCGTATCTGGGTAATGTCGAGGAGCAGGCCGTGGATAAACTGATGCCCCTGGGTATCTACGAACAAACGTGCGTGATCTTTGAACCAGACTTCTTCGCCGTTCTTGTTGTGCATGCGGTACGTGATGGCCAAGTCGTTTCCCGTCAGGTGGAAATGGTTGCGTGCATTGCTTACACATTCATGGTCTTTGGGGTGGATTTGGCTGGTCCAGAGATCGGGATTTGCCTGCCACTCCTCCGGGGAAAACCCGAGGAGGGTTTCCACCTGGGGACTGATGTATTCGGTCTCGAAGTTCCTATCCGGGTCAAGGATGTAGGTAATGGCCGGCAATTGCCTGACAAGATCGCGGTACCGGGCTTCCACTAGATTGCGGTTTTCCTGTTCGCGGTTGACCTCGTGACGGTCCAGTCTTTTTCGTTCGATGGCTTTAAGAATGGCATGCGAGATCGCCTCGGGCTGGACCTTTCCTTTTACCAGATAATCCTGGGCACCGTTGCGGATGGCCGTGAGCGCGAGGTGTTCCTCTTCCTGTTCAGTAAAGATGATAACGGGCATTTCCGGATGCTGCTCGCGCAGGTTCCGCAGGGTATCGATGTCGGCGGACTTCGCCATGTTGAGGTCCAGGAGAATCGCATCGACGGAATGGGCTCTCAGCGTATCCAGGCCCTCTTCGACGGAGGCTGCCGGGATGTTCCTCATCGGGTGCTGGGAGGACTTTTCCGGGACATGGCTCAGGAATTCCTGCCATTTCCGGTCATCCTCAATGACCAGTATGGTGCAACCTGCGGTTGCGCTGTGGTTCTCGGGTATCACCTCTACGTCTCTAAGCATCAGGCCTGTTGTTTAATGGCCGTTTCCAAGCCCTCGGAAAGGGTCGCTTTGGTAAACGGCTTCTGGATGAAGTAAAGGTGCTCCCCATCCAGGTTGTCGCTTAGTTGGTCTTCCGTATAGCCAGAGATAAAAATGATCGCGAGGGCTTGATTGTCCTCACGCAATTTCGCAGCCAGCTCCCCGCCCGACATGTCGGGCATTTGCATGTCGGTGATCACCACGTTGATTTCAGCCTTCCTCTCCGAGTAGAGTTGCAGCGCCTGGGTTCCGTTCTCGGCCGCTATGACCGCATAGCCGAGAGAGGCTAGAATTCTTGAGGTGAGCTTCAGAATGGCTGGATCATCTTCAACCAAGAGAATGGTTTTATCATCAGTGTTCATGGTTTCCTTGAATAGACCCCTCTACTTCCTTGATTCACTAAAAAATAAATAGCTCGCGGCGTTCCTCTGCCTTTGTGCGTTTAGCAGCATATTTCGTTCCATTCCCATTTATTTTTGGTGCTCACGGGCGCTTCCAAATCCTTGAGCCGCGGAAAACGGATGCCGTCTATTCATCCAAAACCTCGCGTATTTTTCTTGCCAGGGACGCTCTGGTATAGGGCTTGTGCAGGAGGTTTTTCTCGCCAAGGCCGGATACATCATCCATGCCACCTGAAAATCCAGTGGTGAACAATACTTTAAACGGGGTAATGTTCTCGTGTTGAACGGCCTCGATCAACTCAGGCCCACCCATTTTGGGCATAACCATGTCCGAAATCAACAAGTTAATCGAATCGTGTTTGTCGCGGATGATACGAAGCGCCTCTTCGCCATGGCGCGCTTCCATGACCGTATAGCCGAGGGAACTCAGCACCGTGATCGTCATTTGGCGAACAATATCCTCGTCTTCGACCAACAGGATCGTTTCCTCGCCGGTGGGTAAATTCGCATCGCTGGGCGTGCGCGTCCACTTGCTGTCGATGATGGTTTCGGGGAAGTAGACGATCACTTCTGTGCCCTTGGGGCTTGACTGCATTTCGATGAATCCCTTGCAATGTTTCACGATATCACAAACCATAGCGAGGCCCATCCCCATGGCCTGGGACCGAACTTTCGTTGTGAAGTAGGGCTCGAAAATCTTTTTCGAGAGGTCATCGGGAATGCCATCCCCGCCATCGCTGACACGGAGGGTTCCGTAGATGCCCTCCGGAAAGGTCGTGTCCTGCCAGACCCTTCCTTCCAGTAACTGGACCTTGCGCGTTTCCAGCGTGATCACCCCTCCATCGGGCATGGCTTCCTGGGCGTTCACCGCAAGGTTGATGATGATTTGCTCGATATGTCCTTCGTCGGATTTGATGTAGGGCAGGTCTTCATCCATCAAGGTGACGAGTTCAATATGTTCACCAATCGTGCGGCGAAGCAAGTGGTCAACATCTTGTACGACCTCGTTGACATGTACTGGATGGAGCGGCAGCATCTGCTTGCGGCTGAACATAAGGAGTTGGCGCGTAAGGCGCGTCGCGCGCTCGCCCGCTTTGATGATCTGGTCAATGTCCTTCTCCGGCTCCCCGTTCGCGAGGTTTTCTTTGGCGAGATAGCTGTAGCCGAGGATGGAGGTGAGCAGGTTGTTGAAGTCGTGAGCGATGCCCCCGGAGAGGCGCCCGATCGCATCCATCTTCTGCGCAGAACGGACTTGGTCCTCCAGGGTTTTCCAGGCGGAAATGTCCCGGATATTCAGGAGGATCGCATTCCTATTCCGGTAACGAAAACGCTGGGCCGTAATCGCCACCGCGATCCCCGGGGGTTCAACGCCGATGGTTTCGCTTTGCCAATCCCCGGATTTATCCGTCTTCAGCCACTGCGCGATCTCCTCGCTAAATTCTTCCCGCAGGTGATGAGGGAAGCGGTCGAGCATGGAGCTTCCGATCAAGGCATCTCGGCTTATTCCATAAAGGTGTTCCGCGTTTAAATTGGTATCGAGGATATGCGCATCCTCATCGATCAGGCAGATCGTATCGGGAGAGGTGTCAAACATTGCCTTGAACTGTGTATTCGCCGTTTCCAGCTGGGTGTTGCTTTTCGAGAGCGCCGCCCTCAGGGTTTCACCGTTGGCCCTCAGCTCGTCCTCTTTTCCCTTGATCCGGAGAAGTGCCTTGACCTGGGCGATAAGCTCTTCCATGTGGTAGGGCTTGCATAGGTATCCGTCAGCACCGCATTCGAGTCCACGTACCCGATCCCCGCTGTTGACGAAGACCGAGGAAAGCATGAGGATTGGACAGAGGGCGCTGTCGGGATTCGCCTTGTAATTTTCACAGACCTCGAAGCCATTGAGGTCGGGCATATTGGCATCCAGGATAATGAGATCGAAGGTGGAGGGCGTCTGCTGGGCCACCTCCAACCCTTCGCGCCCACCGATAACGACCTGCACCTCTATACCCGTGATAAAGCCTTCCAGCATCTCCTTTATCAGGGAGGTGTTTTCCTCAAGGTCGTCTATGATCAGGATCTTCGGCATCTGTCTGGTTCATTCGTTCGGGGAGGTCGAAACGCACCATATCCGCATAATAACTAATGAGATAGCGGATTTAAGGCCAGACTATTTAAGAGCTTTGCGGTAATTCCTTTCCACCACTGCGACGCTCAGGCATACCGTTATAGACCACTTCGTGCCGCCGATACGCGCGTTCCGGGTTCCAGGGCATCATGGGTTGATACGGGTTTCCGGGCCAGCGCCTCACCCCGCAGATTCGTCATCTGGGTCCTGCGCAATTTCCGGCACCTCCTCGGGGTGGATGACCTGCCCGTCCTCGCAGAGGCCCCCCCGGCAAGCGGTCCGTCCCTGGCCGACCGTGTTTCCGTGCCGACCCGATTCTGTTGAAGCGGCGTACAGGATTCGACGGAAGCTGGAGTCGAGGCCGTGAACCCGGTTCAGGAAAGGGGTTCCGCTTGCGTAATCCACGGGCCTTACGTTGGATAGGTTGCCACTTTGCCGTTCAAATCCAGTGGTTGCGCCGTCCCTGATGGGGCTTTCGCCACCGCTATAACCCGCGGGCCTTTGCAGGTAATGGACGCCGGCAAGTCCGGATATCCGGTTTTGGAGATCTGCGAGCGCCTGGTACAGACGCTGCAATCAAAACCCCACGTTTGAAAACAGGGGATTTTCGTTGTCAACCTTCCATGCAAACCTATGGTACTTGTTCTGCAGTCCGCGTGGAATCTGCACCTGATTTTAGGAGATAACGTCATGGAAAACCGGAAGAACATCCTTCTAGCCGCCGTCTTTATCGTGGGTCTTGCCTCGCTTGCCGAGGCCGTTTCTTCACGCAAGCCCTCCGGGTTATCGGTGATTGTAGCCCCGGCCAATTACACCGTGCTGCAGGTGGCTTTTGATATTGCGGATCACTATCCCGCACTCATCGTCTCCTATGAAGACGATGGCAATGCCGCCGATCCGTTTATGCATGTCTGGAATGGTACCTCCTGGCGCCGCTTGACGATTGAAGGCTATAGCAAGGGTGATTTCCTGGGCCGTCCTCCGTCGCAGGTCCTGGTTGTCGGCGATGACAATGCCCTCTCCGAAACCCTCCTCGCCCAATCGGAAGGCTGGGGCTCCCAGGCCTACATTCTTCCCAAGGCTCCATTGCGTGATTTGATGAACCAGTTGGGGCAGCGCTTTCGTTTTGGCAAGCGTGATTGGGCGTATTTCGCTGAACGCTATAAACTTTCTTTGGTCGACCTGAACGCTGCGAAACGGGATGCGAGTTGGTACGATGGAAAGATGTTGAAGGAGGGCTCCAAGGGAGCTGCGGATCCTGAGACGTTGAAGGAGGGTTCCAAGGGAGCTGCGGATCCTGCAGCGGTACCCGCGGTAAATTCCGCGACCTCCCTTGGAGTACCGGAGGTGGTTCAACCCGTTGCCATTCAGGCCACCACCGTGGATGCGTCCCTTCCTCCCGTCCGCTTCAGCACCAAAATCGACGAAGCAAAGGCCACGCCGCCGATCGACACCGTACCGGGGCTTGAAGACGGGGAAAAAGAAGCCATCAAAGCT
>JAYGFS010000040.1:0-11442 GCA_046581765.1 Verrucomicrobiota bacterium
ATGACAAAACCGCGGAAGCCGATTTTGGACGGAACGGCAATTTTTTCAGCAACTACGAGGCGCTTTCGCGCACGCAAGCTCGGGCCATGTACGAGGATGTATTCGAATACGACAAGTTCACGCCACCGATGCAGGATATCATCAAGAACTTCCTCGGCGAGGAACAGCCGGACTACCTGATGTCGACTTCACACCCCCGCATCATGGGTGATGGACACCGGACAAGGAATCCCCGCTACCTGCAGACCCGGACCGATCTGCTCGATGCCCGTAGCCGCTACGTGGCCGAAATGGGTGCGCGCATGCACCGGCGCATCGCGCTGGATAAACCGGTGCATGTCCCCGTCAACTCCGTTCTTACCGGGCGGCGGAATAATCCACCTGATCCAGAGCTCGGCATCCGTGCCCTCGCCGTGTACAATCCGATTCACTACCAGGAGTTACCGGAACTGTTCATGGACTTCATCGCCAGCTTGACCGGAAAATCACCGAGCACAACCGGGGCGGGCTCGGAAGGCGCCTTGACCAAGGGGCCATTCAACTGCCTTCCTTCCGTCATCGACCTGAACAACGCCCTGGTTTCATACGTCGTCTGTGGACACAACGGGTTCAGCTCAGCGGCAGGCTATATCGGACACAAGTATCGCGTCGACCATGACATCAGCTTGCTGGTACCGGAAATCTGGTCCCGCATGTTTGTGGCGGAGCGGGATCCCGAAACCCTGATTGCCAAGGGCCACCTGGAAAAACTGGAGGATTTTGAGCACAAGGGAAAGAAGGTACTCGCAAGCCGCCTCGGTTTCCGAATCACCCGGAAATTCGTGACCAGTATTTTTGGCCGCATGTTCAGCAGTCCCGATTCTCTTTTCGAAGAAGACATGCTCCAGCCGGAATTGCAAAGCATCGAGAATTTTGTCGACGGGGTAAACAATATCGTGGAAACCCAGCAGCGCGTAGCCGCCGCTTATTTCGAGGACGGCACGGTTGAACTCGCCTGCCCGCCACTGTATGCGCTGCTTCACATCATGGCCAAGGGGGACTTTGAAGGCAAGGAGACCGGGGATCCCGGGATACGTTCCCTGTTTACACAGGATGAGCTCATGCGGAGTGATTGGTATCACCAGCGGCTGGTGACCCAACAGAAGATCGATCGGGCCCATTGCGACATGCAGATTTCCTTCCTGGATGAATTCCTGGAAAAAGAACACTACGAAAGTGAAGCCGATCGCTTGCAGATAGCCAAACGACGCGACAACATGCAGGCGAAAAGGGTACGCGTGGCATCAGCTGCATACCTGGAAGACCTGGTCGGCACACTGGGTGCTGACCCGGCGGTAATCGTATCATGAACGAACGGGCACCCAGCACCCCCCCTGCGCGGGAGAACATCTGGCTGAACATCGGCCTGAACGTCATCGTCCCCTCCGTGCTCATGTCCAAGGGCAAGGATTGGTTCCAGCTCGAACAGGCTCCCCTCCTCTGTTTGGCCCTGGCCTTTCCGCTCATCTACGGCGTCTACGACTTTATCGCCCGGAAAAAATACAACTTCTTCTCGATCCTGGGCTTCGTAAGTATCCTGATTACCGGCGGTGTCGGCCTCCTTAAGCTGCCCAGTGACTGGATCGCGATAAAAGAGGCGGCTATTCCCGCGTTGTTTGCCGTGGCCGTACTCGTTTCACTTAAAACCAAGTTTCCCCTGGTACGCACCTTTCTCTACAACCCGGAACTTTTTAACGTTCCGAAAATCGACTTGGCATTGACGGAACGAAACAGCCATCCGCAATTCGAACGGCTGATGCAGGTGTGTACCTACTACCTTGCCGGGTCATTCGTGCTCAGTTCCGGATTAAATTACGCCCTGGCAAAGGTCATCATCAAGAGCGAAACCGGTACCGATGCATTCGTCAGGGAGCTGGGCAAGATGACTGCATGGAGCTGGCCGGTGATCACGATCCCGTGCATGGTGATCACGATGTTCGCCCTGGTCAAGCTGCTCAAGGGGATCAAGGCGTACACCGGTTACGAGATGGAGGAGGTCATGCATGGGGCCACAGAGGCCGGGCCGGCACGCGGGGAACAACCAGGGGAGGATGGGCCAACCGAGAACCCGTAACCGGCCTTGTTTGTTTTCCATTCATGTCCCGCCAGGCCCCTTCGAGGCCTTCGCGGGATCTCCCAGGATATCGTCGACCATATCCATGACCAGGGAACCCCCCTCCGGCACGTGGATCGAAGCAACCGGCTCTCCCGCTGCATTGCGAATGACCACGCGCCGGATTTCGTCCGCGTGAATTACCGCTTCAATACGTTCCTGGCTCATGA
This sequence comes from Verrucomicrobiota bacterium, assembly GCA_046581765.1. Lineage (GTDB taxonomy): Bacteria > Verrucomicrobiota > Kiritimatiellia > SS1-B-03-39 > UBA6053 > JAPYUI01. The sequence goes on from JAYGFS010000040.1 coordinate 2,323, forward strand.
CCGAATCCCTCCCCGGTAGGTGGAGAGGATGCCGTCCCGGCGTTCACGCGCTTCAACAAGCGATTTCGTGTGCAGGGACCTGCGGATGCGTTGTTTCGTCACCGGCGTGGGATACACGGTGTAGTGGATGAACCACGTACCGTTATTGTTCCACAGGTGATGGTTGAGGTTGCGATCGTCTGTACGGATCGCCAACTCCGGGGGAGCCACTTCAATGGGCGCTACTTGGATGGACATAACTGGTTCCTTCAGGCTGTACTCCGGGGAATCCAGCTGCGGGTGTCGCATCCGGGGAGGATTATTGTTTTTCTCATCAGGCCAACGCGGCCTGGCAAGCACATCCATTTTGCCACCGCATGCCCTCCCCAGGGCCTCGGTTGGCGTCATCCTCGCGGATGATCTCTTGATGCTGGGCACAGCATAGCCGAAGGGGCCTCGGCTGGCAAGTACCGGCCGTGTCATAATTTACCCCGACATAAAGGCCCCCAAGGCGCCAAAATACTTCGAGATGGCATATAAATTGCTATTTAAGGCGTCCATAATCCTAAACCCTACATGCCATGACAATAAAATCATACGAACGAGCCCTGAGCGAAGCAGAACAGCGAATCATCGACCTGGAAAAGCAGATCCAATACGTGAATAAGCTGCTTTCCGCCGAACCTCATTGCGACGACGATCTGGAATAACGGCGTAACAGGCCCGGTGAAAAGATCGCTCATCGATACGTTTCGATGCGCATACCTTGATCGAGAAGATGCACCCAGCTCATGACCGAGCGGACGAAACGTACCATCTTCTAGTCCTTCCCTAAATTCACCAACTGCATCCGCGCGAGAAAATACTCCATGTTATGCGGTCGCAATTCTGCGGTGCATCTGCGGAAGGAGGCGAGGGCAGCCTTCCTATCGCCTGCCAGCAAATCCATCATCCCCCGGTAATAATAGAACTCGGTAAGGTGGTCTTTTCGCAATACGTAATCCTCCACCTGTCGGACCTTGTCTTCGACGTCTTCAGGCAACTGCACACCCATTAACATTTCCGCGTAAGCGATGGTCATCGGGGACTCCTGTGCCTCCCAGTTGGCAACTTTCGTCAGCCACTCACGCGCCCGTTCCCGGTCCCCGCTCTCCATATAGCAGACGGCCGTGAGCAATCGGAAATACTCGCCAGCCATGGCCGGACGCTGTTTTGATGCGACCGCGTACGCCGCGATAGCTTCATTGAAGTTCCCTTGGCCGTGCAAGACGTAGCAGATGCGCGCACGCCACTCCTCTGCACAATCCGTGGATCCCACGTAGTCGTCGAGGATGCGCTGAGCCTCCGACTCCTTGCCCTGGATCAAGAGAAGTCGCGCCCCTTCCAGTTGAGCGCCGGTGTTTCCCGGTTGGACCAGTTGCATGATTTCAAACTGTTCGCGCGCACGATCCAGGTCGCCCAAGGCGAGGTAACCCATGCCCAACTGCTCATAGGTGTTCAAATCCGGCGGACCAATCCGCATGGCCCTGCCCATGCGGTCGAAATGGTTGGTCGCTCCCGTATCGAGGTACACGAACAGATCCAACATGGACATTTTAGGGGGCTCTTTTTCATCGCCCGGATCAATCGTTCGACGTAGGGCTTCTTCCAACTCATTGGCCCGCAAATGGTATTCCTTGCGCAGCGCGGTGCGATAACGGGAGGCGGGAAATTCAATCTCGAGTTCCTCAAGGGCTCTCAAGGCCTTACTCACCCGGCCCGCCCGGAGCTCGCCCTGCACGAGGTCGGCCAACAGGTTTTCCCGCGTGCCCAGGAGCTTCAGGACGCGGGCTTTGTGTTCAGCGGCTTTTCCAGGAAGGGTCTCCCCGGCATAGGCCCGTCCCAGTGCCTCATGGAGGATCGCGGCTTCAGGATGACGCTCCACCAGCCCTTCCAGGTAGCTTGTGCCACGCTGAACCTTGTCCCGCTTTCCGGAATAGATCAGGGCCCCGGCAAGCAAGGCCAAGGCCTGCTCGGGTTCCGACGCCAGGGGCTGGTTCAGGGAGCGATACTCCAGCCCACGCATACGCGAGCGGCTTTGGCTGTAACGAGCGCGAATGTAATCGACCAGGGCCCGCGTACGAACCCGGTTGTTTGATTGCCAGGCTTCTTCCAGCACGCCCGCCAGCAGGTTCGGTCCGCGACCTCCGGGATCATCAAAATCGATCACCCACCAGAGCCCTTCGCGCTTCATCAACAACAAGCTCATGATTTCCGGTGCCGAGCGAATGGAAGAGGCTTCACGACGAACCTGGTACCGAACCAGGTCTTCAGAAAACTCCTGCGACGTGGCGTTGAACTCGTTAAACAACATGGCGAGATTCAAGTCGCGTAACTCAGGGTTAACTCCCCGTGCTCCCCGTGCATTGCCCAGGCCGACGATTTCGGAACAAGCGAGGTCACAAACGGGCGGGATCAGTGCCGCGATGCGCGCCCGGTCACCATAGTAATACGCGCTGATAAAGCTCCGTGCAGCAGCAGCCGGATTGCGTTGATCCAGCATGGTTCGGAAGTCCGGAATGACCCGCCCCTTCAAGGGGCGGAGCTCAGCCATGAGGTCCTTCTCGATCTCGGGACGACGCACTTGAGTGGCCAGTCGGTTCGCAAGGAACGTGGCATCCTCCAGGTTCCCGGTACCGGCCAGCTTCTGCATGAGAAATATCATCTCGGACATCATCTGGTTCGGTCGCTTCACCACCGTGGCCAGGCGATTCAAACCGGTCTCCATCTCGCCGCCGAGGATTTCACTCCGCCATAATGCCTGCTGGGTTTCCACCAGCCGCGAACCCTTCTTCAAGGCTTTCGACAGTAGATCCGTGGCTTCCGCATATTCCCCCAGGTGGTAATGACTCACCCCTCGCCAATTCAGGACCAAGGGGTCATCTGGATATTGCTTTACCAGCCCATCCGCAATAGCCAAAGCTTGTCTCGCATCGGCACCCGGCGCGAACAACATGCGATGCCGATCCGTTGCATGCGCAATCGACAGAGACAGATCCAGGAACTTGTTTTCCGCCAGGTGATCGCGACTCTTTTCCAATGTTTCGATGACACGATCGCGATGATAGTGGCCGCCGAGTGCGGCATCGTAAATGTTCGCCATATTCGCCCAGCGTTCATAGAACGCGAACACCGAAGGGTCGATTTCCACCGCCCGGGCATAACTCTTTTCCGCTGCCTGCCGGTAGCCGCAGGCCACGAGATTGTTTCCGAGGCGCAGGTGCAGAAAGGCGTCGCGGGGATACATCGCGATCAACTCGCCCAAATACGCTCGAGCCTCGTGCGGTTGTCGGTTCATGAGCAGCTGGGCCGGTTCATCGACGAACTCCAGGGCTTGATCCGCCCGTTGGATGAGTCGTTCTGCTTCAAGGCGCAGGGCGTCGAAGCGACTTGGACGCACACGTGAACGCTTGAGTACCGCCTTCACACCCGCAATCAGGCGCCCACCCTCCAGGTCGGCGCTCAGGGTCAGGGTTCCATGGGCCAGCTTTTTCTCGTAGGCGCGCACGGCGTTGGACAACTTGTAGCCTGGAGCCAGCTTGATTTCCAGCTTGAGTGATTCGGCCCGGGTAGCCAGGTTGACCCAGTCCTGTTCGCGATCTTCTCGACCGCGAGACCAATCCTTCAGGAACAGCATGGCGGCCGTCGGGGCCGCTTCCAGGGTCGTGCGATAGCTGTCACGACCGGTCATCAACACCTGGTTGGAAATGTAGCTTATTTCGTAGCTGAATGAAGGCGACAGATGCTCAAGAGGATCCACTCGATAGCCCAGCATGCGCTGGAACCCCGGACGCGCAGCAGCATTGCGTCGCATTTCCTCCTCCATTCGATCGCTTCCAATTTCATCCAGCACACGCCGCAATTGGCCCGCGCGGCGGCCATGGGCACGCTCGCTGAACACGACCCGGTGCAGGCTGTCGGGCGACATCTCGATACGGTAGGTACGCTCGTTCAGGCATTTGGCTTCACGCAGGGCCGGGATGGATTTGAACGAGCCCTGCTGACCATCGATCACCAGGGCTTCCACCCCGTCCAGGCCTTCATGCCAGGATTCGGCGTCAATATACGGACCCGTGGGATCGAGCCAGAGATCCTCACCCGCGTGTTTGAGATACACAATCGCATGATTGAACTGCCCCGGCTCCGGGAGATGCTTATACACCTTTCCAAGGAAGTTCAGGCGGACGAGGGCTATATTCGCAGGAAATCCTGCAGCGCGGAGCAGGCTGATCAAGACCACGGACTGGTCTTTGCAATCACCGTATAAATTCCGCAGGCAGGCATCCGCCGGACGCGGCTGATAGGCCCCCTGCCCCAGCTCGATCGCAACATAACGAATATCTTTCTGGACGTAATATAACAGGGCGTTGATTTGTTCGAGGGGATCATCCAGGCCCGCGGTCAGACCTTCCGCGAGGGCTTTTATCTCACCCGACTCGCTGATGCGTCCTTCCATCAACCCGGCATACCAGGCGACTACGGCATCCCATGAATCCAGGCTGCTTGCCCGCAAGGTCTTCCGGATATCGGCAATGGGTGGCAAGTTGGCCTCCGGCTTGATACCCGGTATATCACGCAGTTCCCAACTGCGTTTCACCAGTGGGCCGTTGGTGACCACCACCGCCGATGTATCCAGTGCTTGTGGACCCAGCACCAGGTCCAGTTCAACCGGGACGGTCACCACAAAGCGGGAAGTCTGCACCGGCAGGGCGTGGTCAAAAAAATGGGTCCAGGCAAAAAGGTCCGGCATCACCGGCTTAAACCTGATTTCCACTTCGTAATCGATCACGGCATCGCGAACCAGGCCGGGCATGGAGAATGCGAGGAGGCGCGTATCGGAATACTCGCTGTACCCCTTGGTATTTTCCGGCAGCATATCGCGTACAATTTCCTCTTGCACCGGGATGCGGTGCCCGTCCGGCGTGATGGTTTCCGCCCGGATCAAGCGGGCGCTCTGGTAATGTGCGTTATAGGGAATCTTGATATCGCCCAGGCGACCCATGGCCTCCCGGTCCAGGATTCTCAAGCGATGGTGAAGGTGCATCACCCGGGCATCCGGGTCCGCCAGCGAGATGGACTTGTGCATCAGCTGATACACACCGGGAGCGTTCTTCAGATCGAGTTCCCCAGCGTATGATGAATCCGTGGCGGCAAAGAGAATCGCCACGAAAAGGAGTACTGAAACTTTCACCCGGTAATTCTCACTACTCTAGCCACGAACTGAAAGGGAAATATTCAAATTCCCATGAGCGGCCAGATGTAGGTGGCCACACCGGCAAATACACCCAGGCTGATCAGCCCCATGAATGGTCCTATTTTCAGGAATTCCCGCATGGGCATAAAACCCGAGCTGTAGGCAATCGCCGTGGCGGGCGTCCCCATCGGAAGGGTATAGGTAAGCCCCGAGGGCAGTGCTACCGCCAGCGTGATCGCAACCACGGAAATTTCCTGGACCTGTGCCAGGCTGATGGCAACGGGCAGCATGACAGACACCACGGCGACATTGCTGATGAATTCCGTGAGCACCAGGGAAATCGCTGCGATCATGATAATGGTCATGGTGGGGGACAGGCTTGCCTCGCCGAGCAGCTCATCGATGATCCACGCGGATGTGCCGGCACTGCTCAAGGTGGAACCCAGGGCTATCGCCCCTCCATACATGAGGATAATGCCCCAGTTAACACTGCGTTCTACCGTGGCCCAGTCCGTGAAACGGAAAATGAACATCAGGGCAACCGAGAACAAGGCGATCGTCGCCAGGCCAAAAATATTCTGCAGGGTCAGCCAGGCGATAATCGTGAGCACAAACAAAAATCCAACCCCCCACTCCTGCCTGCTGGCCGGGCCAAGCTGCTCTCGATCCCGGTCAAGCATCCTTTTTGCCGCTTCCATATCGACGGGCTCAGCCTTGAAAAGAAGGTTCAGTACCGCCAGGGCAACGAACAGCATGATCACGACCAGGGGGAATGACGCCTTCAGCCAGTGGGTAAAACTGATGGTTTCCCCCGTGGCCTGGCTGTAGATCCCCGCCGCCAGCGGATTGCGGGCGCCCCCGAGGTAGGTGGTCACCCCCCCGATAACGCAACCCCAGGCGAGGGCAAAAAAGAAACTCATGCCAAAACGGCTCCGCATGGGCTTCAAGCCCAGGGCACTGACGATGCGTGCCACGATCGGGAAGAACATCGCGGCGACGGCATGCTCACTCATGAAACAGCTGAAAAACGCACAGAACAGGAAGATGGCATTGCGCAGCTGGGTGGCCGACCTTGAGAAGGTATGCAGGACAATACTGGTCAAGCGGGTCGACAATCCGCATTTCACCAGCACCGCGGACAGGATGAAAGCCCCGAGAATAAAAAACACCGCTTCGTTTCCAAACAAACGAAAGGCCTGCTCGGCGGGGCTAATGCCGTCTCTTTCCGGCAGGGCACCGATCATGGGAAGCAGGGTCAGGGCGAGAATGGACGTGATCTGCAAGGGGATTACGCTGGTCACCCAGAGCAGGGCACAGAGGACGAAAATCCCCAGCGCTCGCTGGCCCTCCAGGCTCAGTCCCTCCGGCCTCGGCCCAAAAGCCGTAAACGTGCCGATGGCAAGGATGAGCACCAGTATCTGGTAATGATACTTGGTAATAAAGGGTACGTGACTTCCCCGACTGGCTTCCGGTTCCCAGACCTGTGGCATGCAGCAGCTTCCTGACGGCTCGAAGCGACCCTATTTTCAGGGACTCATTATGCAATGTAAATCGATTGATGATTTCAGGGTGAATTTGCCATGATCGGCAGGTGCAAACGTCCACGCCATGACCGATCTGAACCAGGCCATCCGCGAACATTTTGGCTTCGAGGCCTTCCTCGAGGGACAGGAGGAAGCCATTGCCGAGGTGGTCGACAAGGACCGCGATGTCCTGCTCATCATGCCCACCGGTTCCGGCAAGTCCCTCTGCTACCAGCTGCCCGCGCTCCTGCTGGACGGGGTCACCCTGGTGATTTCGCCGCTGATCGCCCTGATGAAGGACCAGGTCGACGCGCTGGTCGCCCGCAAAATCGAGGCGACCTTTATCAACTCCTCCCTCAGCCAGGATGAAATGAGCGAGCGACTCGCGGATATCAAGGCCGGTCGATACGACCTGGTCTATATTGCGCCGGAACGCTTCCGCAACCAGGGCTTTAGCAGGTTGATGGGGACCATGCAGGTTGCCATGATTGCGGTGGATGAGGCCCACTGCATCAGCCAGTGGGGCCACGATTTTCGGCCCGATTACCTCCGCATGCAAAAGGTCATTGCCGATTTCCCGGCCGCCCGGGTCATGGCCATGACCGCTACCGCCACGCCGGAAGTCCGTAAAGACATCGAGAAGAACCTCGGCCTCGGCGAAGGCGGGCGCGACGCGGCATCGGTATTCGTGTTCGGCTTCGCCCGGCCCAACCTGAAGATCATGGTCACCCGTGCGGGATCGCATCGCATGAAACTCGATCATGTCCTGGCCGCGATTAAACGCCATCACACGGGGATCATTTACTGTTCCACCCGGAAACAGGTGGAGAAGGTCTACCAGTTGCTGAAAAACAAACAGCTGGACGTGGGCATGTATCACGGGGGCTTGACGGATACCCAGCGGGAAGCCATGCAGAATGCTTTTATGGCCAAGGCCATTCCCATCGCGGTGGCCACGAACGCCTTCGGCATGGGGATCGACCGCGACGATGTGCGCTTCATCATTCACTGGGATGTCCCGGGCAGCATGGAAGCCTACTACCAGGAAATCGGGCGCGCCGGGCGCGACGGCGAGGATGCCTGGTGTGAACTGCTCTACAATTACGCCGATGTGCGCACCCAGGAGTTCTTCATGGAAGGGGCCAACCCCACGCGCAAAACCGTGAAAGAACTCTGGAAGGTGATCGAAGAGCGTTGCGGCCATGAAGCTCAAACGCTGCCGATTGCCGAATGGACCTTGGCAATGGACAGCACGAAAAACGAAATGGCGGTGCAAACCGCCATGTACATCCTCGAGCGCGCGGGATTGATTCGGCGCAGGAATGAACCCGGCAAGCGCAGTTCCACCATCGCCCTCGAATCCGGACCCGACACCTCAGCCTTAAGCGAGCAACTGGAGAAGCTCGAAGACAAGCGCGGTCGGGATCGCGCACGCCTCGACCGGGTGCTGGATTACGTGGACACCCGGAAATGTCGCCACAGCTACATCCTGGAGTACTTCGGCGAGCCCGGCATGGCCGCCGCCTGCGATGTCTGCGACAACTGTGTACGCTTGAGCGACCAGGCGGTCCGGGAGCCCTCCGAGGAGGAGTGGGTGATCATCCAGAAAATCCTCAGCGGCCTCGGGCGGCACAATTTTAGCTACGGCCAGGTGAAGATCTGCAAGATGCTGGTTGGATCCCGGGCCCGGGAAATCCTCGACACGGGGCTGGACCAGAGCAAGAGCTACGGGCAGCTCGCGGGATATACGGACCCCTTCATCCGCCAGGTCCTGGACGAGCTGATCCGGGAGCACTGCGTTGAGGTCTCCACCGGCGAGTACCCCGTGCTCGGCCTGACCGATCACGGCAAGGAGGTCATGTGGCAAAGGCAAACGGTCGCGATCGAATGGCCCCCGATACCCGGTACCCGGGCACGTAGCACTAAAGACGGGATCGCGGAGGCCCCGGCCGACCCCGTATTATTTGATGCATTAAAACAGTGGCGCAACCAGCTGGCCCGCGCGCGGGGGATTCCCCCCTACCTGGTGCTCGCCGACAAAAGCCTGCGGGCCATCGCGGCCAATCCCCCGGCCGACCCGGAAGCCCTGGCGGAGATCTGGGGCATCGGCCCGAGCAAGGTGAAGCAGTTTGGCGAGGCCCTGCTGCTTCTGGTCCAGGAACATGGGGCCTGAGCACCGCAGCGGTGTCCCTACTTCCCCTGCAGCCTGGCCCAGCTATCCCGCAGGGTAACCGTGCGGTTGAACACCAGGCGACCTGGGGTCGAGTCGCTGTCCACGCAAAAATAGCCCAGGCGCTCGAATTGCACCGTCGTGCCCACGACCGCCCCGGCCAAGCCCGGCTCGACCTTTGCCTGGATGGTGCGCAGGGAATCCGGATTGAGGAA
>JAYGFS010000126.1:0-13485 GCA_046581765.1 Verrucomicrobiota bacterium
GCTTGGACCGTGCGCTGTCCGAAAGCAAGCCGGACTGGGTGGTGATCTGTTACGGGATGAACGACGGGATTTATTACCCCTTCGGCGAGGCGCGCTTCCGGGCCTACGTGAAAGGCATGCGACGCCTGGTCGGGACCTGCAAGGCCGCGGGCTCGCGGGTGATCGTGATGACCCCGCCGCCCTTTGACGCGAAGTCGCGCAAGCAGCCCTTGGCGCCGGCGGGCCTCCCCGAATACAGTTACAAGGCACCGTACGAGGGCTACGACGATGTGCTGGGCCAGTACGCAGGATGGGTCCTCAGCCTGGACGGTGAGGTCGATCGCGTTGTCGATATCTATAAACCCATGAAGCGAGCCCTGGCTGCAAGGCGGGAGAGCGACCCGGATTACCGCTCGGGCGATGGGATTCATCCCAATGCGGAGGGGCACTGGCTGATGGCGGAGACCCTGCTGGGGCGGGTCAAGGCACCCAAGCCGGAGGGGATGCCCGCGTATGTAAGCAGGCCGAATGATTCGGAGCCGGGTCGATTGCTGATGCAGCGACACCGCCTGTTAAGCCGCTCCTGGCGCGAGCAGGTCGGGCACGCCCGGACGAAAGCGAAGGCGGATTTACCCTCCGCGTTGGCGGAGGGGAAGGCACTCGAGGCAAAGCTGCGGGCCTCGCTCGCCCCCTAGCCCGGGTGGCGTATCCGGACCGGAGATGGGCATCCCCTTCCGGGTTCAGCTTGAGCCGTACCCCGATTAATAGGGGGCGTCTGGATTCCAGATGATGCCACCGGCATTCAACTTTATGTCCGGCGTATAAATCTGCTCTCGCCGAAACGACTGGGCATGAGAATCCACGAAAACGACATTCACGGTCTGTTTTTTCCGTTGATGGCGATATCCCAGATGCTTGGGCGCGCAAAGCGAGAATTCACCATTGGCCGTTTCGCTCATGAAGGCAAAATGGCTCGGGTCCGGGATTTCAGAAAAACTGAGGACGTCGGGGTACTCGCTGTCGCCAGGGCGGTCGTGCTCGATCCATTTATTTTGCGCGTAGGACATGAAAGCGGTTCCTGCAGCATAATCGTCAGCCGCATTGCCCCGCACGACGGGGCAGGTAAACACGCTCCGGTCTTTTGGCCGGGGTAAGGGCTTGCCGGCCTCGTCCAATTCACTCATCGATTCCAAGTCGAGGAATCTCGGCAGGACATTGAACCAGGCCGTGGCTTCGTCTACCACGGCAAGACCACCGCCGTCATTGCCTTCCGTGGGCATTTTTTCACTCCCATCCGCAAAGTACAGGTGCAGGGCCTTGCCCCATTGGCTCAGGTTGCTTTTGCAGGAGGTGAGTTTCGCGGTTTCCAGGGCGGCACCGATGGCCCCCAGTAACAGGGCGGCAAGCAGGGCAATGATCGCGATAACCACCAGCATCTCTATCAGCGTGAATCCATCACGGCGGTAGCCTTGACGCGTTGACGATTTAATCATGAACGATTGTACGAATTGGTCGGCTGAATGAAAATCATTAAATCGGGGAAATACTCCAGGCGGGGGGCAGCGATGGTATACCGCCGGTCCCAACCGGGTACCGATGGCGTGATCCGCGGCATCCTGTGCTTCGGGCAGGCATCCTGGCGATGGGTGCCCGGTTCCTGGCCCCCGTTTCCCGGCTTGCGAGCCTCGGGGGGGGCTGCTTTACCTGCTTTCCACCTGGCTTTCGATAGATGGCCCTTCGCGGGCGTTTTGACTTGGAAAGACCGGGAAAAATGGTTCTGCTGGCTGGCCGCGTCAAGCAAGCTCAACCATGGAGATGTCATGAAAGCCAATCGTCGTTCCTTTTTAAAAACCACCACGGCTGCCGGAGCCGCCCCCTTTATTCTTCCCTCGCATATCTGGTCTGCGGAGACCAAGCCCAATGACCGGGTCAACATGGGTTTCGTTGGCATGGGCAAGCAGAACGGTGGCTTGATGAATAATTTCATGGGGCAGGGCACGCAGGTGCTCGCGGTCTGTGACGTCGATACAACCCGCCGTGAGGCTGCACACAAGCGGGCGACGGACTGGTACAAGAAGCGCCCGGACAAGGGCTCGTCCGACATTGCGGCCTATGGTGATTTTCGTGAACTCATGGCCCGCGATGATATCGATGCGGTTTGTGTCGCCACGCCGGATCATTGGCATGCCTATATCACCCTTGCCGCGCTTGCCTCGGGAAAGGATGTGTATTGCGAAAAACCGCTCACGCACAACATCCATGAGGCCAAGTCGGTGATTGCCGCGGTAAAAAGGTACAAGCGGGTCCTCCAGACCGGGTCCATGCAGCGTTCGAGCAAGGAGTTCCGTGTTGCAGCCGAGCTCGTGCAGAACGGCGCCATCGGGACCATCAGCCACGTGGAGTGTTCCTTCGGCGATCCCGGAAAGCCTTACGACCTCAAGGAAGAAGAGATGGAGCCCGGTCTCAATTGGGATATGTGGTGCGGTCCCGGCCCGAAGGGCGTGTACAACTCCACCCTCAGCCCCCGCGGCGTCCACGGGCATTTCCCGCGCTGGCGGAACTACAAGGAATACGGTGGCGGCATGGTTTGCGACTGGGGTGCCCATCACCTCGATATCGCCCAGTGGGGTCTCGGGATGGACGGCAGCGGACCGGTTGAAACGATCCCCGTGGCCCCCGGCGCGAAACGCGGGGTGAAGCTCAAGTATGCCAACGGGGTGGAAGTGGAGCACAAGAATGGTTTCGGGGTTCATTTCTTCGGCAGCGAGGGCGAAGTGAAAGTCAACCGTGGCCGCTTCGAGTTGATTCGCAACGGGGCAAACTTCTCGAAGTTCACCCGGCGCGAGGATGGCGGCTCCCTGGGTGGTGCCCTGGCCGCGGCGGAGAAGGAATTCCTCGCGAACAAGAAAATCGCGCTCTACGAGAGCAAGCATGGACATGTCGGGGACTTCCTGAACAGCATGAAGACGCGCAAGAAGCCGATCACGAACGAAATTGTCGGAGGCGGCACCGCGATTTGCTGCCACTTGATGAACCAGACCTACTACGAGAATACCGGGCTCAAGTGGAATCCGGCCAAGCAGGACTTTGCCTCCGGTGGTGATCCGGCCTGGTTGACCCGGAAATACCGCAGCCCCTGGAAGGTATAAGTGCTTAGGGCCTTTACCCCATGTTCAAAGGGTGCGCGTCAGCGTACCCTTTGTTGTTTCGGGGGGGGTCTGCGGCCCTAGTCCTTCAACCACTCGGCCGCCTGCACGGCATAATAGGTCAGGATCAAGTCGGCCCCGGCCCGTTTAAATGCGGTCAGCGTCTCCAGGACAATCGCCCGCTCGTCCAGGGCCCCGGCACTCGCCGCGTGCTTGATCATCGCGTACTCGCCACTCACCTGGTACACCGCAATCGGCCGCTCGCAAATATCGCGTAGCCGGGCCAGCACGTCGAGATAGGGCAAGCCGGGTTTGACCATGAGGATATCCGCGCCCTCGTCCTCGTCCTGGATGGATTCCGCAATCGCCTCCCGGCCGTTGGATGGATCCAGCTGGTAGCCCGAACGCGTTCCTTTGAAGTGGCTGTCCACCGCGTCACGGAAGGGCCCGTAAAAGGCGGATGCAAACTTGGAGGAATAGGCCATGATGGCGACCTGTTCAAAGCCGTGGCTGTCCAGGGCCTCGCGCATGGCTTCCACCATGCCGTCCATCATTCCCGACGGTGCCACCATATCGACCCCGGCCCGGGCGGCAACCACGGCCTGGGCCTGCAGGTTTTGCAGGGTCTCGTCGTTGTCGACGTCGTTCCCGTCCGCGCAGAGTGTGCCGCAATGGCCATGGTCCGTGTATTCGCAAAAGCAGTTGTCGCTAATGACCACCATCTCGGGAGCGGCCGCTTTTGCGGTCCGGATCATTCGGGCCATTAGCCCATTTTCGTCGAGGGAATCCTCGCCAATGGGATCTTTTTGCGAAGTAACCCCAAAAAGGATGACCGCCTTTATCCCGGCCTTCCATGCCCGCTCGACCTCGGCTCCAAGGGCGAATTCCGGGAGATTGAACACGCCCGGCATGGAGGGAACCTCCGTCGCCTGGCTGATGCCGTCGTTGACGAAAATAGGGTAGACCAGGTCGTTCACCGTTACGCGGGTTTCCTGCATGAGTTTGCGCAAGGCCGGTGTCCGTCGCATCCGACGAAAGCGATAAGCTGGCTGAAAGTCCATGGGTTAAGCTAATCGCTCCTGGTCATTTGGCAAGTCTCGGTTGCGTGGATACTGCGGCCCGGGGGCTCAAGGGATGGCCGGCGTCTCCTTCCGCTTGCCCCGCTTCGCTTTGCTCTTCGTCTGCGCGGGTACCGCCGGTGGATTTTGTGCGGTATAGGGTTCGACCGCGCTGAGCGCCCAGGCCATGTCTGCCTTGATCCGGGGCAGGGCGATGTAGGGTTCGTTGTACGAGGTGCCGTAATCCATGAGGGCCGCACTCATTTCGCGGATCCGTGCGCGATGCTTCGGCTGGGTAAAGGCATTCACGATTTCATCCGGATCTTCTTCGAGGTCATAAAGCCAGGGCATGCCGCCATTCGAGTAGACGAGCTTGTAGCGATCGCTCACCGCGCATAACCACGCGGAGGGGGTGTTCGCATTCCCCGTTGCCCGGAGGAAGGAAAGGTCTTTCCACCCGGCGGGCGCCTTCCCGGTGCGGAACAGGGCGGAGGCGTCACGGCCCCGTTCCAGTCCGGCCGTCTCGTGGCCGAGGAGTGCAAAGGCGGTGGGCAGGAAGTCAACGCAGCTCAGGGCTTCGTTGATCACCGTCCCCGCCTTCACCTTCGGCGGGTAGTACATGATGAAGGGGATCTTGGCCGAGGCCTCGTAGGGGTTCCCCTTGTTGTGCCGGCAATGTTCGCCGCAGAGGTCGCCATGGTCCGAGGTGAAAACCACCATGGTGTTCTCCAGCCGCCCCTGCTTGCGCAGGGTATCGAGGATGCGTCCCACGTTGTCATCGATGCATTTGACCATCCCGAAATACCGCTGCATGGATTGCTCCTGGAGTTTTTTCGCCATGATCTTTCCCCAGAAGGGCTGGGTTTCACCCGGGTCGACCATGGTCCGGGGCATGGTGATTTTCATGTGCCCGAACATGGTGTCGTAGGGCGCGCGGACCGTGTTCGGGCCGTGCGGGTCGGGCAGGGCGACCATCATGCAGAAGGGCTTGGCCTTGTTCGCCTCGATGAACCTGATCACCTTGGTGGACAACCAGTCCGTGGCGAAGCTTTCCTCGTCCGCTCCGGCAACATCATAGCTCGGCTTGCCGTTCTTGCGCGCGGCCACCCGTGGTCCGTCCGGGGTATCCTCGAACTTCTTCCAGTGCCCGCGATTAAACATGAAGCGGTTGTCTGCGAAGCCAAAATTACGCTTGGGTTGCCACTGCGGCTTGCCGCTCCCGTCAAGGTGCCACTTGCCAACATACCCGGTGGCGTAGCCCTGTCGCCTGAGCAACTCGGCGAAGGTCACCACCTCGTCGCTGAGCGGAATGTTGTTGGTGACCACGGGTGTGTTCTGCGGGTAGCGCCCGGAGATCAGGGCGGCTCGTGAAGGCGAGCAAACCGGTGTCGTGGCATAAAAACTGGTGCACAGGGCGCCATGCCTCGCCAGCCAGTCAATGTTCGGCGTCTTTACCTCCGCCTGTTTGCCCCAGATGAAGGCCTGTTCCGGAGCCAGGGTGTCGCGGTAACAGCCGAGGGTCCGGAAATTGTGCTCGTCGGTCTGGATGACCAGCAGGCTGGGCGCATCGGCCGGGACGCTTGCGAGCAGGAAGAGGCTGAAGAAGGGTGCTGCGACGTGTTTCATAGACATACCTACGTGTTGCTTAGCCGATTTTGGACCTTGTTCTTGTCACATTCTCTCCGTGGGCACGAGCGCTATCCATGGGGCGGGTAGAAGTTCATTCAAATCAATTTACGGTAAAATGAAGGATGCGCGCTGCGTGCCCCTTGCTTTTCGGATTGCGCTCCCCCGCGATCTCCAGTTCCAGGGCATGTTCCCCGTCCTTCAGATCCGTCGCGAACATCACCGTGCGTGGATAGTGTAAGCCGCCGCTGTAACGATGGAACAGGTCAACCGTCCGCCACGTCCCGCCGTCTACCCGCGCCTTGATACACCCTGCGTCCGGACCCGCGAGTACAAAGGCACCAACGGCACGACCGGTGAATGTCAGTTGGCACTTTTGTCCCGCCTGGTCCGCGGTCAGGCATAGCTGCTTCGCATAATCCGCGCGAAAACGACCCTTGATCTCCTTCCAGTCGGGGATGTGCGCCTTCCAGTCACCGGTTGCTTCCTTTGGCGAGACGAAACGGCCGTGCTCATAATTGTGCTCATCGAGTGCTTTCGGCAGCTTGTGGGCCTTGCGTTCACGGGCTTTCCCCAGCCAGAGGTGATCCACTAAGGCCCCGTGCATGTCCGCACAGTGGCGATTCCCGAAAGGCTTTGGATGCACCCCGCCAAATGCTCCCCAGCTCATCTTTTCCGCGTCAATCTGCTCTTGTATCTCCTTGGCGAGGTCGATCACCGGAACGTGATAGTGTTCGGCAACCTCGTCGTGCGCGGTAATCGATGTCGCTTTTCCGCCTTTTCGGTAGGCATCCATCAGGTGTGGATTCACAAAGTGCGTTATCACGACATCCGCGTAGGGGTTGTGCGTGCGGACATGCCGGATGATGCCCTCCATGCCGCGCCGTGCATCGCGCAGGCTGTGGCCTGCATCCTGGTCATCATTTACCGCGAACTCGACGTAGAGCAGGTCGACTTTCCCGTGCTTGAGGATGTGGTCCTGTAGGCGAAAGGCCCCGCTGGTCGAGCAGGTCGAGCTCAGTCCCGCATCGGTGAAGGTGAAGGTCGTTCCCGGGAAGCGTTTCTTCAGTTCTTCCACCATCATCGGTCGATAGCCGTTCATCTGGGTGATGGATCCGCCGATGAAGGCGACATGTCCCGTCTTGTCCGACTCGAACGTGGCCCGCGCGTTGTTCAAGGTCCCACGGTTCGGGTGGATGTTGGGGTTTAAACCGGCGAAGGTGAGGACGGGTAAAAGGCCAAGGGGTAGCAGGTATTTCATAAGGAGTCGAGGGTTGGGCGGTTGGATTCGGCTCATGGATTACGGCATGCGTATACAATGATAGAACGTAGTATGACTTCCACGAAAAAGTAGCACGATGAAAAACCTCTTTGATATGATTATTTTCACCCGGGAGTTCTACTCACTTGACCAAGGCGATCATCGCCCGGCCGAAGGTGCTTCCCGTCCGGGCAAAAAACCAAGGACGCCCCAGTTTCATATTGAGGGTGTCGTTCAGGTGCGTCCTGTATACCCCGCAGGGAGGGCCAAGTAGCGGGCCGTGTATTGGGCCCCGGCGACTCGAACCTGGGCCGTACCGGCAGGCTTGGCAGGAATTACTTCCCCGGTCTTAAACCTTGTCTCCCCGTGTGCAGGGCGTAATGAAGAAAGCATGTCAGATCGCCCGGACTACGCCGAGATGAACCAGTTGCTCTACACGGGCAAGGCAAAGGACATCCACACCCTCACGGAGCGGTACATCCACGAGTGGAAGCGGCCGGTGAAGGAGGTGCTGGAAGAGGGCTTGATCGCGGGGATGGCGGTGGTCGGCGAGGATTTTAAGAACAATATCCTCTACGTGCCGGAGGTCTTGATCGCGGCCCGGGCAATGAAGGCGGGCATGAAGATTATTCGCCCGATCCTGTCCGAGTCCGATGATGTACAGCCCGCCGGGGTTCTCCTCATGGGTACGGTGAAGGGGGACCTTCACGACATCGGGAAGAACCTGGTCTGCATGATGGCGGAAGGGGCCGGCTTTGAGGTCGTGGATATCGGGGTCGATGCGAATGCGGAAATGTTTATCGAGGCCGTTAAGCAGCACCAGGTCACCATTCTCGGCATGAGTGCCCTGCTCACCACGACCATGGGCTACATGGCCAAGGTCATTGAAGAAATGGGTGCCGCCGGGCTGGGGCATATACCCTGCACGGTTGGCGGTGCCCCGGTGACCCAGATGTTCGCGGATGAAATTGGCGCGGATGGCTACGCGGACGATGCGGCTTCCGCGGTCGAACTCTTCATGGAACTGGTGAAGGCAACGAGCGCCTGATCAACCCCCATGCGCATCCAGCTCGAAATCAACCAACAGCTTCTAGAGGTTGAAGCGGGGAAAACCTTGTTTGACCTAGCCGATACGGCCGGGATCCGGGTGCCGACGACCTGTCAACGGCAAGGCAAGTGCCGGGAGTGCCTGATGGAAGTCGTCGAAGGGATGGAACTCCTTTCTCCCCTGGCCGAGCAGGAGGAACACCTCCGGCCTCCGTTTCGCTTATCCTGCCGGACCCGGATCGAGGGTGCCTCCGGGATGATCCGTTGCCATACCCTGCACCGCGGGGATGTGAAAATTACCGACGAGGGATGCCGTTTACCGGTCAGCGGAAAGCCGATGGAACTGGATCCCGCTGTCACGCGCGACGGGGACCGTATTTTGCTGGACGGCGAGGAGATTGCCCGGTCGACCGGGCCGATCTATGGCCTGGCGGTGGATCTTGGCACGACCACCGTATCCGTGCGCCTCGTCGACCTCGCGTCCGGCCACCTGCTCGCAACGGAATCCTTTGAGAATCCCCAGCGCTTCGGGGGCTCGGATGTCATGGCCCGCATCCAGTATGACACGGAGCGAAAGGGGCGCTTGTTGCAGCGCGTCCTGCTCGGCTACCTCAGCCACGCGATCGAGGCCCTGCCGGTGGATGCCCTGGATATTTACGAGCTGGTCATCGCGGGCAACGCGACCATGCGGGATATCTTCTTTGGCCTGAGCGTCTATACCATCGGCCAGAAACCCTACAAGTCGATCACCGAGCTGGAGATGCAGGAGGGGAAACGGGCATCCACGCACCTGGAGAAACCGGCCCGGCAACTGCGCCTGCCCATCCATCCCAAGGCCCGGGTATACGGCCTGCCCCTGGTCGGCGGACACGTCGGGGCGGATACCGCGGCCTGCCTGCTCGCGATAGAGATGGACCGGGAAGACCGCATGGTGGCCCTGATGGACATCGGGACCAATACCGAGTTGATCGTCGGAAATCGGTCGACCATTTTTGCCGCCTCCTGCCCGGCGGGCCCCGCTTTCGAAGGCGGGGAGTTGTCGTGCGGGATGCCGGGAGTGGACGGCGCGATCGAGCGGGTACGCCTCGATGGAGACGCGGTCGAGCTGGGGGTGATCGGTGATATCGCCCCGCAAGGCCTCTGCGGGTCGGGCCTGATCGACTTGCTGAGCGAATTGCTGCGAACCCGGCGGATGAATTCCCTGGGGCGCCTTGAGAACGGGGAAGGCCGTTTCGCGGTGAGCGAAGCGGAGGATATCTACCTGCTGGAGAACGATATCAGCCTGCTCGCCCAGGCCAAGGGGGCGAACGTCGCGGGCTTGCAAATCGTGTTCGAGCGGTATGGCCTCGTCTACGGGGATATCGATGTGTTCTATTTTGCCGGGGGATTCGCGCGGCACATTGAGGTCGCCGCAGCGAAGCGGATCGGCCTGATCCCGAACCTGCCCGATGCCACGGTGGTCCAGGTGGGGAATGCCTCGCTGGAGGGCGCGACGATTGCCCTGTGCTCCACCCGCCGTCGTGAGGCCCTGCATGCGCTGGTACAAGGCATCGAGCATGTTCAGTTGGAATCGCACCCCGATTTTTTTGATCACTTCGTGTACGGATGCCAATTCGTTCCGGTAGAAGCCGGGGGCCTGCAGTGAGCGACGGGCCGAACGCGATCCAGGTGACGGATGAACGCTATGCGCGACACCTGGGGTACCCGGATGGCCGCATCCGGGAAGGGGATTCCGGGAGGCTGGCGGAGCGTGCCCGGCGCTGGTTCGGCCAGCATGCAGCGGTCTGGTCCGTCGAGCGCGCCCTCGCTATCCAGGCACTGGGAGACGATTGCATACGCCTGGAAGACGGCACGGAACTGCACAGCGCTACCCTGGCGGCGCGATTCCGTGAAGCGGGCTGCCATGCGGTCTACGTCTTGGCGATCAGTGCCGGGGAGGGGGTGGATGCGGCGATCAAGGCGCACTGGGAAGCGGACCGGCCGGATGAAGCCTACGCGCTGAACGCATTTACCGCGGCGTATATCGAGGAGCGCATGGAGGTTGAAGGGTTCAGGTTGTGCGAGGCGGTCGATGGGGAAGGGCAGATGCTCCTGCCGCATTATTGTCCCGGCTATGACGGGTGGGATGTGTCGGAGAACGGGGTGTTGGCCCGGGCGCTGGATGCGCCGGGCCTCCAGGTGCTCCCGTCGGGCCAGTTGCTTCCGCAGAAGTCCATGCTCGCGGTCTTCGGGATCACCGCTCACCCGGAACGCGTGCCGTCCGTGCAGATCCCCTGCGTGGCTTGCAGCCTGCTGGATTGCCGGCTGCGGCGCGCGCCATTTTCCGAGCCGCATCCGGGTACGGACGAGGCAAACCCGGCGCCTGCGGCACCCGTTATGGCGGGCTATGCCTTCCCGGAGAAGGCGCTTCGTCGTTGGAGTACGAAGCAGACCGAGTTGGAACAGGGCGGCGATCAGATCCGGGCGCGTTTCCATTTCCTCGGCAGTACCTGCAGCGACGGGGGTATTCCGCTCAAATTTGTCTACGAAGTGAACCTGGTTCCGGAGGGTGATGAGCATATCATCCGGCATATGTGTGCCGCGCCTGCGGAGAACCATACGGGGTATCGTTCCATGTGTTCCTACCAGAGCAGCGCAGAGGAGATCCTCCACCTGCTCCAGGCGGCGCACCCACTTCTGGGCCGTCCCCTGTCGGATGCCTTGAACTGGAATCCGGATCGAAACCCCGCAGGATGCATCTGTTCGGTGGAAAATCGAAACCACAAGTGGTTAATGGCCCTGCAGACCATTCATTTTTCACTGGTTGCACGCCAGGAAGGAGCATAGAAACCCGCTATGCGGATCGAAATTGGCAAAGAAACACCCGAGGCCATAGCTCGCCTGCCGGAGAACCATCCGGATGGTTCAAGGATCGGGGTGAATTACGCCGATGTGATGATCCAGGGAATCCATGCGGACTTAGCGGATGGCCGGACGGTATGGTGCACGCGCCGGGGGCTCTTGCTCACGCTGGCCGTGGGGGAGGATACCGGGGAAGCCCTGATGCGTAGACTGGATCACGGGCCGGACTTAAGGACGATTCTCCACGAGGGCTTGCGGGAGGCTGCGTTAGCTGCGGGCTTTGGTTTTGCGGTCGAAGATAATGTCCTGTACCTGGACATTCCCGATGCGTAATGCCTCTTCACGCCGGCGGAAAGCGGTCGACTGCCTCGCGGAAGGCCGCGATATGCTCCGGCGTACTCCCGCAGCACCCGCCGACGATCCGGGCACCTGCTTCGAGTAGACCGGGGAGCTCCCGTACCATTTCCCCCGGGGTTTCCTTGTAGATGACTTTCAGGTTCTCGAGCACGGGCAGGCCGGCGTTGGGTTGCGCCATGACGGGTAAATCGCAGACGCTGCGGTAGCGTTGTACCGCTTCCGCGGCCCGCAGCATGTCCATACCGGTCCCGCAGTTCAGGGCCATGATATCGACACCGATCTCCGCCATGAACGCCGCCGCGCGTTCAGGATCGACACCCATCATGGTCCGGAACGTCGATCCATCGGTTGTGACATCGTATGCGAGGGAACCGATAACGATTTCCGCGCCGGCCTCGCGTGCGGCGTCCACGGCCAGTTGAAGTTCTTCCAGGGCCGTCTGGGTCTCGATAATAATCGCATCCGCGCCGCCTTCGACCAGGGCCCTGGCCTGTACTTTAAAGGATGCGCGGACATTGGCCTCCGGTATCTCGCCGTAGGGTTCCATGATACCGCCAAAGGGCCCGATATCCCCCAGTACAAAGCCATCCTTGCCGTCAAAGGCTTCCCGGGCGATCGCCACCGCGGCCTTGTTGATCTCCGCGCAGTTGTTCTTCTGCCCGTGGCGGTTCAGCATGATCGTGCTGCCCCCGAAGGTGTTGGTGATGACGCAATCCGACCCTGCCTCCGCATAGCTGCGCTGGATTTCCAGTACCTTGTCCGGCTCGTTGATATTCCAGGCTTCGCCGCAGCCGCCCTGTTCGAGCCCGGCGACCATCAACTGGGTGCCCATGGCTCCGTCGCCGACGAGGGGACGGGTCTTGATCGCTTCGAGTAGATTCATGCCATGGATGTAGCGGGTTTTCGCGCAGGGGACAAGTCGCATCCTGTCACGCGGGAATAGGCTCCCGGCTTAAGTGACCCGTTCACGCCGGGTCACCCGGCCCTCCTTAAGCCGCAGGCGATGGGTGATGCAGCCCGGTAGCTGTTCCCGCTCATGCGTCACGTAAATGAGGGCACAGCCGGTGGCCCTGACGATGGCCTCCACCAGGGCGAGCAGGCGCTCGCGCTGCCGCGTATCCAGTCCCAGGCAGGGTTCATCCAGGATCAGCAGGTCCACCTGCCTGACCACGGCCCGGGCGACCAGGGCCAGGCGTTGTTCCTCTACCGGGAGATCGCCAAAGCGGGCATGTGCCCGGTCACCCAGGTCCAGGCAGGCCAGCCATTCGCGTGCGATGCCTTGTCGCACCCGGCCACAGGCATCGAAGAGGCGAAGCGTGTCAAAAAACCCGGTGCAGACGACTTCCAGCACGCTGAGGTCGTTGGGGAAATACAGGTGCGCCTCCGGCGAGACCGAGCCGATGCGTCGCTTGACCTCCCAGATCGAATGGCCGGGTCCGTAAGGTTTCCCGAACATCGCTATGTCATTTCCATAGGCCTGTGGGTTGTCGCCCTGGAGCAAACTCAGCAGGGTCGTCTTGCCTGCCCCATTCGGCCCGGAGAGCGCCCAGCATTCACCGGCCTGAATGGTCCAGTTGAGCTCGTCCAGGATGACTTTATCCCCGTACGCGACACGGACATTCCGCAGCTGTGCGACGGGGGCCTCCACCGGGCGCATGCGCAGCCGTTTTTTCCATTCCGGGGGGAGCCGGACGCGCTTCGATGCCCGGGGCGTACGGCCCGTTGTGCCTTTCCGTTTATACCGCCCACCGGAAACCAGCCGGTACTTTTTCACCCGGGCCAGGTGGCTGACCAGCCGGGGCAGGGCCTCTTCGTC
Organism: Verrucomicrobiota bacterium; assembly: GCA_046581765.1. Lineage (GTDB taxonomy): Bacteria > Verrucomicrobiota > Kiritimatiellia > SS1-B-03-39 > UBA6053 > JAPYUI01. The sequence continues at coordinate 13,132 of JAYGFS010000126.1, forward strand.
CGGTGCGAGGAACATCAGGTTGATCCCCTCGTCCAGGAGGTCGGCGAAGACCCCCAGCAGGTGGCTGCGGTACTTCCGATCCAGCCCCTCGAAGGGATGCTCAAGGATGATCAGCATGGGGTCCGCCAGCAGGGCGCGGGCGAGAAAGAGCTTGTGGCGCTCACCGTTGGAGACTTCATCCAGGCTTCGCTTGAGCAGGGGCGCGATGTCCAGGCGGCGGATGACTTCTTTCCGGATCGCCCGGTATCGCCGCATGCGTTCCGGGGATACGTCCTCCATGGAATACACCTCGTCCACCTGCTCGAGGGCAAGGAAGTCCTCCACGCGATGCCCTTCGTGGCCCAGGCCCGGATT
>JAYGFS010000196.1:0-2609 GCA_046581765.1 Verrucomicrobiota bacterium
TTGCCGGGGATGAACCGGTACTACCTTCGGGTCGAGCAGGTGCATGGCAACATGGCCTGGGCTTCACCTGTCTGGGTGATGAACGGGGAGGAACCGGAGCCGGTGCAGGAACCGGAGCCGGAACAGGAGCAGGAAGCTGAATGAAAACCTATTGCACTTCGACGCGTAGGATTTCCAGCCGATTTGTTCTGCCGGGTGCGTAGGGGATGGATTGCACGGTGCCGTCACCAATGAACGGACCCGTGCTGTGGTTCATCCACTGTTGAAGGTCGTAGCTGTACTGGAGCTGGTAATAGCGGCCTTCCGAGGTCTGGACCTGGAGCGTGTCGACCGATGCGTTGATGGAAATTTCAGGCGGGACAGGCGGGCTGGATGCAGGGTCGGTGGTCGGCCACCTCGCAACCGTGTTGGCGTCCAGGACCTGGTCGATCTGCACCCGGACCTGGCTGGCGTATGAAGCGCCGGAAGTGGGGCGCTGGTTGAACAGGACAACGTAATTAATCCCATCGCCCCGTTGTCGCGCGAGGGTATCCGTCCCGGGAAGGGAGCCGGTATGGTTCCATCTCCAGGCGCCGGGTGGTGGGCGCGGTTCCCCGATGTTGCTCCCGTTCACGGTGAAGCGGTCCAGGTAAGTGAGGAAAGCCCGGGTCGACGCCACGATCCGCCCCTGTCCGGTGCGTGCCTCGTGGTCCCAGCCCCCATAGGGCCGGGATACTACCGCCACGTCGCTCTGGTCCGGGTAAAAGACGTTGGCCGCAAGCCCGGGGTGGTGGTAGTGCGGCTCACGGGCATCCTGGTCCGCCTTAAAGGTTCGCCCGAGGAATAACTGGTCCTCGATCAGTCCGGATCCAGCGAAGACCACGTCGTGCACATACGACAGGTAGTCCATCCCTGAGCGCTCCTCGACGATCAGTCCCAGCAGGAGATAGCCGATATTGGAGTAAGCGCTGGTGCTGCCCGGGTCGTGCTGGAGCGGCTGACCCATGATCCAGCGCGCGGTATTCACCCGTCCCGGGGGGGAGGGGACCCCCATGTCATCGGCGATGCTTTGTTCCATGTAGGTGAGGTCGCCCACCATGTCCCGGTCCCAGCCTCCCCGGTGTTGGAGGAGGTGCTCGATGGTGATGTCCCCGAGGCGCACATCCGGGGTGCCGAAGGGGAGATACTCGAGTACACCCGCGCCGGGGTTTTTTGGGTCGAAGACCCGGTCGCTGAGGTTGAGGGAACCCGCGGCGACCAAGGTCCGGATGGCGGCGGCGCTAAGCGGCTTGGTCATGCTCGCCACGCGCATCACCACATGGGGTCGAATGGGATGGCTTTGCAGCTCGTCCTGCCATCCGTAAGCGCGCTCGAATACCACGACGCCGTCCGACATGATGCCCAGGGCGCCGCCGGGTATCGCGTGGTCCTCCATGAAGTTCTGCATGAGGTCATCGAAAACCGAGAGCTCGGGAACCGGTACGCCGACCGCAGGTGGTGGATCGGCAAAACCGCTTGCGTGCAAGAGGGCGATACAAGCGGCTGCAATGTGCCATCTGCGGGGATGTCGGGATCCGGTCATTGTGTTCCGGTGCGAATGCTCAGGTGCTTCGATGCCGTGGTGATGGTCAGGCCGGGAAGGGTGATGAGGCCCTCGGCGTCTGCCTTTGCCGTGCCTTTCGCGTTGCCGAAGGACCAGTCGACCGTGTCCCCGGGCTCGACCCGCAGGTGCTGGATCCTGCGCAGCGAGACATCCGCACGCGCTTCCGGGGGGATGGTGAAGCGGGTGTTGAGATGGGCAGGGGAAACCAGGAAGAGCGCGATCTCGAGTTGCTCCTTCGTGTCGCGGATGACCTTCCAGCGGAAGAAGGCGTTGACCTGCCCCGGGGCCTTCTCCTGTCGCTTGTCCGGCCAGGGGAGCGGGTGGTTGGTGGAGGCGTTGGTGAACACCGCGTACGCTTCATTCTTCTTTACGGCCAGCCAGTCGAATGAATTGATCAGGTCATTGACCTGCATGATCTTCGCGTGGTTGTTGGCGTGGCCGAAGGGGCCCCAGTAGAAGTAGAGCGGATACTTCCGGTCATTCATTGCCTTCACAAAACGGTCATGACCGGTCGACCAGCCGTCGTTGGGTGCCGAGTAGTCGATCAGGACGGGCGGATCGGGGAGGGTGAGGGTGTCCGGGACGGACCGGGGCGGGAAATACATGCGCTGTGCGGCATGCTCGATGCCGGCAGGAACGTTGGCCTTGACCGCGGCAAAGAGGTCGCCGTTGCGCAGGCCGATGCCGAGCGCGCCGCTGCCCCCCATGGAATTCCCGCAGAGGTAAACCCGGTTCGGGTCGATCGCGTAGCATTGCATCACCCACTTCACCGTGTCGATCGCCCGGCGTTCCACCGGCATCGGGTCGCCGCCGGAATTTCGCTCGGTCAACTTCTTGTCCCTTGCGTGCATGCCGCCCCACCACCAGTCGCCGCGGTTGGCACGGCAGTCCAGGTACAGCGCATAGCAATCATCGGGCGAATGGTAGATGTCGTGGTTGCCGACCGTTGCGGTGCATTTCACGCAGGAGATGACATTATGCCCGGCCGAGTGCAACACGACGTACAGGGGTGCCTGCTTGCGAGCGG
>JAYGFS010000213.1:0-8786 GCA_046581765.1 Verrucomicrobiota bacterium
GAAATTGAAGATATCGCCACCTGGTTGCGGGCACGCTTCGGCCTTGAAACATAGCCCGGGCGACGAAGGTCCTCCGGGGGGCATTTCCGGAGCCCCGGTGGGTTTACTGCGCATCGCCGTGCGGAAGGACCGCCATCACCGGTTCCAAGAGGAGGTCCGCCAGGATATTCTGCCCGTAAGGTGCCAGGTGGGCGGTATCCCACCACACGGCGTGATCCTCCTCCAGGCGCAAGGTTTCTTCCGAAGCCTTGATCACGGTGAATCCGTATCGTTGCGCGGTCTCTGCGTACGCGGCATACAGGGCACGGTCCTGGCGCAAGGAGCTTTCGCCGCTCATGGGTTCCAGGACAAGAACCACGCTGACCTGGTCTTCACGGCAAGACTTCAGCACGGATTCCAGTGCCCTGACCAGGCGTCCCCGGTGCCGGTTTCGGACCTCGGGGTCCCGGTCCCGGTTCAGGCTGGCACTGTCATTCAGGCCGATATCGAGTACCAGTACATCCGGCGCATAGCGGCGGATGAGCTGGTGGTAGAGGTCTCGCACGATTGCCACCCCGGCCCCGTTCACCCCGGCATTGATTACCACGGTTTCCGGGTAACCCCTTGCGTGCAAGGCGCGTTCGAGAAGGGCATCGTAGGTGTGAAAAGAATCCTCCGCACCGGAACCCCATGCCTGGCTGCCGCCCATGGTGAAGATCCGCAACTGTCCCCGCGGTTTTGCGCGGGAGAGTACGCGAGGGCCAAAGCGTTGATGCCATACAAAGTTATTTGCGCCGACAGATTGATTGCGAGCATACCAGGGGATGAATAGAGAGCCCGTGTTTGCCGTCGCCGGTGCAGGGATAGCCACACCGCGCGTGTGCCGCCACGGGTGCTCCGGAGCTAATTGGTCGTACCAGGTTTGTCCCGCGGACACGAAGAGCAGGAGGAAGAGCACGTTGAACAGGAGTGCCTTCCGGGGCAACAGCGATCCGGGCTGCAGGAGGGCAGGGGCCAGTGCGACCAGGCAGCCGATCCCCGCGATATCCAGCCAGAGGATGCGGGTCGTGCCGAGGAAGGCGAGCGTCGAACTGGGTAGTAGCAGGCTCAGTCCGGCGAATACCGCAGGTACGTAGAGTAGCGGGATTCCATGCAGCAGCACCGCCGGGCGACGAGGGAATCCGCACAGGAAGAGCAGGAATACGCCAGCCGCTGGCACCAGGAAAAGCACGAGCAGGGACCCTGCGGCCCGTCGTTCCCACCCGGGCTTTCCCCCGCTCAGGGGGCGAATACGTATGGCCTCGATTTCGATGCCCGGTTCATAGGCCATGAAGCCGGTCTCCCCGTATCCGAGGGCTTGTGCGCGGGGAAAAGAAACCGTCTCGCCGTTCAGTTCAATTTTTATCCGGTCGGAGTATGAGCTGATGCGGACAAGGTTGGGCTCGCCCAATTTTACAAGCCCCGGCAAGGCATAGAACGGGGCGGGTTGCTTATGGATTCCCTCGGCCAGGCCGCTGGTGACGCCGGGACAGGTGCTCAAGCGGACGAGGCGACGTTGCAGCGGGAGCGGTTCCCCGCCCGGGTCGCCCCTGGTCTGGTAGGCCTGTTGTTGGAAGACCACGTCGAGCGTAGCCGGTTCATGGAAGCGGCAGGTGAAGCTGATTTCCTGCTCGCGAAAGACGGTGTCCGGCGGGAAGAAGGGTTCCCCTGGCTGGAGTTCCCGGAGATCGGTTGAGGTAAATGTTTCCAGGCTGGTTTCTCCAGCCGGGAGCAGGGTAAAGGCCATCGGGTCGATAGGGGCCATCTGGGACCAGATATGCCGTTGCGCGCGTCCCAGCCATTCCCCGTGCTTCATCCCCGCCGGGACCAGCAAGGCGCCGATCATCCCAAGCCAGAGGAGCCCGGGCTTGAGGGGTTGGCTCCCGGTATCGCCATCGCGCCTGGTTGCAACCAGGAGCAGGAAGGTCCAGAGTTCCGCCACGGCAAAGGCCCCGGCAATGTGCCCACCCTGGGGCGAGGAAAATAGCTGCCAGGCGGCCAGGAGCGTAATCGTAAAGGCCAGGTGATCCCGCACCACCCACGTGGCCCGGGCTTTTACACCCAGGAGGTCCGCGAGCAGGCATGCGCGTCCCATGCGCAGGATACCGGCGATCAAGCCGGCCAGGAGTAGCCCCTGGAAACCCTTGCGGGAAACGCGGCCTTGCTTAAAACGCTCCCGGACGATTTCTGTGCTTCCATCGGCCCGTTGCAGGCTCAGGTCTATGTTGCGGAGATAGACGTGCGTGCATGCCCGGCCGGAGCCTTGAAACCCGAACCAGCCTTCCGTGGATTCCGGCACGAGCACCGATCCGAGGACCGTGTCGTCCAGGCTTGTGACCCATCGATTGTCTTCCCGGTGTACCTGCATGCGGCGCCAACTCTCGCTCGGCACGGGCACCTGGTCGAAAGGCGAATATTCCGCCAGGCGGCCCTCGCCGTCATACCTATAGAATCCATTCCGGTGACGGGCACTGTTTGAAAGACGGAGCCGGAGGCGACCATCCGCACTCGCATGCAGGGTGATCCACAGGTAGCAGTCCGCTGATATCGCGGTATCGAAGGCCAGGTTCTTCAGGCGGCGATTCGTTGTCTCGGAATGCCGATAGCGAATTTCCTGGTATCCCATGTGCGAGGCCAGGTCAATACGGCCCTTTTCCAGTGGATCGAAAAGGAAGGAGTAGGTGTAAAAGACGAACTTACCCGTGTCCTTTCCGGCGATCCAGCGGCCGGTCCCGAACAGGTGGTTCTCGCGCAGGCTCCACCAGGCTGCCAGGCTGGCTGCCAGGATGGTGCCACTCAGCAGGACCAGAACCAGTCCCACGCCGCACCTTGTTTTCCAAGTTGATTTCATGAAGCAACCGGAGATCAGAACCGCGGTGGTTCAAGCGAGGGCCTATCCAGCGCCCGCCGTATCCCCATCCGCGGAGGCTGGGTCTGGATCCAGGGGATCGATACGCGTCATGTTCACGCGTCGATCGCTCATCGATTGAATGGTAAAACGGTACCCCTGTTCCTCGACCACGTCGCCCTCCTCCGGCACCCGGCCCATACGGACCATGAACAGGCCCGAAAGCGTGTTGGCGTCGAGCTCGTCCGGGAATTTAATGTCCAGGGCCCGCTCAAGATCGGCAATCTGCGTCCAGCCATCTGCTTCCCAATAACCGTCCTTCTTCATGAGAACCGTCTGGTCGTGGTCCTGGTCGAGCTCGTCAGCAATTTCACCGACAATTTCCTCCAGCATGTCTTCCATGGTGACAATCCCCGCGAAGGCGCCGTATTCATCGATCACCACTGACATGTGCTGACGCTCCGTTCGCATGCGATCGAAGAGCTGCCCAACGGCCTGGGTTTCCGGCACGACCAGCGGTTCGCGAACCAGCTTGCGCAGGTGGGGCTGGAGATCGGTCTGCCCATTGAGCGTGAGCGTGTAGAGATCTTTCACCAACAGCACGCCGAGGAGGTGTTGATCGCCCCCGTCCGTCACCGGGAAACGCGAATGCTGGATCTGGTGCAATACCTCATCCTGCTTTTCCCAGGGATCCTGCAGGTCGATCGCGACTACTTTTCCGCGGGGAACCATGATTTCCTCGACGGTCCGGGTATCGAACTCAAACAGGTTCTGCAGCATGGTCGCTTTTTCGGTCTCCATGGAGCCGTGTTCCTCACTGGTCTCGATCAGGCCCATGATTTCGTTGTCGGTCAATACCTCGTGGTGCGAGGCCTCGGCTACGCCGAACATGCGAAGCAGGGCGGCGGAGGTGGCGTTCAACAGCCAGTTGAGCGGAAAGACCAGGATGAAAAACCCGTGCAGGGGATAAGCGATCCACAGGGCGACCGGTTCCGGCCTGCGGATGGCGAAGGTCTTCGGCACCTGTTCACCGACCACGATATGCAGGGCGGAAAAGATGATGAACCCGGTTAAAAAGGCAATGGTGTGAAGCAGTTGTTCGGAAAGATGAAGATGGTGCAGCAGGGGTTCCAGCATGGCCGCGACCGTGGGTTCCCCAACCCAGCCCAGCGCCAGGGACGCCATGGTGATCCCGAGTTGGCAGGCGGCCAGGTACGGCTCGAGCCTGGACTGGATGCGCTGGGTTAATCGGGCGGCTTTGCTGCCCTCCTCCGCCAGGGTGTCGATGCGATAGCCCTTCGCCTTGACCAGTGCGAATTCCGCGGCGACGAAAAAGGCATTCGCCACGAGCAGAAGGACGATGATGAGTACACTGCTTAGCATATAGAGGTTCACCGCACCTTTTTTGATATTACCGGGTGAGTCAAACTAATTGGCGGATTCGCCGGTGAAAACAATTACCGTGGGTGGAGGCAGCGCGTGTGCATGCATGGATGCGGGAAGCCCGGGGCATCGGCCCCTTCGCGTATCCCCTTGCATCGGTGGGGCTCCATGCGTAGCGTAGCACCGGGGACTACAACCCGAAAAACAGCCTTATCGGTCGCCTGGACGAGGCGATTATCTTTGACCGCGCACTGAGCGCGAAGGAAGCCAAGGCGATCTACCGCGCGCAGCGCTAAGGTCCCCGGACCCGAGCCACGACCCGGCCCGTGTGGTGCTTTATTCCAGCGCGGCCCGGTAATACACCCGGGGCGGAGGGGCGGGATGGTCCAGGATGATCTGGCCCTGGGCATCGGCCACCACGCTCCCCAGGACCTGCCAGACCACGGGGGTCGCGCCAAGGTCCTCGCTCCACTGCAATTGATAGCTGATTCCCGGTGTTCCCGTGAAGGTGATACGATAATCGCCGTTGGGCAAGGTGAGCAGGCCGGCGGGATCGCCGGTTGCGGCGGCGCCGGTCGAGGTTTCGCTCGGGGTGACGGTGACCAGGCCGATGGCCGAGTCCGTTCCGTCGGAAACCGTGTAGGTAAAGCTGTCCGCTTCCCCGTATCCCATGGCCGCCGTATACGTGACCGTGCTTCCGTCAAAGCTGACACTGCCGTTCTCGATGGAGTTGCTGGTGACGCCGGTGATCACCAGCGGTCCCACCCCGTCCCCGACCAGGTCGTTGGCGAGGAGCTGGCTGGCCGGCACGCTGACTGCGGCCGCGGGGACGCCGGCAATCGTGGGGCGGGTGATGGTATCCGGGCCGGCATAGGTGAGCAGTCCACCGGTGGCATTCAGGGTGATCTCATTATTCAGGTAGCTCACCACGAATTCCGCCCCCTGGGCACTGATACGCTGTCCCTCGGCGATCCCGTTAAAGGTACCGGTGACGCTGCTGCCCTGGGCGATGGTTAACACGTCGGTGTTGTTCGGCGTGTAGGCCGGGTCCCGGGCCAGGAGCAGGGTGGCCTGGTTCAGCACGATCTGGCCCCCGACATCCAGCTGGTCGTAGTCGCTTCCCGCCACCACGGGCCCCTGTAGTTCTGCATGAAAAACGGACGAGTAGTTCGCGTAGGCCAAGTGTCCGCCGACGCTCAGCCGGCCCGGGCTCGTTCCGGGATTGGTCCCCCCGCGCGAGGCCACCAGCACCGTTCCATCGATGGTTCCGGATCCCATGAGCACCGCGCCGGAGGATACGACCACGTTACTCGGGCCCGTCCCACCGTGGACCATGAGTACGCCGCCGCTTACCGTGGTTCCGCCGTCGTAGGTGTTGATGGCGTTCAGGGTCAGGCTGCCGTCGCCGTTCTTTACCAGGTGGTTGTCCACGGCGACCCCCTGGTCCAGGTCCAGGCCGGGAAGCGCGACGTTGTCCAGGTCCACCCAGCCCCACCCGCCATGGTAATAATCGAAAAAGTCAAAGGTGTAGGCGGTATCCGGCAGGCCCGCGACCGGCCAGTTGAAATTTTCATCCGCGGCACTGTTTGCGGAGCTGGAAGCGGTCAGGACGTATTCCCCGGTGTCCACGCGCCGCAGGCCGACGCCCTGGACCCCGAGCAGGTTGTCCGAGTTCGCGACGGCCAGCACCTGCGATACATTGGTGGGTGCCAGGGTGGGGTTCGCATTCTGGCTGCCGGAGAGCATCCCGCCGTGCAGCTCGAAGGTGATCGGGTCGCCACTGCCGTCCAGCACGAAGGGCGGTGATGAAAGGAGTGTCGTCGGGTGGGCGTTGTCCCACGCGAAGTCACCCGCCGAGCGCCCGGCGGACAATGCGATATCCCCACCCCGGTTGTGTGAACCGGCAAAGCCGGATTCCACCAGCCAGCCCTCGGTATCGAAATCCGGTGCGCCGACCTTGTCGAAGGTGAAGGGCCCGGCAAAGGGCGGAGCCGGAATGGAGGTGCCCTTCCCCAGGCCGCTGATGACCCCGTTGATCACGGTATCCCCTGCGCCGTCGACGACCAGGCCGGCGGCGGCGAGGTCGATGTCCGGGTTCAGGGTGAAGGTTCCCGCGAGCGCCCCGATACCCACCACGACCGCATTGGACGGGGCCACGATCACCGCCGGGGGGTCGAGGGTCGTGCTCCCGCCCAGGCTGACGAGTGCGCCGGGCATATTGGTTGGCCCGACCCCGCTGAGTGACAGGGTCTCCGCGGTGTTATACGTCGACCCACTCGGCAGGGCAAGGGTTCCGCCCTGCACCCATGTCCCGTCAGCGGTATCCCCCAGGGCGGCCGGCGATCCCGCTACCAGGGTGCCGTCCAGGACCCTCGTTTCCCCGGTGTAGCTGTTGTTCCCGGCCAGGGTTGCCGTGCCGGTTCCCTGCTTGACCACGCTGTTTCCCGCGGGAAAAATAAGTTGCCAGATTCCCGCCTGGGCGGGGTCGGCCGGGTTGATGGTCACTTGGGCCGGCATGGAGGGGGCCTTGAACTGGACATGCACCTGGGAGCCGCCGCCCCCTTCTGAATGGGTTACCGCAAAGCGGTGGGTTCCAGCCGTGAGCGTGACGGTTTTCGTCCCGCTGTCGTTGTCCCATTGCAGTTGTTCCCCGCGGTTGGACCCCAGGCCGGGCGCGCTCGACTCGAAGACCCCATCCCGGTCGATATCCAGCCAGATGCCCATCTGGTCATCGTCTGTTACCCGGCGGAATTCCCAGTCGCCGGCTTCCGCAGGTGACACAACCAGGTTGCCGAGAAAGAGGTTGCTGTAGTTGTCGTTCCGTGTCGGGTCGATGGCCCCGGCGTTTTGAAAATCCTGGTCGTTGTTAAAGTCGAGCCCGCGGTCGCCCGGCCCGGATGTAAGCAGGACTTGCACATGGAAATTCTGAAAGGTGGCCGGGTCACCCCCTCCCATCATGCCCCCGTTGTTGTCCAGGTTCATGAAGAGGTTGTTGTTACGCCCATGGTACCCGTAATGCTGCAGTGCATTATTGATGTTTATGGTGCCGGAGGCATTGCTGATATCGCTGTTCACCACGATGTCTCCCGGCCCATCCAGGGTAAGTGCGCTTCCCGCGAGATCGAGCAGGTGGCCCGGGTTGCCGAGGCTGAGCCTGCCGCCCGGCATCGTGGACGAAAGCATGAGCGAGGGGTAGTCGCTTACCCGCAGGTCGCCGAGGAATTGGTTGTCCCCATCCAGGTTTACCAGAACGGGAGTCGGTTCCGTGTTGACCCCGCCAGCGTGCAGCGTCTTGCCGACGATACTGATCCCGCCGGACAACCCGAGGGCTGATGCACGGCTGAAGATATTGCTGTCCGTTCCCAGCGCGTTGGCATGCGCGGCAACCAGCATGCCGCCCAGGATGTTCACTTCCCGGTTGAAGGTGTTATCGCCTGCCAGCGTCAGGACGCCCTGGCCGGTTTTGTTCAGTGCGTTGGCCGGTTGAACCGGGCCCGGCGTCCCCGCGAGCGGCTCCCAGATGCCGGCCTGGCCGAAATCCGAGGGCTTGATGTTGGCCAGGCTGGCCATGAGGGGGGATTTAAACTGGACATGCGCGTGGGAGTTACCGGTTCCCTCGCGGTGGGTCACCGCGAAGAGGTAGCGCCCCTCGACCAGGTTGTGGGTTTTGATCCCGCCGTCGCCGTCCCACTGGATTTGCTCGCCGCGGTTGGATCCGAATCCGACGGGGTCTGACTCGAAAATACCGTTCCGGTCCAGGTCCAGCCAGATGCCGATCTGGTCGTCATCCGACAGGCGCCGGAACTGCCAGTCGCCGGCCTGGGTCGCGCTCACGTTCAGGTAGCCGATGATGAGGTTGCTGTACCGGTCGTTTTGATTCGTGCCAATGGCCCCCGTCGCCTGCCAGTCCGCGTCGTTGTTGAAATCGAGTCCACGACCGCCGGGGCCATCGGTGAGAAAGGCCTGCCCGAAGAAGTTGAGGTTGGTCGCGGCGGCCGGGTCGGGCGGGACGCCGTTTACCATGCCGCCGTTGGTGTGGATGTTCATCGCGAGATTCATGTTGTCGGTGTGGAACCCGAAATGCGAGAGCGCGCCGGGCGGGGCGATGGGCAGGTCCCCGTTGCCGATGGAGGAGAGGATATCCAGGTCGCCATCACCGGCGAAGTTGATCCCGGCCCCGGCCGCGAGCTCGATGGGCATGTCCAGGGTGGTCTTGCCACTGTCGCTGCGGAGGGTTCCGCCGTTGAGTGCGAGGCTGCGCAAGGTGCTGCCGTCGAGGCTCATCGTGCCGTCGAATGCCAGGGTTTCGCCCGCGTCGAGCACCAGTCGATCCGTTGACCCGAGTCCACCGGGGGTGCTGATTCGGGTGGTGCCCCCGAGATAGAGGTCAAAATTCCCGATGTCGTTGTCCTGGGTGAGGACGAGGGTGGCGTTCTCCCGTTGCGTGAGGCCGTGGCCGCCCAGTACCGGCCCGAGAACGGTAAAGGTGGAGGAGGAGTTGTTGCGGGTGACGATGGTCGCGTCCCCGGTCAGGGTG
>JAYGFS010000214.1:0-3960 GCA_046581765.1 Verrucomicrobiota bacterium
TGCCCCTCGCCCTCAAACTGCAGGCCCTGGAAGCCCGGCTCATCGCGGTCGACAAATCCGAGGACATGATCGCATCCCTCCGGGAGAAGATCGGCAAGCTGCCCATCGAGGCCCGCTGCCAGGACGTCCTGGACGTCGAGATCGAGCAAGCCTCCGTGGTGATCCTGAATTACCTGCTGCAATTCATCTCGCCCGGCGAACGCGGCAAGGTCCTGCAAAATATTTATGCGGGCCTGATGCCGGGCGGCATCGTGCTCATCTCGGAAAAAATCACCCACGATGACCCGGCGATGGCGCGCATCTACATCGACCGGCACCAGGCCTTCAAGAAGGCCAACGGGTATTCCCTGCTCGAGATCAGCCAGAAGCGCCAGGCCCTGGAGGAGGTCCTGGTCCCGGAAAGCCTCGACGCCCACCTCGAGCGACTGAAGGCCATCGGGTTCAGCATCGTCGACGTCTGGGACAAGCACTACAACTTCGTTTCACTCTATTGCCGCAAGTGATGGAAGACCTGGTCCCCCAGCTCAAGCACCTGCCGGGTGACCGGGTGGCGGAAGTCGAGGCCTGCATCGCTGCGTGCCGGGAGCGTATCGCCATCGGCCACGGGCCGCCCATGCAGCGCGTGCTCGACCAGCTGCCGGAAGTCCCGGTGGACGCGGTCCAGCTCGACCGGGACACGGTCGCGGTCAGCGGCACCATCGCGCCCGCGCAGAGCGCGCAGCTGCGCGCACTGCTGGAGCAGGCGATGCCCTGGCGCAAGGGGCCCTTTCAGCTCTTCGACCAGTTCATCGATGCCGAGTGGCGATCGAACCTCAAGTGGGACCGGATCGAACCCGCCATCAGCCCGCTGAAGGATCGCCGGATCCTCGACATCGGCTGTGGCAACGGCTACTACCTCTTCCGCATGGCCGCCGGGAATCCGCAGCTCGTCCTCGGCATCGACCCGAGCGTGAAGGTCTATTACCAGTTCGAGATCATCCAGCGCTACGCCCGGGTCGAGCAGGTGCACCTGCTGCCCACCGGGCTGGAAGGCTTCCCCACCCTGGCCGGCTATTTCGACACGGTTTTCTCCCTCGGCGTTCTGTACCACCGGAAGTCGCCCATCGATTTCCTCCGCGAGCTCCAGGCCTTCATCGCCCCCGGGGGCGAGCTGGTGCTCGAGACGCTCACGCTCGATGCCGAGGGCGACCTCGTGCTCTCCCCGAACGGCCGCTACGCGAAGATGAACAACTGCTATTTTATTCCCACCCCGGAATGCCTGGTGCATTGGCTGGAGCGCTGCGGGTACAGCGACGTGCGCGTCGTTTCCACCACGCCGACGACGCCCGGGGAACAACGCAAAACCGAGTGGATCCAGACCGAGTCCCTGGCCGACTTCCTGGACCCGGGGGATGCGACGAAAACCATCGAGGGCTACCCGGGACCGGAGCGGACCATCGTGGTGGCCACGCTTAGCGGTTGACCGGGCCGGGTGTGAAATCGGCCCATGGCGAAGGCCGCCCCCTTATGGGTAGAAGGCCTTGAACGCGTCCACGACCGACCGGGCCTGCTCCCCGGACAGTTCCGGGTAAACCGGAATCGCCACCGTCTCCTTCGCCGCGGTCTCGCTCTCGGGGAAGTCCCCTTCCCCGTAGCCCAGGTCGGCAAAACAAGCCTGCAGGTGCATGGGCACGGGATAATAAATCTCGGTCCCGATGCCGGCCTCGGCCAGGTGCGCCCGGAGCGCATCGCGACGGTCGCAACGCAGCACGTACTGGTTGAAGATATGCCGACAACTGCAATCGGAACGCCCCCCGACCGTACCCGGGTGCTTCGGGAGCCGGACCGGACCGCCCGCAAGTCCCGCATCGCTGAACAAGCCGTCGTACCGCGCGGCGTTCGCCTGTCGCGCCTGGGTCCAGGCGTCCAGGTGCTTGAGCTTCACCCGCACGACCGCCGCCTGCAGTGCATCCAGCCGGAAATTTCCACCGATGAAGGCGTGGTAGTACTTGGGATCGCTTCCGTGGTTGCGGAAGATCCTCAGCCGCTCGGCCTTCGCCTCCGACTGGGTCACCACCATGCCGCCATCCCCGGCACCACCCAGGTTCTTGGACGGAAAAAAGGAAAAGGTGCCGTAGTCGCCCATCGAGCCCGCGCGGCGCCCCTTGCGCTCCGCACCGATGGCCTGCGCGCCATCCTCGATGACAACCAGGCCGTGTTTCTCCGCGATCTCCACGACCCGCTCCATGTTGGCCACCTGGCCGTAGAGGTGCACCGGCATGATGGCCTTCGTCTTCCCGTTATCGCGGCCTCGACCTGCTCCACGTCCAGGTTGAAAGTCAGCGGGTCGATGTCGACGAAGACCGGCCGTGCACCCGTTCGCGCGATGGAACCCGCGGTGGCAAAAAAGGTGTAGGGAACCGTGATCACCTCGTCCCCGGCACCGATGCCCTCGACCATGAGGGCCAGCAGGAGCGCGTCCGTACCGGAGGACACGCCCACCCCGGCCGCACAATTCGCGTAGGCCGCAACCGCCTCCTCGCAGGCTGTCACCTCGGGGCCATTGATGAAATACTGGGATTCAAACACCGCCGCAACCGCGGCATCGATGTCATCCTTGATCGTCGCGTATTGCGCCTTGAGATCGAGCAGGGGTACCTTCATGTGCATGGCTTAATCCAGGGCACTGCCTGCTGCAAACAAATTAACCGGGCTTTGGCCTGCGACCGGGCCCCGTTCAATGCGCCCAGGTGAAGGTCCGGATCGTCCGCACCATCCGCGAACAGGTGATTGCGGCCTCGTAGGCCCCGGGGGCCTCCAGGCAGAAGGACTGCAGTTCCTCGTCCCGTCCCCGGCGATCCAGCCAGGGCGAACGGTCCACCCCGGCGAGCTCCAGGCTGATCCCCTGCCCCGTCGCCTTGAGGTACGACTCCTTGTGCGTCCAGACCTTGAAGAAGGCCTGCCGGGCCTTGCCCTGGGCCTCCCACCAGGCGTATTCGGCCGGGGAAAAATAGCGCCCGGCGAGGCCCTCGAGGTTGAGCCGGCGCTCCATGCGCTCGATGTCGACCCCGTGGATTTCACGCCCGACCGCGATGAGGATATACGCGCCCGAGTGCGAAAGATTGAACTGGATATCCGATCCCGGCAGGTAGGGCTTCTCGTGCTTGCCGAAGGCCAGGACCTGGTCCTCCGGGGCACAACCGGTATGGCCGAAGATCAGCTCGCGCAGGACCTTCCGGCTCCAGGCGAAACGACGCCGCGAACCCGGATGACCAAAGCGCGCGTAACGCTCCCGGTCCTGGACCGTCAAGGCCTCCGCGGGCACGTCCTCCTCCGGGCAGGAAATCAACCAGACCTGGACTTCACCCTCCGCCAGGGCGGGAATCTCCCGCTGGACCGGCCAGGCGGGTCGATGTTGTTCGTCGATGGGCATGGGAACAGGTTTCCGCCGATCGGGAGCGCTGTCAAAATGTTTTCCCGTCATGCTGCGACTTTATTCAGCCGGGGCCAGGTATTTCAACTATTGCCAACCGTCTTTCGGGGAACGCTGGCCGGCCTTGAAAAGGTCGGCGTTTTCTTCCAGCAGCATGCGTAGCTTCTCGGGATCGGCCAATGGATCATGCGTGGCGGCCTGCCATTGCTGCAAGGCGGCCTCCAGGCGCCGCCTTACGGCTGTGTGCCCAGGTTCATTGGAGAGGTCGAGCCACTCGTCGGGTCGGTCTTCAGGTCATAGAGTTGATATTCCGGCGGCTCCAGCCAACGCGCGTAACCCGCCTTCGTCTGCGCGGATGCCCCGGCCAATTCCTCGTCCGTTAAGCACCTCGACCAATGAGCCGCGCCATGGCTTCGGTCGTATCGCGCGGCCGGATCCTCGCGATCTCGAACGGGCGAGTGAATCAACTTGTAGCGGGCGTCGCGGATCGTGCGTTGCGGAAAGGTGTGGCGAGCCGCGTCGCAGTTGCGCTCGCAGGCCAGGTACTC
>JAYGFS010000242.1:0-5937 GCA_046581765.1 Verrucomicrobiota bacterium
GTTGTGGCGTCCGTGAGATACACCGGTGCGGTTACCAGGGCGTTATCCCGGGCGTGGGTTTGCAGGTCGGAACCGATCACCTTCCAGCCCAGCCCGGGAATCCCGGTGAGGGTGGAGTTGTTGGCCACCGACTGCACGAAGTCGTTCCAGAAGTGGATATTCCCGCGGGACAGCATGTTGGTTACGGTGCTGGAAACAAACGAGAGATGGTAGACATCACCCGGCTGCCAGGGTACGCCCGTCACAGGGTGGATGCCGGTGGGCGCGGGCACCCCGCCGGGTCCGAGCAACAACGGTGTGGCCGGGTGCGGCGCGGACCAGGCGGTTTCGTTGCCGGCTGTGTCCCGCGCTTTGACCCGGTAGCTGTGCAGCGAGTTGGGTACGGTGTCATTGGTCCAGGTTCGGCTGGCGTCCCAGTCACGGGTTTCCTGGGTGACGGTGTTGGTAAAGAAGTACTCCACGGCCGGGCTGTCGAGGTCGTAGGCGAGCGTGGCTTTCATCCGGATACTGCTGGTGCTCAGCCCGTTGGGCACCTGGGCCCAGGTCATGGTCGCCGGGACCGGTGGTTCATTGTCCGGGCTCCCGTCGGCGATCCGGATGGGCTGGGAAAGGCCATACAGGTGGTTGAATTGACTGCGGTCGCGGTCGTCGCGGGAAAGCCAGTTACCATTCACCTGGCTGCGTTCTCCGCGGCGAGCATTCACGCCGATCCCGTTCAGCGACGAAAAGGTGCCCGCCGAGGTTCCGTTGTTGTTCGAGCCGGTCCAGACACTGACCGTGCCCGTTCCGGGATTGCCGCTTTCATCCTGGTCGAGCCGCGCATCGATCGAGCCATTCCACATCGTGGCAAAGCCGTCGGCAATTTTGGTGCTCGCATCGACGAGGTAGACCGGGGATGTGACCTGGGCATTATCCCGGGCGTGGGTTTGCCGGTCGGAGCCGATGACTTTCCAGGTGAGTTCGGGGATGCCGGATAGGGTCGAGCCGGATGCGATGCCGTTCACCACTTCGTTCCACACGTGGATGTCGTGCCGGTTGGTCATGCTGATGGTGCTGCTTGAAAGAAAGGCGAGTTGGTAGATGTCCCCCGCCTGCCAGGGCTGCCCGGTCACCGGGTGAATCCCGGTGGGTGCGGCGAGGCCGTTGGGGCCCATGAGCAGCGGCGTAGCTGGGTGCGGCGCGGACCAGGCGGTTTCGTTGCCGGCGACGTCACGGGCTTTCACCCGGTAGCTGTGCACCGAGTTGGGTGTGACGGTGTTGATCCAGGTGCGGCTCGTGTCCCAGGTCCGCGTTTCCTGGGTGACGGTGTTGGTGAAGAAGTACTCGATGGGCGGACTCTGCAGGTCGTGGGCCAGCGTGGCCTTCATGTGAATCGTAGTCGTGGTCTGTCCGTTGGGTAGGTCCGCCCAGGTCATGGTTGTCGGGACCGGCGGGGTGGTATCGGCGCCCGCGCCAGGATCCACGATCTGGATGGGTTGTGATAGCGCGTACAGGTGCTTTTCTTCGCTGCGGGTTCTGTCGTCCCATTGAATCCACCGGCCGTCCCGGATATTCCGTTGCCCGCGGCGCACGAAGTTGTCGATGCCGTTGAAGGAGCGGTTGCCGGCGGATACGCCATTGTTGTTGGAGCCGGTCCAGACGTGTAAGGAGCCTGACCCTGGATTGCCGCTCTCGTCCAGGTCCAGATTCGCGTCGATCGATCCGTTCCACATCCAGGCTAAGCCATCCGCGATCTTGGTGCTCGCATCGACCAGGAAGACGGGTGCACTGACTACGGCGTTGTCCCGCGCGTGGGTATCGACGGACGATCCGATGACCTTCCAGGTGAGGTCGGAGATGCCGGGCAAAGTAGATCCGCTAGCGATATCGTTGACGTAATCGTTCCAGAAGTGGATGTCTTCCCGCTCCAGCATATTGGTGGTGCTGCTGGTGACAAAGGCGAGGTGATAGCTGTCGCCCATCATCCATGGATTGCCGGTGGCCGGGTTGATCGTACCCGCCGCCGGCGAAGGTGCGCCACCCGTTCCTGAATGGGGTGGGAAAGCACCTTGTCCCAGCGCGATACCGCCCGTGGCGAGGAAGAGAATGGAAACAGCCTTGATCAGGCCCGGGTTCAACACAAAACGGTTTTTCATAGTGTCCCTATGGTACTCCGGAATGGCACCTAGCCCCGAGGTTTTTGTGGAGCGAAATTCCTCGTTTGATTACGGCAATCGAACGCGCTTTTGCGACCAAACCCCTGTTTTTTGTGACGATGCGGCCTCGGGGCGCGTAGCGCAACGGATGACATGCACAGCATAGGTTTGCCGTGGCTCCAGCCCTCCACGAGCGGTCAAAAGTACTGCGCAAACAGGCACGACTCACCGATATCCATGGATCAACCCTCCACGTTCTGCGGTCGGCGCCGGGTAAAGTGCAAAACCACCGGGGCCCCTTCCAGGCCAAAGGTCGCCCGAAGCTTATTGATCAGGTACTTGCGGTAGTTGGCGGTAACCAGGACGGGATTGTTAACAAACAACTTGATCCGAACCGGTCGCGTATCAATCTGGGTGCAATAGTAGATCTTTAATCGCTTGTTTTTCACCAGCGGCGGCGGGTTTCGAACCACGCATTCCTCGATGATCCGATTCAACACGCCGGTACCGAATTCCTGCGAGACCTGTGAAGCCACATAATCGATGGCCTCGATGCATTTTCGGATGTTGTAGCCCGTCTCAGAACTGGCAAAGATGATCGGGACATGCCGCAGGAACGGCAGGGCTATCCCCAGGTCTTTCCCATAGGTCCGCTGGGTCATCTCGGTGTCATCGACCAGGTCCCACTTGGTGACGAGAATGATACAGCCTTTCTCCTTCTCTTCAACCAAGGCAGCCAGGCGCTTATCACGCCCTTTCGGCCCTTCGGTCGCATCCACGACCAGGACGACGACATCGGAAAGATCAATACTCTTTTCCGTGCGGAAAATACTGAAGCGTTCCACCGCGTCTTTCACCTTGCCCCTGCGCCGCACGCCTGCCGTATCGATCAGTAGATAGTGGCGGGCGGTCACGCCACGGCCAATGAAAAAGGGAACTTCCACGCTGTCACGGGTGGTGCCTGGGATCTCGGAAACGATGACGCGATCGTTCCGGATCAAGCGGTTGATGAAAGAGGATTTCCCGGCGTTGGGCCTTCCGATGATCGCCACCTTGAGCGGGTCGACTATGCTGGGCTCCATCGCCTCGGGAAGCAAGACCGCCGCGGCACCAAAAAGCTCCTCCAAACCGCGCCTGTGCAGCGCGGATATGGGGAAGGACTGAAAACCGAATGTCTGGAATTCGCCGATCTGGCTGTCCAACCCCTCGTGGTCACACTTGTTAGCCGCGAGCAGGACCGGTCGGCCACTGGCATGAAGTAACCGGGCCACTTCCACGTCGAGCGGCAACTGGCCCGTCGTGACATCGACCAGATGGATAATGACTGCAGCATCTTCAATCGCCGCTTCGACCTGGTTGCGAATACCGGCAGAGATGGAGTCTTTTTGCTCCGCCTTATCGATGTAGCCAATGCCCCCGGTATCGATCAGCTCAAAGCGTTCATTGCCGAATTCGACCTCGACGACCAGGCGGTCGCGGGTCACGCCCGCCTCCTCGTGCACAATCGCCAGGCGACGCCCGGCCAGGCGGTTAAACAGCGCGGATTTCCCGACATTGGGGCGCCCCACAATGGCAACGACCCGCCTGGGTTCGCTTATTTTTTGCTCGGTATGCTTCTCGGGTTTCATCGATTTCCAATCGTCTGCCTGTGCTGGGCACGGAATCGCAGAGAAGATCACAGCCCGGGCAGGTTTTCCAGTGGTATTATCCTTAAAGATAGCAACCGGGCCGCATGGTTGAGGGAGGCATCGGTATGCGCAGGTTCCAACCGGCCGTGCGTAGCCAAACCACGGCCAGGAACCGCATGTACCGGTACCCCCGGCACGAAAAAGTCGGGTAGGCTCCCCCTATCCGGTAATGTCCAGGAGATGCCCCGCGTGATCTACCTGCAGGGTATGGCCCTGGCCAGCGATCTCCAGGGACGCCCGCGCGACCCATGTTCCATCGGGGGCACACCGAATCTTCAGGCTATTCATCATGTCGACATCACGGACCCCGCGCAGGGTAAATGCTTCGACCCGTTCAACCGGCTCAACCCGCTCACCCTGTTGATAATAAATTTCCATCAACAACTCTCGCAAGGGCCAGGTCGCATCCGGAACAAGAGGGGTCCCGGCCGTACCGGAAAACTGCACCATGCCCCAGCGCTCCGGGCGGTGCATATCGATAGCTTCCTGCGGGGACCATACCCAGTTGTCCTCGGGATGTGCCTCCCGCGGGATCTTGACGTACTGCCCATCGATAATCTCGTGCAACCAATGGACCCGCGAAAAATTCATTCGCCATCGATCCCCCTCATGGGGTGGACAGGGCATCGGACCCGCGTAGCGCGCCAGGCCGGACCAGGGAATGGCAAGCTCGACAGACCAACCGAGGTCGGTGTCAGACGGGTCGTTAAGCGTTCCATGGACCTTCACCGCATGCCGAAGGCCCGGCATGTTGTCCCCACGGTGTACAGGGCCACCATCCCGGTACGGGCGCTCCAGGCTCAATTCCCATATGGTATCCAGGGCGTTGATTTCAAACTCGTAATAGTTGTGGTTGTCCCCATCCGGATCGATGAATACCTCAAAGTCGTTGTCGTTGAAAATAATCGCGTTCTTCTCGGAGAGCGTGCCCCACACGTGCGGATCCTCCAGCAGGGCGCCGATGTACAAGTGGGTATCGTCCCACATCATTTTCGCACGGGTATGATGACGCGGAGTCGGTTTGCGCACGCCTTCGATATCCACAAAGTAGTCTGTCCACGGCACGTTCCGCCAAACCGCTTTGTCGAGGTCACCGTCAATGGATACCTCGCCTGATGCCCGGGGACAGACGTAAGCCTTGGGCTCAACCGCGATGCGGGTGGGATGTACCGGCGTAGAGGCTGATCGCCGATAGGCCTCGGTGAGATCGATTCCGGGTACCCCCTGGTTCTCCGGATCCCATTCAAGCGGAAAGTGCGTGTCAGCTGGTGAAAAACGAGCCGCAAAGATACCATCGGTTCGCCGGGCGATACCATTGAACCAGCAGAGGTCATAGGGACCTGGTTCGGCCGCCCCGAGAAAATGCCAGGCACCCTGGTCCCAGACCTCAAACCAGGTATGGTTCCCACTGCGGTCGTGCCACAGGGGCGTCCCCACGATACGCGCGGGAATGCCAACCGCCCGCAAGGCACTGACGATCAAGATGGATAGACCGGTACAGGATGCAAATCCACAATCGATCGACTCCTGGGGACTCATGTTGTTGTGCGGACGCTTGGTTGGATGGTACTGGATATCGAGCACCTCGAAGACATGACGATTCATGCTTACTACGCAGCCTTCGATTGATGCGCTGCGCCGGGCGTGCTCCTGGAACCGCGTGAATAACGGTTCACGCCACGCCTCCCGCTTCTCATCCAGGCAGGCATAGGGCAGCACGTAGTCCAGGAAAATCTCTTCAGGAACCTGCATACTGCAGGGCACATCATTACGGACTTCAGCCGCCAGTTCACAATTCCTGAGCAGGAAAGCATCCGGGAGCGAACGATCCGAAGCGCACTGGTGCTCGCGAAGATAGGACATCCAGGAATCGTTCATGCCCCGAGTATATCGCAAAATCACCTCAATGTCTGCCCCGAGTAAACGGCCGCTCCCGTTTCACCGAGGGGGAGAAGTTCGTGTCGAGAGTGCTGCTAATCAACTGGGCAATAGGCTTCGACCTCGACGAGATTAAAATGCGGACCCCCGCTGTTAAACAAACCCCTGATCCGGATATCCTGCACCGCCCTGGGCGGGAAGGTGTGCGTCTGCCAACCGGAAACCATCGCGGCTTC
>JAYGFS010000416.1:0-7400 GCA_046581765.1 Verrucomicrobiota bacterium
CAGTTCCTGGTCACCGGAAACAATTCGTCCAAAATCCATACCCGCATAATCGGGGCCATATGGCAGAATGCAACTAAGATTGGCGGACGTCGCTCAGTTATGTCTGGCCGGGTGAATAAAGAATGGGATCCGAAAATACTACAACCCCATGGTTCCACCATTGGTGCCGCCCCTTAGATGATCGAAAGTAGCTTTTGCTTCGGGAGATTCCGTACCCGGAAACGATCTGAATTGGTCGGGGCGACACGATTGGCACTCGCTTCGTTCGTTCCGAGCCCTTCGGGCCCGGCCTACTACGCTCGCAAGCTCGCTTCGTTTCGAACGTGCGACATCTAGCTCCCAAAGCTCGGTGCATTCAATTTTAAGTGACTATTTTGTGAGCGGTTTGCAAAATCTACTGAGTGCAGCTTGCACTCATGCTGGTTTGCTCGATAAGGGTGTTTCCCTCGATAAAGTCTCATGGGTGATTAGATCCCTGCCTGAGTTCCCGCTGACCAACCCGGAGGAGGCGGCCGCTGGGGTATATTTTATGAGAGCCTAGGGGATGTTCGTCATTGCGGAACAAACTTGGAACCATACCGACGGGTGGCTTGAGTTTCCTATTGATCTCGACGGCTGCCTATAGATAATCAACTCTGCCTCTCCACACCATTGAGCTGATCATGAATCCATCTATTTTTGATGCCCAGTGTCTCGCTTGGATATGCCTTCTCATGCTCCCCGGCATGATTATCCCTGTGGACGCCCTTGGCGCATCACCGCTGGAAGATGCCCAGGCCAAGTATGCCGTTGCAACCAACAAGATCGAGCAGGCCTACTTGGCCGCTCTCGACCAGGCCATGACAACCTACCTTAACGCACTCAAGGCCCGATCCCGCTTCTATCAGTCCCAGGGAAAGCTGGAAAACGTGCTGGCCATCCAGAAAATCACGGACGCGGTAAGCGAAACCAATGATGTACCCAGGGAGCTGCAGGTGGAAGGCCTGCCCGAGCTGAACGGCATGCATAAACGCTTCGTATCCCAGGCAGGTAAAGCCCTGGTCGCAAGAGACGCGCAGACCGAAACGTTGCTGACGAATTATCTCAAGCACCTGAATGCCTTGGAAAAACAGCTGGTGAAGAATAATGAAATCGAAACGGCGGTGCTGGCACGAACCGAGGCACGGTCCAAGCTGGAGCCGTTGAAAGCCGTTCGAGCGCGCATCACCGAGCGCCGGAAATCCTACGCTTCAACCAGCACCTATTTGTCGCGGGGAGGGCTTCCCCCATCCCTGCGAAAGGAGCTGATGCTCTATCTGAGCTTCGACCAGAACGAAAAGGGCAAGGTCACGGGCCAGAGTGATCGAAAACAGGATGCGCAAGTCAGCGGCGCCACCTGGACCGCAAAAGGAAAAGTAAAGGGCGCGTATGAATACGACGGTGATGATTACATCGAGGCAGGCGACCTGGGCGAGGCGCCGCCGGAGGGGACCATCGCCTTCTGGATCTACCCGGCGGAAATCGCCAACTATCGCAACCCCTTTAGCACCAAACGCGCTGGTGGGAATGCCGGGTTCCGGTTTGAAGAGAATGAGAGCGGCGGGTTCGGCATCGCCGCCGGGAACGACGGCGGCCACTTCCATGGCCACACCATTACCGAGGACTTAAAAGCCGAGGCCTGGTATCATGTGGTGGTCACATGGGACATGCCTGATAACAGACTGCGGGGGTATTTGAATGGATCACCGGTTTTTGACGATGCCCACGAACTCTGGCCTACCACCTTTCCCAACGTCGCCGTAGGCACGGGATTCTCCACCGGAGGAGAACGACAGTGGAAAGGGAAGATCGACGAGTTGATGATCTGGAAACGAGCCTTATCCGCAGCCGAAATCAAGCAGCTTCACCGCACGCAGCAATAGGGCAGTCATCAGCGGCCGGGCGTCCAATTGTCAAAAAAGGCCACATTGGAGAATCCGGTGAAGAGACGCTTGGCGATGAAAATCCTCAACAAAAACAGGCGGGTCGCCCATGAATGCAGGGTGGAGAGACAAAAGGAAATGGTCGGGGCGACACGATTCGAACGTGCGACATCTAGCTCCCAAAGCTAGCGCTCTACCAGGCTGAGCTACGCCCCGGGGAAGAGAGGCATACGCTTACACGCGGCCTGGGCTTTTTCAAACGCTAATCAGCTGGAAATCGCTCGCCCGCAGGCTAGGGCAAAAACTTGCCCTGCTTGAGTTTCCGCGGGAGGTACTCCTCCAGCACGAAGTTCAAGCCGTGCTTGGCGAAGGCCTGCTGCTCCACACGAACCCCCATCTTCAACATCTGGTTCAAGGCATCCTGCCACTCCTTGTGGTGCCTGATGAAAGGATCATTGTCCAGCGCATCCCTGGCACGCTTGATGTCCTTGTCGTTCAACGGGTGGGTGGCATCCTGCAGGTCGTAGTCTATGATGTCCTGGGGAGTTACCCCGAGGTAGTGCACCTGGGGCACGCAGAAATACTTGTTGATGTGTGCCGCGCTGCCGGAACCGACCTTGAGCGTCCGATAGATGTTGCAGTAGCCGTAAGGATCCCCGTCGGTAAAGGCGAGCACGGGAATGCCCACCTCGTCAGCCAGGCGACGCACAAAGCGGCGGCAGGCCCGGGTCGGCACCCCGCTCATCGCGACGAGAATACAATTCGCGGTGTCGTAGTACTGGTGGTGCACCAGGCGCTGAAACAACGAAGAGGTCTCGACCACGAGCACAAAGCGGGCCTTGGTTTCAAATCCCAGGTGCTCCACCCGGCTCGGCACACTCCAGGCACCACTGCCCATGTTCGCGCAATCGATCTTGACCTCCTTTCCGGTCGCGGGATTGATGTCGAAAACCGTCAGCCGCCCGGTCACATCCCCTCCCCGCTCCTCCGGGATATAGCCCAATTGTTCCCGGTTAATTCCAAGCATGGCCTCCATGTCGTCAAGCAGGTTGTCGCTTTCGGGCTGTTCATCAAACTTGCACTCGCCCCAGCTCTTGCTGTTGTAATAGACCTCCCGCTTGCCCGCGATATCATCCTGGTCCAGGAGGTCGTTCTTGGTTGTCGCGAGCAGGCGCATCGACTGGGCAAAGGTCTTGACCGTGGTGTAGGAAAGCGTACGCGTGGACACCTTTCCGAGGATCTCGAAGTGGCCCACTTTCTCGTCGTACTTAACGTTCGAGAGTTGCCGGATCGGAAACTGCATTTCCGGCTTCTTCTTTTTCTTCATGATCGTCTCGTACATCTCCTTTGTCAGCTCGAGGATCTGGCGCGAGGCCACTTCCTTTGAGACGATTTTCGGCGCGCTCAAGGGCTTCCTCTTGCGGGCAATCCTGCTTTTCTTTTTTGCGGTCATGGTAGTTCCTTGCCCTTTGGCTTCAGTCGCGCGGCGACATGGGATAGCGGGTTGCGCCAGGCCCCAGGCGGTGCTCGCGGAATTTCAGCCAACCCGCCATCAGGTCTCCAGGTGCGTTCTTTCCAGCATGTCGGTCAGTTGATCCACAATCCTGACCTCCTGCTTCTCATCCAGGTCCATAATTTCCGCAATGCCAAGGGCCATATGCGGAATATACATTTCAATGTAATTCCTCTTGCGCACCTGTTCTGCCGCACGCTTCCGCTTGCTCAGAAAGGTCGAAAGCTTGCGCCCCACGTCCTGCAGGGCAAAGGTCAGTTCCTTGATGATCTCGGGATAATGTGCGATCGCCTCCTTGCTCTCGCTGGTGAACGGCACCCACACGCTGGCGATATGCAGCATCAATACAATAGGCCCCTGGGGAACTCCGCCCTTGGGATGGTTCAGCCCATAGGATTTCCACTTTACCCCCATCACCGACTTCGTCATCGCGCAGGCGCCCCCCATGTAGAGCAAGGGGACCCGGTTGGCAAAACGCATGACCCGCACCGGGTCGTCCGCGTTCACCTCCTCCTGGCCAGGCTTGGCATAGGCCAGTGCCACTTCCACCTGGAAGGGATTGCCCCGGTAAACGGTCGGGTTCCGGGTTGTCGCGGTGTAGAAGTCCGCATCGACCTCCTTCTTCATCCCGGCCAGCAAATCCTCTTCCCCGATGGGGGACAGGCAATCGGTCGGCGGTCGCATGAGCTTTACCTCCTGGATCGCGGTAAACAACGCTTCGCTTTCATGATGGGCGACCCGGCGCGGGTTGGCTTTCGGATTCAAGCCCGCCGCTTCACAAATTTTACTTGCCGTAGCCCCGCTCACCCGGGAAAAATCTTCCGAGAGCGCGCCCTTCAGCGTGCGCGATGGGGAGTCCTGCAGCATCTGCATGAGGATTCCCAATTCAATCCCGTGCGGGTGCGGCTTGATTTCCATCGGCAAGTCCGGGAGGTGTTTCAGGACTCGGAAGTAGGTCGTCCAGCACATTTCCAGGTCCTGCTCCTCGAGCTCCTGGGCCTCCTTTTCCATGATGACCCGGTAGTAAAGCTGCAAATGCGGATTCACGATTGCAGACTGCTTGATGTACTCGTCAACAGATAATTTTCCCCGCCGGTACGAGCCCTCCATCTCGATCCTCACCAGGGTTCCATGCGCATACCTGACCGTTCGTTTTTCCTTGTCAGCTACTGCGTCATACGGAAAGAACTCAGGACACCACTCGACTTCCGCCTCCTTGAGCAAGACGGGCTTGTTGGTCCGCGTGTCTATTTGCACCTGTACGCTCTGCGCAAGCTTCTTGCCCTTGGTCTTGGAGATGATGTGCGTCGCCTGGCCGGTTGTTAACTGACCATACATGCCGGCTGCACTGATCCCGATTCCCTGTTGCCCCCGGGACATTTTAAGCCGGTGAAATTTCGACCCGTAAAGCAGCTTGGCAAAAATCTTGGGGATCTGCGCCTGCACGATACCGGGTCCGTTGTCGATGACCGTCATCCGGAACCGCTTGGCCGTCAACTGCCGGATCTCCACCGAGATTTCCGGCAGGATCCCGGCTTCCTCCGCCGCATCCAGGCTGTTGTCCACCGCCTCCTTAACCGCGGTGCCCAGGGCCTTGGCCGGGCTGTCAAAGCCCAGCAAATGGCGGTTTTTAAGGAAAAATTCGGATACGGAGATCTCCCGCTGCTGTGCCGCCATCGACTCCGCTGTTTCCCGCTTCTTCGCTTTCCTCTTGGCTGCCATGAGCCTCCTTTACCTGAATCTAAAAAGCCGGATAGTGTATGTTTTGCCGCGCGGGATCAATGGATATTGCACAAAGTCTGCGGGGTGAAAGGGTTCCCGATCATCGGAAAGCGACCCAGGCATGCATCCGATGATCGGAAAAGGTTCGCTTCGACCAGGGCCTGGGGAAGGTTTCTTCATGCGCTCATTCTATTCGCGGGAAATATTTGTTGCGCTTTTCCGTTCATCGGAAGCCGGATTTCTGCCTAAACAGGCGGTATGAATGAATCCCAGAATCCACTTCTCACCCCATCGTCCCTGCCCCACGGGGCCTATCCCTTCGACCGCATATCCGACTCCGATTACCTGCCGGCTTTTGAGCAGGCCCTGATTATTTCACGGGCGAACATCCGGGCCATCCGCGAGCAGGAGGCCCCTCCGGACTTTGACAACACGGTGCATGCCCTGGAAAGCGCCGACGAGCTCCTCGACTGGGTAAGCTCCGGCTACTACGACATGAAGATCACCATCGGCAGCAAGGCCATGCACGAACTGGACCTGACCATTGCCCCCATGCTAGCGGAGTACCGGAATGACCTGGCCCTGGATGAGGGGCTGTTTGCGAGGGTGCGGGCCGTATACGATCAACGGGATTCCCTGGACCTGGACGCTGAGCGCCAACAGGTGCTGACCAAGCTCTACACGTTCTTCGCCCGCAACGGGGCTCTGCTCGATGGTGCGGGCAAAGATCGCCTGCGTGAGATCGACGAGGCGATGTCCAGGCTTTCTCCCCGTTTCCAGCAAAACGTCCTCGCGGAAATGAACAGCTACCAACTGCCGCTAAGGGATGAAGCCGACCTGGCGGGTTTGCCGGAGACTTCCCTGGGCATGGCCCGGGCCACCGCAGAGGAAAAGGGACAGGATGGCTGGGTCTTCACCCTGCAGATGCCCTCCTACCATCCCTTTATGCAATACGCGGACAATCGCGCATTGCGCGAACAGCTCTGGCGGGCCTTCAGTGCGCGTTGTGTCGGCGGGGAAAACGACAACAGCGAAGTGATCCGGGAATTGGCCACCTTGCGCCACGAGCGGGCCCGCTTGCTGGGCTATGCCAGTCACGCAGCATATACCCTGGAAGAACGGATGGCGGGGAGCCCGGAAACCGTGTACGCCTTTTACGAGCGCCTGTTAAAGGTGGTGCGGCCCGCGGCCGAAAGGGACTTCGAGGCGGTTCGCTCCCTGAAGGCGGAGTTAACCGGCGACACCGATTTCCAGCCATGGGACTTTGCCTATTACAGCGAGAAGCTCAAGCAGCGCACCTTCGATTTCGACACCGAGGCCCTCCGCCCGTACTTCCAGCTGGAAAATGTCGTGGAGGGCGTGTTCGAGCATGCGCGTCGCTTGTATAAGCTGGACTTCATCGAAACCGGCGAGGTGCCGAAATACCACCCGGAGGTGACGGTTTACGAGGTGCACGACCAGGACACGGGTGATTTTATCGGCTTGTTCTACACCGACTTCTTCCCCCGGGAGACGAAGCAGAGTGGCGCCTGGATGTCACCGCTCAAGGAGCAGGGCCTACGCGGGGGAAAAGTGCAGCGACCGCATATCATGAACGTGTGCAACTTCACCAAGCCGGCGGCGGGGAAGCCTTCGCTGCTCAGCCTGGACGAGGTGCTCACCCTGTTCCACGAATTTGGCCACGCCCTGCACGGCCTGCTGTCGGATTGCACCTATCGCTCGGTCGCGGGAACCAACGTGTACTGGGATTTCGTCGAGCTTCCCTCCCAGATCATGGAAAACTGGCTGATGGAGATCGAGGCGCTGGACCTGTTCGCAAGACATTACGAGACGGGCACTCCCATGCCGCCTGAGCTGGTCGAAAAACTGCGGGCGAGTGCACGCTTCAACGCCGGGTACCAGAACCTGCGCCAGATTTATCTCGGTCGGCTGGACTTCTCCTATCACGATGGCGACCCGGGTGGAATGGAGGATGTCGCAGCGCATGAGTGGACGGCAACAAAGGGCACGTACCTCTTTGACCGGGTACCAGGGACCTCCGTTTCGCACGCATTCCTCCACATCTTTGCCGGCGGCTATTCCGCCGGCTACTATTCGTACAAGTGGGCCGAGGTCCTGGATGCGGATGCCTTCGAGTTGTTCAAGGAGGAGGGAATCTTTAACCCCGAAACCGCGGCACGATTCCGCAGGAACATCCTTTCGCGCGGTGGTTCAGAAAATCCAATGGTGCTCTATAAACGTTTCCGCGGCCGCGAACCGGATCC
>JAYGFS010000541.1:0-6284 GCA_046581765.1 Verrucomicrobiota bacterium
TGTTCTTCTTCCTCAAGCTCTGCACCATTCCCTTTGCCGGGGAGTCCGCATTCACCCTGAGTACCCATCTCGGGATCCACCCCTTTGTGCCGATGGATTACCCGCTCTGGGGGGCGCTGGTACGCTTGGCCACCCAGCTCCCCTTCGGCACCCTGTCGGAACGGGCCCACGCCTTGAATGCCGTCCTGGGCGCGCTTACGAGCTCGCTCGTCTTCCTGTTCATGCTGAACGTTTCGCACGACAAGACGCGGGAGGAACAACGGAAGGGGCCGGTCAGCCCGGCCGCCGCGACCTGGCTCTCGGCCATTTTCGCTTCGCTGTACCTGGTGTTGAGCATCCCCTTCTGGCTGGTGTCGACGCGGGCCTGGCCCCTGGCCCTGGGCATTTGCCTCCTGTGCCTGGTGGCGATCCTCGGCCAGTATGCATTGCGGAGCGGGAAATCGCTCCCCATTTTTCTCGCGGCCTTTATCTGGGGGCTCGGCATGGCGGAGCATGCGACCTTCCTCCTCCTGGCACCCGCCTTCGTTCTTTTCGCCCTGCGCTACGCCTACGTCAGTCGCCGGAAAATCGACTACGAGATCCTCGCGCGCATCCTTGCCCTCATGCTGCTCGGTGCCAGTCTCTATTTCTATACGGCGTACCGGATATGGACGCATCCATCCAATGACTGGCGGGTGGAAAACAGCTATCTCGACTGCTTCCTCCTGATCCTGCGGCAACAAAAACTCAACCTGTTCGGGATGATTCCCTATATCGGGTGGCTCTCCGTGCTGCTCAGCACGGGCGTGCCCCTGATTATCGTCCTCGTCCGCAAGCGGGCAAACCGGGCTCACGGCGGCTGGACCTCCTATGTCCTGCACGCCGTCCTGGCCCTGACCTCAATCGCCATCCTGTACGGGACGGTGGTTTCCCCCTGGTTCATCCTGAAGTTCAAGCCCCTGGTGGTCACCCCCTACTTGATGACCGCGGTCTGGTCCGGGTATGTGGCCGGATACGGCTGGCTGGTCTTCACCCGGGTGCCGCGACGGGACAACGCGGTGAAACGGGGTGTCCGCAAGATGATGGGCCTGCTGTACCTGCCGGCCTTGTGCAGTCTGCTCCTGGGCGCCTATGTGAAGAACCAGCGGGTGACCGACAAGGACCTCTTGCAGTTTACCGCGGACTGGTCCGAGGGCGTGCTGGAACGCGTGCCGGAGAATGGCTTTGTGGTATCCGGTACCGGGCTGGAAAACCAACTGCTCATTCTCGCCCATGAACAGCAACGGGCGGTGACGATCCTGGACGCGGTGAATGCATCCAAGAAAGCCTATCGGCGCTACCTGGAAACCCTGTTTGAGCATCCCCGGGTCAAGCGCCTGAGCCGGGTGGGGCTCTATGCAATCATCAAGGAGTCCATCGCGGTGGACCCGGAGGCCCGGAAGCGATTTGTCGTGGTGGATTACGCGGACCTGTGGTTCTCCGCGGGATACAGCCCGGTCCCGAATCGACTGGTGTACACCGCGGGCGAAGAGGGCGACCTGGACCTTGAGACCGTCTACAGGCGGCAGCTTGCCTTCTGGGACTCGTACAACTTTGAGGCGCTGCGACGGCAGGACTACCCGGCAAATCCCCTGCGCGGGAAGCTGCTCGATTTTTTCAGGATGAACAGCAAGCTGGCCAACAACCTTGGGGTCCTCTGTGAGCAGGAGGGGCGTATCACGTGGGCGCAACGGTGCTACGAGCAGGCCTATGCGCTTTACCCGGACAATGTCTCGGTGATCTTGAACCGCCACGAGCTGGCGCGGAAGCACGAACTGCCGGACGCTGAACGGGCCTTCATGGCCTTTAACCAAATGGTGAATTCCTTGCCCGGCCGGTACAATCTCTGGTCCCTCTCGAGTGCCTACGGCTACGTGTTCGATGCCCGGGCCTACCTGGAACGCGGGAATGCCTGGGCGATGAGCGGCAAGCCGAGGCTCGCGATCAAGGAACTGCAGCGGGCCATGGAGTTGGCCAAGGATGACAAGAACCTGCGCCTCTCCCTGGCAAACCTGTACTTCACGGCCAGGGATTTTTCCGCCTCGGAAAAGCAACTGGAAGAGCTGTTGAGTGAAAACCCGACCGACCGCGAGGCCTTGGTCGGCTTGCACCGCATCAGCTTGATCAGAGGGCGCTTTGAGGAGGCCCGCGCCTACCTGGAGCGCTTGAAAGAAGGCGCCGGGCGCGACGATGTGGTCGTGCTCATGGAGGAGGTTGCCCAGCACGTGATGAGGGAGCAGAACGTGGAGGCCGTCGCAATATTGCAACGGGTGGTGAAGCTGGACCCCGATAACCTCCAGGCCTGGTCGGC
The DNA here is from genome assembly GCA_046581765.1 of Verrucomicrobiota bacterium. Classification (GTDB taxonomy): domain Bacteria; phylum Verrucomicrobiota; class Kiritimatiellia; order SS1-B-03-39; family UBA6053; genus JAPYUI01. The sequence goes on from JAYGFS010000541.1 coordinate 2,330, forward strand.
CCTGGCCAGCCTGATGATTGCAGATAACCGTACGCAGGATTTCAAGGACATCGTGCGCAAGTTGAAGCGGAGCCGGTCCCTGCCGGGGAACCTGAAGGTCCTGCTGGCCCAGCTACTGATGCAGAAACAGGAGTATGGCGAGGCCCTGTCCCTGCTGGAACAGGTTGTATTTGCCGAGCCCGCCAATGTCCAGGCCTGGGAATTGCTCGTGCGGATTGACGTCTACCAGCGCGACCGCTTCAGGGCCGAGGAGCGTGTGCTCAAGCTGCTCTCCGTGGATCCGGATAACGCGTATGGCAACCAGGTGCTGGGCTCGATCCAGTTCCATCAGCGGCGCCTGGTTGATGCCGCCGCGTCGTACCAGGCCAGTTTGCGCACGGAACGAAGCCCGGAGGCGCTGAACAGCCTGGCCTATGTGCTGGCTGTTTCCCGTCGTTTTGACGAGGCCTTGCCGCTGGCCATGGAATCCCTGGAGATCGATCGCGGCAGTGCGCCCGCGTGGGATACCCTGGCGATGGTGCAGTTCGGCCTCACCCTGTACGAGGAAGCCTCGGCTGCCATTCTCGAGGCCCTGGACCTGATCCCGAACCAACCGGTCTACCTGTACCACCAGGCCCAGATCTACGCGAAGAGCGGTCGCCGGGAGCAGGCGCTCAAGATTGCCACGGACCTGCACGCGAACATCGCGGAATTTCCTTCGGATATGCAGTCCGAGCTGACCGACCTGCTCTTCTTCCTGCGCAGGGGCGACAAGGACTGAGCCGGGACACCCGCTCGATTCACGGGGCGCATGGGTCCGCCTGCCGTGGGCCGCTCAGTTCCAGTACTCGACGATGAGCTCGACGATATCGTGGGCCAGGTCGCGGGCGACCGCGGGAAGCGCCTGCCGCTTGGCGGTCGTGAGGTCGCCCGCGAAATCAATATTCGCGTCCCCGCGAACATCCGGGTAGTTGACGATAATCGCACCGTTGTCCGTCCGGCGCAGGGCGACCGATGCGGAAAGATTGATCCGGTACTGGTTCGGTGTTGTGCGGGCGGAACGCTCGTACACGATGGGGGTCAGGCTGTATTGCTTGAGCGTCACGCTCAGGATGGAATCCGCATCGCGCTCATCGGTGATTTGCAGTGAGCCATCCAACTGGAGGGCTTCCTTCACCGCGCGCGTGGTTTCGCCGATGATGAAGGGTTCCGAGGTCCGGTTATTGAAGGTGGGAACGTAGACGGTCTTGATATCGTCCGGGAGCATGGATCCCAGGCGATATCCGGTACAACCGCTCAGCAGGGCTGTGAACAGGCAACAGGTGAGCAGCGATGCGCAGGCCCGCCTAAGGGCGCTGGACGAGATAAAGCGGGTTTTGAGGCGCATGGTCATTCGTTTCCGGACTTCGATAGAAACGCTATACGGGAATTCGCCTTTTCCGTCCACTTGGAAGTCGGGAAATGTGTGAGCAATTCCCGGTAGGCGAGAAGCGCGGCCCTTGGTTTCCCTGCAATCTTGTCGTAAAACTGGGCCTTGTTGAAGTAGGATTCCGCCAGTTTCTCGCGCAGGTCGTCGCGGGTGGCAAAGGCGGCCTTGCTCTCGTCGCTCCCCGGGAACTTCTGCAGGTAGCGGTTAAATGCCGAAAAGGCATTGTTCAAGGCGGCGGCATCATGCGGATTCTCCTTGCTGATTTCAAGCAGGCAGAGGGCCTTCCCATAGGCCGCCTTGCGCGCGTAGGGCGTGTCGGGAAACTTGGCTTCCGCGATCTCGTAGGCCATAATGGCTTCCTCATACTTTCTCCGCTTCTTCAGGATTTCGCCTACCCGGAATTGAGCGAGACCACTCCTTTCCCAGGAGGGGGCGTTGCCAACGATTGCCCGGTAAAGGTGCAGGGATCTCTCCGGTGTCCTGAAGGTCGCAATACCGAGGAAACTTCCCCGCGAATTTTCGATGGCCTCGGCGATGGCGAATTGCCGCTGGAGTACTTCCTCGTACGGGAACAGGCCCGCATACTTGTTGATCAGTTGCTGGTATGCATCAAACGCATCCTCGGGTTTCCCGATCTTCTCCAGGAGTTGCGCCCGCTTGAGTTGGGCCCGGGGCGCTTCGCCGACCTCGGGCCACTTCAGTACCAGGTAGCGGTATTGCTTGATGGCCGTCGCGGTCTTTCCCGCTGCTTCCAGTTCTTTCGCGAAAATGAACTGCTCGGAGGGGGTCGATTTTTTTGGCTTGGCGAATACTTCCATGCCTTTTCGCTGGGGTGCGGTCTGTTCAAAGGGTTCCCGGCCCCCCGCCGTGCCCCCGGACAGGATCGCGGCGAAAATAATCAAAACCAATATACACGGCCCACGCATACCGCTGAATATGCCGACCCCTCCTTGTGGGTCAAGGAAATTGCAGTTTTCGCCGATCCAAGGTTGATTCGCCCATGCTTCCTCCGTATACCTCTGCACCGTTTCAAGCATCGATCGAGCAGGAAGTGATTCAAGCATGAAAAAAGTCCTCATTCCGACCAAGTTGAGCGCCGTGGCCAAGGAGCGACTGGAGGATCACGGGAACTACACGGTCCACCAGGAGGAGACCACGGATCTGCTCGCGCTCGCGGTGGAGCATGCCGATGCCTATGCGATGATCGTTCGCAGTGAAAAGGTCACCGCGGAGGTCATCAATGCCTTCCCGGAGCTCAAGGTCCTTATTCGTGCCGGGGCCGGTTACAACACCATCGATATCCAGTATGCCCGCAAGCGTGGGATCGATGTCATGAACACCCCGGGCGCCAATTCCAATGCGGTTGCCGAGGAGGTGATCGCGCTCATGCTGGCCGATGCGCGGCACCTGCTCGCCGCGGATGCTTCCTGCCGGACCGGAAAGTGGGAGAAATCCAAGTTCATGGGCCGCGAGATAACCGGCAAGACGATCGGCCTGCTCGGCCTGGGCCATATCGGACAACTGGTCGCGAAGCGTCTCAGTGGTTTTGAGGTCAGGGTCCTGGGCTTCGACCCGATGATCAGCGAGGAGCGCGCGAAAGATATCGGCGCGAGCCTGGTCAGCATGGAGCGCCTGTTTGCGGAAGCGGACTATATCAGCCTGCACATACCGGAGAACGAACAGACCCGGGGTATCGTCAATGCGAAACTCTTCAACTGCATGCAGGAGGGGGCCACCATTATCAACTGCGCCCGGTCCGGGGTGATCAACGAGGACGATCTGCGCGTGGCACGGGCGGAGAAGGGGATTCGTTTTCTGAACGATGTCTACGTGAAGGACGAGGAAGGCGACAAGAGCGTGGCGGATATTGCGGACATCATGCTTCCACATCTCGGGGCCAGTACGATTGAAGCCAATACCAATGCGGCCATGTACGCAGCGAAGCAGCTGATCAATTTTGATGAGCGCGGTATTTCACATGCCGTGGTGAACCGGGATATTCCGGAAGGCCTGGATCCCGCCTATGCGGATCTCGCCTTCACCCTGGCGCGCCTGGCGCGGTCCGGCTTTAAGCAGGACGCCAAGCTGAAATTGCTCGAGACCAGTATTTACGGGGACTTGAGCATCTATGGTTCATGGTTGCTGGTTCCCATCGTTTGTGCCTTGAAGGTGGACTTTGATCGATCGAAAGACCCGGAGGCGGCCCAGGCCTATCTTGTGGAAATGGGAATCGCGTATGAGAATCGTGAGACCGATGAGGGAAAAGGCTACGGGGATTCGATCACCCTGGATCTCACCGGCGGACCGAGTTCAGATGAACTGCACACGGTGAGCATACGTGGCACGGTCGCGGAAGGAAACCTGATGGTTTCGCGGATCAATGACTTCAAGAAGCTTTATTTTGAGCCGAAAGGAAACCTCCTGGTCTTCATTTATCCCGATGCCACCGGTGTCCTGGCCAAGATTTCGAGTGCCGTCGCCGAGGCCGGGATCAACATTGATGATGTACGGAACCCCCACAGCGAATGCGGTACACGGTCGATAGCT
>JAYGFS010000596.1:0-20762 GCA_046581765.1 Verrucomicrobiota bacterium
CCCGTACCTGCAGGTTCCCCTGCAGGGAGATCCCGCTTTCTACCTCGCTGGAAAGCGTACCGGAAACCGTGTTCTGGGCTTTCAGTTGCCCAGAGTCCGCATCGAGTGCGACGACGTAGGTCCCGCCGTAATGGGCGATACCGCCGGCCGCATAGACCGTCCGATTGGTGACGACCACTCCACCGGAAAGCGGCCAACTCGAGATCAACTTGTCGAAGACCTTGATCATTTGATCCCTTGGCCCAACCCGAAACGCCCACAGGGCCCGGCCATCCTTTGCGTTGTAGCAGTACACGCGCCCGTCTGCAGAACCGACGTAGACCCGGCCCCTGGAGATTGCCGGCGGATAGAACACCGGTCCCGCCGTGTAGGCTTTCCATATCGATCTTCCGCTTGATGCATCGAGCGACTCCACCACGCCTGAACGATTGGCAATAAACACCTGGTTCCCTGCTGTCACCGGGCCGGTTGGCAGGTCACGCGGGGAAACCTGCTTCTTCCAGCGCAGGCGCACCTTGCCCGGTATGGCAATTGCGCTTCGATCCAGTCGTTCCGCTCCACCTCGGTACTGTGTCCAATCCGTGTCACGCGCTCCGAGGAGATCCCCGGCTTCCCCGAGAACGCGATGTGCATCATCATAAAAGAGGTCCGGATCCGATGGAATGCCCTCCTGACCGGGTATCGCCTGCGGCGCCAGGGCAATGTTGCCATACAGCGAGAGCTGGCAGCCGCACATCCAGGGACCCCAATACAGGTGCCCATTGGAAATAAGAACCCCATCCTGGCAGGGCGGACGCATCGGGGCGATGTGCTGCGCCGTGTTCCCTTCGGTCAGGACGCGAACGGTTCCGCCCTGCGCCCGGTAAAAAATGCTGTCGATGGACCCGGTGGCCCGGGTACAGGCGCGACGCCCCGGGAGGGTCTCCAACACATCACCCGTCCGGTAATCCAGCATCTTGCTCCCATCTTTGAAGGAACCCGCGGCATAAATCGCATCGTCGCGGAGAATCAGTTGGAGGTTGCCCACTGCATTGGTCCAGCTCAGGTGCCCATCCTCCGCCGATGCCACGACCATGTGTTTTCGCTGCGGACCTGAAAAAAAGAGGGACTCTGCATTGCATTTAAGGTAGGTCGATGTCGCATAACCGGTCACCCAGTGCTGGGCCCGTTCGGGGGGACCCAGCGCCTGCATCAAGTCATCATCGCTGTTTTTCCATGCCAGCTTGCCGTTCTTGCGGTCAATCGCGGCGAGAAACTTTTCCGGGGCGTAGCAGAAGATGTGAGAATCGTTCATCGCCATGCCCCGGGCATCGAGAAAGGCCTCGTCCCGGTAATGCCAGACCCGCTTGTTGTCTGTGAGGTCGATCGCCACCAGGGTCCGGCCGAATCCGAAGGAGGTTTTCGGGTCTGCATACTCATGCCCTTTCCACATGCCCCAGGGCCAATGCCCCAGGCCCCGCCGCACCGATTTCTCGGTCTCGACCTGGATCTCCGGGTTGCCCACGAGCGCGTAGAGCACTCCGTCGCCCTGGGCCATCCACTTCCACACCGGACCGTCCGTGAGTGCCTTCGGGATCGTGATCTCCTGGCGCAAGGTGCCTGTCTTCCCATCGATCACCTTGCAGGATGTGCTGTCACCCAGGTACAGGGCATCCGCCGTGGCCACCATCGTGTTGCGATGAATCATAAAACCTGCGGGTAAGGGCCGCTCCCAGAGCCGGGTGCCATTGTAGGCATTTACACAAATCAGGGTGTTGAGCATGGGGTTCTGATTCGCCTTATGGGCGATATGCCCCATGGCCTTATACATGCGACCTCCGGCAATGACGGTCTGTTGCGGCATCGGGCTGAACTTGGGCATAGCGATAAACTGCGTGCGCAACTTTCCCCGCGCAAAGCGGTCGGAAGATTGCGGATTGTTATCCGGTCCGTGATAGGGATGACTCCATTCATCCAGCCCTTCCGGCACCGGCTTGACCAGCTTCTCATCGCCCAGGAAGGCCTCGCCCAGTGGCCGAAGCACGCGAAGGATCTCATCCCGCGAGGGCGCATCGCCGGATACGATCACCGCATCGGCCAGGTTATCCGCCAGGGGAATGCGGTCACCTGGGAAAGGATCAACGACCACGCGGTGCGAGAGCAATCCCCGCGCTTCCGCCGCCTCTGCCAAGGCCCGTTCCTGGCCCGGAACCTGGCAGAAATACAGGCGTTCATCCGCTTCGGCCATCTCGAGAATTCGAGGCACCCCTCCCTCCGGCAGGCCGACGAGCACCACGATTCCCCGTTCAAAGTCGAGCTGCTCGTTGGGATCCGCGGCAAGGACGGAAAACAGCAGGAATAGACCCAATGTATGGAGGCAGGGCAATTTTATCATGGCATCATCCGGGTTTTCCAGGATGCTAACGCGAAGGCCTCAAACAGGCACGCACATTCCGACACCTACGGCAGAGAACCTGCCCTTGCCCTGGGCACCGCGCGGCCTGAAGGCCCGCCCAGCCGCCGCATAGGCCCTCAACCTTGCCAGAAGTCCCAGCCCTTGCGGTAGGCTCGCCGGATATAGGCATCCGCCTCGGGGCACCCGAGGGCCTTCAGGTTCACCGCGTCCCAGACCACCTTCTTCCCGCAGCGGATCGCCAGGTTGCCCAGCAAGACCAGCTCGGTGAGCGGACCGCTGTAGTCGGAAAAGTTCGAAGTTGCCGGTTTCCCGCCACGGATTGCATCCAGCCACTCCTTGTAATGCCCTGGGGAGCGGGCGATAAACGGTTCCGGGCGTTTAAAGGCTTTCATCCGCTCCTCGGGAATAATCCGGGTCGACGGCGGATGCGAAGCCATGATGGTTTCCTTGCTGCCGTAATAGGTTATGCCGCCCTTGGGGACTTTGCGCCCATCCTCGAGCATGCCCGGCCGCGGTGGAGCAGCTTTTCCTTCAAACCATTTCACCGTGACGGGCGGCAACGCGCCCCGCGCAGGAAATGTATAGGTGATCACGGCAGCGGTCGGGCCGCTCTCGACCGTATTGCCCGTTTGCTCGGCTTCCACTGAAATTGGATGGCCCAGCTTGAGCGCCCAGAACACCGGGTCGAACTGGTGGCAGCCCATGTCCCCCAGGGCCCCGGTGCCAAAATCCCACCAGCCCCGCCACGCGAACCGATGCAGGCCTGCATGAAAATCCCGATACGGCGCGGCGCCGAGCCAGAGATCCCAATCCAGGGAATCCGGAGGTGGAGAAGACTTTGGACGCTTTGTCATTCCCTGCGGCCAGATCGGCCGATTGGTGTAGATATGCACCTCGCGCACCTCGCCGATCGCCCCCGACTGAATCCACTCCACCTGGAGCCGCAGGGCTTCCTTTGCGTGATGCTCGTTATCCATCTGCGTGGCCACCTGGAATGTTTTCGCGGCAATCGCCATCTGGCGCGCCTCCCAGATGCTGTGGGCCATGGGCTTTTCCGTCGCCACCCCCTTGCCGTGCTGCATGGCCAGCATCGAGGCAGGGAAGTGCGTGTGGTCCGGGGTCGAGACCACGACCGCGTCGATATTTTTCTGCTCCTGCAGCATTTTTCGGTAGTCCCGGTGCCCGGTTGCCCCTTTGTGCTGGGCCAGGCCCTTGGCCAGGTTCTGTGAATCCACGTCACAGAGCGCAACGATGTTGGCATGCTTCTTCAACTTCAGCATGCGGTTGCGATTCCCACCGGCCACGCCCCCCACCCCGATAAAGGCCACGTCCACTTTTTCATTCGCGGCATAACTTCGTGCCGATCCGGAAGGAAGAATGAGCAAGCTGGCTCCAAGGGAGGAGCTCAGGACGAACTGGCGACGGGAGTGCTTATGCATGGCGCGACATGGGCTGAGGGTTCATCAATAATAAACGAGGTGAATCTATCGCAATTGACTGGCGAACTCCAACAAAAGAAGGACCACAAATCACCGGCCTCTCCCCAGCCTTGCATGTCGCCATACCTTGTGTAGAAACATGCGGGTGGCACGTGGCTCAGGAAGCTGTTTCCACCTGTCTTTCAAGGCCCCGCTGAACGGGAAAAGCGCCTGGCAAGGTCGTACATGAAACAACCTATCATCGCCCTCATCCTCGTGACCTTTGCAAGCATTCCGGCCCCGGGAAAAAACAAGATTCCCGAACGTGCACGGTGGATGCAAAAGGGCATCTACGGGATCATGTATCAGCTGACGGCTGAGAAAACGGGTGTGACCAATGCAGCGGAGTGGAACGAGGTCGTCAACGAATTTGACGTCGTCACCTTCGCCCGGCAGGCCGAGGTGGCGGGCGCGGCCTGGGTCATCTTTCCAATCGGCGGCGACTCAGGTTACTGGTGTGCCCCGAGCACGGTCATGGATAAACTGCTCCCGGACCGGCCCAGCCGTTGCTCGAAACGTGACCTGCCGCTGGAGCTTGAAAATGCCCTGCACCGCAAAGGCATCAAGTTGATCCTCTCGATGCCTTCCCGCGCCCCGCAAAACGATCCGGTCGGGATGAAAGCCCTGGGCGATACGGAACCCTTTTCACCCGCTCCGGACCTGTTCAAGATCTACTGGGAAACCGCGATACGTGAGTGGTCCCATCGCTACGGGACCCGACTCGCGGGATGGTGGTTTGACCAGGTGTACAATTGGGATGGCTGGGAGGATGAAACCCTCGCGCAGAACTTCAGCACCTGGGCCGACGCTGCGCGCGAAGGATATCCCAACCGGCTCCTGGCTTTTAACAGCAAGAAAGTGGCCCATTTCGCGCGACTGGGAAAACGTAAGCCGGATCCGCTCGATTTCGCCACGGGTGACATGATGGACGGATTTACAACCCCGCCCCCGAAAACCGACCGCGAAGTACCGCCGGGGGCCCTCGGTCATAAACGCATCCCCCTCTCAGGCCAATGGGGCGGGCCCGGCTATCCCGTCCAGCCAGCGTTCAACATTGCTGAATGGATTCAGCGCCTGGCCCAGAGGGACCGGGTGCTCACGATTGACGTGGGCGTCTTCGGGTTGGGCGGACGCTACGGCCTTTTGCCTCCCTGGCAACTGGAATGCCTCAACCGCGTTCGGAAACAGGTATATGAAGGCGTCATCGTTCCCGAAGTCCCCGGGAGGATGGATGATCTCGCCACGATTGCCCGCTACTTCTCAAGCAGCATTTCCCCGAAAAGCCCTGGAGACACGGCCCCTCTATTACTCACCACCGGCGCAACGGGCACGGGCGACGCCTTCATTACCACGCGCGAGGATAACCCCTTCATCGTACTCAGCCTGGCCGCCCCCGCGACCCTGCGAAGGCTTGAGATTTACCAATCCCCCGCCAGTCACTGGGCCGAGACGGCCCTGGGCGTGTGGATGTGGAAATCTCCCGCTGCGCCGATGAGCCCTGCAGCCGCAGCCGTGCCGGAAAATTGGGTCCGCATCTGGCAAGCTGAGAAGATGGCCTGGCAGTGGATCCTGACCATGGGTGACGGGATTACCTTGCAGCACCTCAAGATCGGGCTGGAACAAGCGGATGTCGCACTCCGCCTGGGACGGGTAAAGTTGTATGGGGACCTTTCAACCAGGGCGGCCCAAACCTTGCCGGAGGAGTGGAGGGCCCGGCAAGAGGCGGAGCAGGAACAGGAACAACAGCAGGAACAGGCGGAATAGGCGATGGATCCCCAATGGATCTGGAGGCCCGCCAGCCCTACTTTACATTCAGGGGTTGCGAGGCCTTCAGGTAGCTGAAAAGGTCGATCAGGTCTGCATTCTGCATGCCGTCGATCAGGCCCTCGGGCATTACGGATCGAGAGCCCGGTGCCATGCTGGAAATCTTGTCACGCGCGATGACCTGCTCGGTTCCGTCAACTTGCCTCAAGACCAGGACATGCGGGTCTTCATCCAACCGGAATCCACTCAGTATGCGCCCATCCTTCAGCCGGACGTGCAGCGTCTCAAACCCTTCACGAATCTCGGCGTTCGGATGAATAATAGCGGTTAACAGGCTATCGAGCTCTGATCGTTGATACGCGGTAAGATCGGGACCGATGGACCCCCCTTCGTCATGAAGCGTATGACAAGCGGAGCAACGTGCGAGATATTGAATGCGGCCTTTGTACGGGTCGCCCGGGGACTGCTGAACCATATCGTGTACCCGGGAGATTTCCGCTTCCAGGTCCGTGGGGTTCCGGGAGCGATCTGCGAATGCCATGGCAGGATGCTTGTACCGTGCAAGGGCGGGCAAGGCATCCGCGGGGACCGCCTCCTCACCCAGCAATTGAATCCAGTCCAGGCTCCACTCCAGGCGGCTCGTGATCACCGAACGCGCGACGGCCTGTTCTTTGGACGGCCATCCCGCATACCTCCGAATAAGCGCTGCACCGACCACCGGGTCATTCATCGGCGCAAGTGCATGTAGTGCGGCCAGCCGCGTTTCGAGGTGCGGATGCTCAAGCAACGCCAGTATCGCATCGCGTGCCTGCGGAAGCGGTTCCTCCGCCAGCACTTCCAGCAAGCGGTTCAGGATCCCCTGCGAGGTATCGCTCGCACGCAATGCGGCCAGGGCCTGGGGGATCGCCCCCGGCTTCTTCGTCCTCAACTGAAACGCCAGGCCCGCATCCGCACCCGCCATGTCCAGGGCGAGACCGTCCGGCAATCCAGCCAGGGGGCGACCGCGATAGGCCTCTTTGAGGCCCTGCACGAGCTTCTTCCGTGTATCGCCGCGGGAGCCCTGCACAAGGGTTTCGAGGAAACGCAGGTGGGACCTTCGGCCATCCGCGGCCAGGCGTCGGCCGAGGCGTTCCGCGAGATGCCGGACCATCATCGGATGCTCATTCAGGCGGTCGGTCGGTCGGTAAAGCCTGCGGAGCTCAGGCAAGCCTTCCCGGCACAACTTTTCCATGACCCACCAGGTGAGTAGGGGCATGTGCGCATCGTCCGCGTCCTCCGGATGCTTCAGCAGGCCATCCAGGATTGCTGCTGCCAACTCATCCGGCAGGCGCACGGCGACACTGGCGCATTGTGCGCGAACCGCACGATCGGGATCGGTGGCCGCGACCTTTTTCAGCAGGGAGGCGTGGCCTGCGCTATGGAGCAGGCGCTTATCCGTGAGCAGGCGCACGGTCCAACGCCGCAGGTGAGGATCCGGATGCTTCAAGCCGATCTCCATGGCGACTTCCACATCGATCGCCTGGCAAAGATGGAGGGTCCACAGCGCTTCAAGCCCCAATTGCGTGTCCTCGCCTTTGATCATTGTTTTCAGCAGGGGAACGAGGCTCAGCTTGTCCGGCCGATCATCGATCAAGCGGCGGGCGGTTTCGCGAAACCACCGATTGGGATGCTTGAGCAGTTCGACAAGATCCCGCGTCGAGTGCGTATTCAGGTCGAAGGGATCGACCCGTCCCCGCCCCTTCACACGATAGATCCGTCCATCCTTTTTGCTGATGCGGCCCTGGTAATTCTGCGTGTGACTCACCTGCCGGTCATACCAGTCGCACAGGTACAAGCTTCCATCCGGACCAAAATCCACATAGACCGGCCGGAACCATCGATGTCCCGTGGTGATCAGTTGATCCAGGTAGGCCCCCTTGAAGCCCAGGCCTTCCTGGATCAGCGTGGAAGCGCCGAAGCGGCCAATCACCGGATTCGCCCAGATGAGCTGCCCCTCGTATCGTTTCGGCAAGGACCCGCCCTCGTAGACGCAGATGCTGGTGGTCACCCGCTTGAAATCCGGATGCCGGATGCCATCGAAATATCCATAGGCATAGGGGTTCGACAAGCTCCCGTGCTTGCCGAAATGTTTCTTGTAATACGCGTGCTGCAGGTAGTGGACCCCGGGCTGACTGCCATTTGATCCGGCGAACAGCCGCCCCTTGCTGTCGAACTCACAGCTCCAGATGTTTCCACCCCCCTCGGCGAATACTTCGTAGCGCGGCTCGTCGGGGTCGTATCGCCAGATCAACTGCCCCTGCCGGCGCAGCGGAGGGTCAGGGGAATCCGGCACCTTCACGGCCGAGCTCACCGTGGATCCCTGTGAAGCGTAGAGCCACCCATCCGGCCCCCAGCACAAGCTGCTGCACACGGAATGCGTATCCTCGATGCCGAATCCTTCGAGTAAAACCTCGGGCCGGCCATCCGGGATGTCATCATTGTTCCTGTCCGGGTAAAACAAGAGGTACGGAGGCTGTAGCACGAAGACCCCGCCGCGGCCCCGCACGCAACTGGTCACGATATTCAATCCATCCAGGAAGGTCTTCACGGAATCAAATTGACCGTCACCATTCGTATCAGCGTGAATGGTGATCCGGTCCTTTCCGGGGACAAAGTCCGGATCGCCCGGCGGCGCCGGAACCTGGTCGTATACGGCCCGGTAAAAGGTATCCTTGCTGACCAGTTGGAGTCCCGCCGGTTCCGGGTACTGGCGATACTGCACCACCCACATGCGACCGCGCTCGTCGAAATTTAAAAAAGCCGGTTGCTCGACAACCGGCTCCGACGCGATCAGCTCAAGCTTGAGGTCAGGGGGCGTTTCCAGCAGCCTCGAAGCCTCTTCGGCCGGCAGTGGGTCATCATGTGCCTCCTTGGTGCGGTTTTGCCTTATCTCCTTAATCGTTCCCGCATCCGATGGCGATTCTCCGGCAGACCAGTAGATCGCGTTGACCAAGAGGCGCCGCAGGAAGGGCATCTCCATGTCCTTCAGCGATCCCAACGAGGTGTAAAAGCGACGGCCCTTCCCCCGTTGCAGGGTCCACGCCACGGGTTCTTCCTCCCCGGTTCCTTTAACCTTACCCCGGATTAGCGGGATCGCCTTGGGGTCCAAATCCCTCGAGTGGTACAAATGACTGTCGACCAGCATTTCACCCTTCAACTGTACCCCTTCCCATATCGGTAGCGCCTGGACTTCCCGCTCCGCAAAAACGAGGGTCTCGGTCTTGCCGCCGACGTGCCCGGTGTACGACACGCCGAACGCATCCCGGTCAAAGCCCTGCCAGGGCGCATGACCCGCAGGTGCCTGGTAGCCCTGACCTTTCTCGCGTTCGCCAAAGGCGTGACTGGAGGTGCGAATGCCGATCACCGGTTTACCTTGGGCGACCCACCGCTTGAGCAGGGCCATGTCCTTTTTCGGCGGGTAGCGCCGACGCACGCTGATAAACAGGACGTCGGAATCCTTTAAGGCCCCGGCGAGACCGGGAAAGATATGGCAATCGACGGAATTCCGGTCGTCCGATTTTGCCCGGATAAAGCGATATGGAATGTCCCGCGGCTTGAGTTCCGCCTCAGCAAATGCCGGCAGGGACTGCTGGGTGCCGTACTCGTGTTCGCCCAGCAGGAAAAGCACCCGCGGGGCTGCGTCGAGTTTCGTCAGCAACAGGAGCAGGCACCAAAGTGGTCGAGCCCATTTCATCGATTCTTTCCTAGCACCCCATCATCGAGGAAACCAGTGCAATAGAAATTGCAAATTATGCATTCCAATAACAGTCCTCGCGCTTCACAATGCAGGCAATGAAACGAAATCGATTGGGTGGAAGCGGTGTGGTGGTCTCGGAAATCTGCATGGGAACCATGACCTTTGGTCAGCAATGCGACGAGAAACTCTCTTTTGAGATCCTGGACCACGCATATGAGGCCGGCGTCGATTTCTTCGATGCGGCAGAAATGTATCCGGTGCCCCCTACGGTTGAAAATTTTGGCCTCACCGAGCTAATCCTCGGCAAGTGGATGAAAACCAAGCCGCGTGACTCCATGATCATCGCCAGCAAAGTCACCGGGCCCGGCCACGGGTGGTTCGTGCCGCCGGTACGTCACGGGAAAACCACGCTCGACCGCCACCAAATCATCCGCGCGGCAGAGGAAAGCCTGCTGCGACTCCAGACCGACTACCTCGACCTCTACCAGACACATTGGCCGGATCACGATATGCGCCCTGAGGATACCATGGAGGCCATGGACGAACTGGTGGGCAGCGGCAAGGTGCGGGTGATTGGCTGCAGCAACGAGACCTCCTTCGGGCTCATGAAAAATCTGTGGGCTTCGGATAGCCACGGGCTGGCCCGTTACGATACGATTCAAAACAACTTCAGCCTGAACAATCGGCGCTTTGAAGACGAGCTGGCCCAGGTCTGTCGGCAGGAGCGGGTGAGCCTGCTCCCCTACTCGCCCCTGGCTGGCGGGGTGCTGAGTGGAAAATACAACCAGGGATTGCGGCCGGAAGGGGCGCGTTTTTCTCATTACCTCACCATGGGGGACGATCGCCAACTCAAGATGGCAGAACGCTTTGTGAATGATGCAACCATCGCGTCAACCGAACGTTTCCAGGCAATCGCCGACGAAGCCGGCCTACACGTGATTACCCTCGCAACCGCCTGGAGCAAACAGCATGACTTCGTGGCGTCAACCATCGTGGGCGCCACGGGGGTCGACCAACTCGACCCGGTAATCATGGCCGCGGAGACCGAGCTGGATGCTGGGACCCTGGCGAAGATCGACGAGGTAAGCCAGGCGCTCAAGTATCCCATGGGGTAGCTGCCTTCGCCGGGGGTGGGCCTCGTCGGCTGCCTGGATTTATGGCCGGGATAAAAGCTTGATTAATCGGGATGATTGTTGAGCATGACCCTTCCGTCTGAACTGAAACATCAAAGGATTGTGTTATGAAAACCCTGATACCTGTTCTCCTCGCCGCCTTGATCATGCCGGTATTTGCCAAGCACCATGAAGATGCGCTTTGGCTCGATTACACGGGCAAGAAAGGGCTTCCCGGAAGCGGCAAGCATATCACGCTTATGGCCGGTGACGAAGAGTACCGCTCTGAAGAAACCATGCCGATGCTGGCACGCCTACTCTCTGAGCGGCACGGCTTCGATTGCCGGGTCCTCTTTTCGGTCAATCCGGACGGGAACGTGATGGACCCCAACTTCCAGGGAAACACCCCGGGCCTCGAAATCCTGGGAAAATCGGACATGCTCATCAATGCCACCCGGTTCCGCAAGTTGCCGGACGACCAGGCACAGCACCTCATTGACTTCGCCAAATCCGGCAAACCCATGATGGGTCTCCGCACCGCAACCCATGGTTTCCGCAGTTGCAAATTCAGCTTCGGGCCCCCGATCCTGGGCGAAGGCTGGGTGGCTCACCACGGTGCACACAAGCGGGAAGCCTGCCGGGGGATCCTGGTTGATGGAAAGAAAGACCACCCAATTCTGCGCGGAGTGAAGGACATTTTCGCACCCAGCGACGTGTACACGGTGAAAATCGATCGACTGAAGGAGCGGGGGGCAAATTTTCTCGTCCTCGGCGCGGTACTGGAAAACATGGATCCAAACAGCAAGCCGGTCGAGAATAAAAAGAACAACCCGATGATGCCGGTGGTATGGACCCGCGATTACACCGCGGAGGGCGGCAAGACCGCCCGGGTCATCGCCAGTACCATGGGCGCCTCGCTCGATTTCGTGCACGAAGGCCTGCGCCGGATCGTGGTGAATGGCGTCTACTGGGGCCTGGGCATGGAAGACCAGATCAAGCCGGACCTGAACGTCGAGCTGGTTGGTGCCTTCAAGCCGACCATGTTCGGGTTCAACAAGGGTGACTACTGGAAAAACAAGGGTCTCAAGGTGAAAGACCTTAAATAGGCCTTACGGCTTTGCGGACATTCAGCCCGCACAGGGAAAACGCCGACCCTTTAATGCATCTCGACCTGGCAAGACCCCAGGCCGCCTCGATAATAGTTGAACTGTACATTCGGGTGTGAAGCGAGCAGGGACATCGGCACGGAGGAATCCTCGACCCCCTTGGATATCATGAGGGCCGTCAGGCGTTGCCCCAGTGGATTGTCATGGGTGCCCGCCTGCCAGATGGAGACCTTCTCTGCCTGCCAGGTTTCGCGGGGGCCCACGGTCACGGCGCGGGATGGAACCAAGGTCACGTTTCCCCCTCCGGAGGTTCGGGCATTTTGCGAGAGGGTTATTGGATGCAGGTCAACCACGCGCGTCTCAAGTGCCCGGTACACCTCCGGACTCGGGGGCGTATCCGCATAGGCACCTGCCCGGCGAAACGGGTCGTTGAAGGCCCAGTGCTTTACATCCCCCTGCCCGCCTTGCATGACCGCGCAGCGAAGGCCCTTCCAGCTATCGATATAGGGCTGCACATCCGCAGTGGGAAAATGCAGATTGGCATCTGGCATCGGCTGCTCCAGGCGATCAAAACATAAGGCACGATCCGCTTTCTCGAATGACAGCGGGTGGTCGGTTGAGACCGCGCGGCCATCGGACCCCACCCACTCATCCATTCCCCAGAAATGCGCGTTGGACAGGTTGAGTCCAAGTTCATTGGCCAGACGAGCCACCAGGGGCAATTGTTCGGTCGGCCCAATGGGACCGCAAATGCCTACCGGGTTATCGGGCGTAGCGGCTTTCCAGGCATGGATGTACTCCAGTGCTTCCGCCAGATAAAAGTCTTCGAGGGTATCGTAGAAGACAACGCGAAATCCAGGCCGGGAGAGCTGTTCCAGGCAGGCTTCGGTCAAGCGGGCCGCATCCCGAATCAAGTCGTCTTCCAAGGTCGTGTAATCCCACCAATCGGGGGCCACTTGACTCAATCGTCTAGCCATCGTTTGTCTCCCGTGTAAAAACCTGTTCGCCCAGGGCTTCGCCCAAGGGATCGCGGTCTTCGGACCCAAATCCCCGGTAATCGTGACGGCACCATCCTTCAGCGGAGGCAAAGCACCCCGAGTGCGTGCCGATCAATCGATCCATATCTGACATGGTACTCAAGTAGGAATCCATGCCCTGGCTCGCATCCAGCCACTGCTTCTGGCTGGCGTGCGCAGCAAGGGCCTGCCGCTTGATTTCCTGCAAATCGCTCACGTCGACATACAAGCCGGGTGTGACCGACCGGCGCAGCCCGTCCGTCAGTTCATAGGGCATCGCGTGGTAGACCGCGACTTCCTTAAGCGGCGCATCGACAGGAGGCTCGGTACGAAAATTAGGCATGCTGCTGGTAAAGGCTGCCGTAACCGCCAAGCGCGAGGTGATCATGTGGTCTTCCATGTAGTCTTCCGGTGCATGCGTAAGCACAATGTCGGGGGCCACCTGGTGCAAAATGGCCGCGAGCCGCCGCAGATGGGCCTGGTCGTACATGATTTCCAGGTCATGGCTGAACGGCGGATGAAAACGTGCGCC
Organism: Verrucomicrobiota bacterium; assembly: GCA_046581765.1. GTDB lineage: Bacteria > Verrucomicrobiota > Kiritimatiellia > SS1-B-03-39 > UBA6053 > JAPYUI01. Next base: position 13,140 of record JAYGFS010000596.1, read on the forward strand.
CAACAACTCGGCGGCCGCTTTCGCCTCCTTCAGGCGGAGAACTGCGAGTTCCGCAGGACCCATGGTCTGGCTCCCGCAATTTCCTGAAGACAGGTTCAGGTAATGGATCTGCCAGCCGACGGCCTTCAGCCGGAGCAGGGTTCCCGCCATGACAAATTCGATGTCATCCGGGTGAGCGGCAACCGCAATGGCTATCGGTGGATTCATTCGCCTTGAACATCAGCGAGTAACACCGATTGACCTGTCGCGGCCGAAAGGTCAGCGGCAAAGATCACTTCATGTGAACGGATCGCATCGGCGAGACTGGTCATCGGCACATCGCGTCCTTCTTTTGTGGCGGAAAAGAAAGCCTCGAATTGCGTTTGATACGGATGGTCTGAGACATCCCCCGAATCACACAGCTTCATCGGAATTTCGGACCAGGCTTTATCTTCAGGATCCGGCCTTTTGGTGGAGTAGATCTTGTTATCCAGCAGGCTGCCTTCACTGCCCACGAGATGCGTATGGAAATAGTACGGCTGGAGGCAATCGATGACCGAAGCGGTTTTCCCAATGCGGCCGTCCTTGAATTTCAGGATGGTTACACTGGTCGTGTCGTATTCGTATGGCTCGAAATCCACATTCGTTGATCCCACACTGAAACTGGTGACACTTTCAACCTCGCCACCCATGCAGAGCAGCAAGGCATCCAGGGCGTGACAGCCGGCAGAAAGCAGGCTGCTTCCCCCGGCATCCTTCTTTGTATTCCACCGGTACTGCCCGTACCAGGGCCCGATGCCATGGAAATAATCGACCTCACCGTAATGGATATCACCCAGGAGTCCCTGGTCGATCTGGGCTTTGGTGACGAGGAACTGACTCGAGTACCGACACTCGAAACAAACGCAACATTTCACACCGGACCGGTTCACCGCCGATTCCACCCGGCGCAGATCCTCCAGGTTCAGCACCAGCGGCTTTTCCACGATGATGTGTTTCCCCGCTGCCGCCGCAGCGACAACCTGGCCCGCGTGGTCCTGCGGATACGAACAGATCGAAACCACATTAATCTCCGAATCCAGGAGCTCGTCAACAGAGGTGTACACGACAATCTCACTGCCGTATTGTTCGCTTAATTCGGCAGGGTTCAGCTCCCGGGAAGAGCAGATCGCGACAACACGTGTATCGGCACAGGCATTAATTGCGTCGATATGGGCGGTGGCCGCCCAACCGTATCCAATAATTCCAACCTTGAATGACATGACTATTCTCCGTTCGTATGCCCTGTCTTTATAGAGCTTTTTGGCGGCCAAATCAACGTTCTGTAGTAGCTATTGAGTGCTCGATGTCCGATGACGCTGCTTTGCTTATCCACGTCGTCCGTACCCACCAAGCCAAGCGGCCTAGTTGGCGGGAAAACGCGCCTTGTCCGTCTGTGCAGCTTGCGCCACCTTCCAGGCATCGACAAATTGCCTCAACCCTTCCTTCACCGAGGCCACATCGCTCTGCAGGCTGTCTGGATCGACCCCGTTTCGGACCAAGACGCTCGCCAGCTGCGCGGCAACGGCTGTATCGTAGCGGGCGCAAGAACGAAGCGCGTCCTCCGGACTATCGGGATATTGCTTCACCAGGTCACGGGCATGGGCAAAAGCGGATTGCCAGGCACCGTCCCCGTTCGCATCCACCCGCACGGCCGGACTAAGTCCGAGAAAATAGGCCTCGTGACGTTCAGTCAGGCGCTGGTACGGCTTGGCGCAAGGCCAATAATTGTCGGTGATACCGGGTCCCGTAGCCACGGCGGCAAACCAGACATCGTAGCCGGGATTCGGCAGCAGGACTTGCCGCCCAAATTTTATGACCCCCACCTCGTTCGCATCAGCACGGAAAACCTCAATGCCGTTCATAAAGAGCTGCAGCTCGCCGCCGGCAATCCATGAGGGCCCGCGGACCTGCACATCCAACGCAATCCCATCATCCCGGACCTCGGCCCGCAGAGTGACCAGCAAGCCGTAGGCCAGATGGGTGCGGCCCTGCTGGATCCCTTTTACCACATCGCCAACATCCCAAGCCCCCGGATCACCGTCCGGAACGGACACATAGGTTCGTCCCTGGCCGACGATGTAGTTGGACACATCGTGCGAATCGCTGCTTCCAATAGCGGCCACCGACAAACCGCGGTTGAGCAAACCGAACCAGTCGTTTACCAGTAACAGCCGATCGCTGATAATCGCACCGGAATTAAGCACCTCCATGGCGTTAAAGTGATATTCCAGGCCGTCAACAGATTCCCCGGTCACGGCGATGTGGCGAACCGGGTCAAAGGGCCGATAATTGCGATGGATATCCCGCGCATGGTTCAGAATGGTCACGGGGGCGCCGGTCGCCGCGATCGACGCCATGACCTTCTGCCAGTCGTCGCCAATATAGCTGGGGGGCTTTTGCTCCGGATCCACGGGGAACAGGTTAAAGTGCCCGGTCGAGGTGGTGTATTCGTTGCCGACCGCGGATTTGAACCCCGCATAACCCAGTCGAGTCTGCTCCTTGCGATAATCGATGTGCAGGTTGTGGTCGGTGGCCACCGGGCATTCGATATGTTCACCCGCCAGCGTGATGATCCGCTCGGTAAGACTGCAATCGCCATGCCGACTGTAGGTAACGGTGTGCACATGGGGATCACAGCTGACCAGATCCGGGGTGTGAACCTCACGTTCGATCACCAGGGCAACGGATTTATGATCTCCAGGGTCCAGGTGTACACGGGCCTTTGCCAGGCTGTATTCGAAGCCGCGGGTCGCATAAATCGTATAGTCACCTGCGGGGCAGGGAACATGCGCCTTGCCGTCCAGGGTGTAGACAACCCCCGTGCGCACCGCCAGTTGATCTGAAGAGGTCAACCCGAGCGGCACCAGGCAGCCATCCGCATCGACCAGGGTGAAGCGCGCGGGCACCCGGGATCCGTTTTCAGTCACGCTGAGATCGAGCGAGGCCGCGGAGCACAAGACCTTTCTCGACTGTCGATAGATCATCGCATCCCCGACGAGAATGTCGTCCACGTCACGACCCTTATCGAAGGTGATCTCAACCCGGTTCCTTTCCTCCGAGACGAAGCCCGGCTTGAGCTCGAACAACTGGATCAGGCGGTCCTCCTCGCGCTGGAGACGCCCCAGGGGGTGTCCATTAACACGGACATTCCAGTTGTGGCGGACATCCACCTGGCGAAGCGAGAGACAGGCTTCCCGGACACCGGGCATACCCGGCAGTTCCAGCACAACCGAGGCGGCTGGACTCGCCCCGGGAAAGGAATGCCATTCGCGCTGCTCGCCTCCCCCGCGCAGGTGAACCAGCTCGGCCGAAGCTACCAGTGGAGCGAGAAAACCGGAAAGAACCAGAAGATACCTACTCATGCGAAACCTGTACCGACTGGCGGGGAAAAAGCCAACCCTGGCTTGCGCCGAATCAAATTTTGTTGCTCAGGATCCTGGTATAGGTGTCGTACAAGGCCCGGTCGTGGCAGACAAAGGTTACTTTTTCAATCGAAGATGATCGCAGCAGGTTTTTTACGATCGTGTCGATCGCGATAGTGGTCGCGCGCTCCTGCGGATAGGAAAGGTCCCGGGTGCTGATGGCGGGAAAAGCAATCGTTTTCAATCCATGTTCCTCGGTGAGTTCCATGCATCTCTGGTAACACATCGCCAGCAGTTCATCTTCATAATGGAAGCCATCCTTCCAGATAGGTCCCACGGTATGGATAATATACTGTGCGGGCAAATCGTAACCGAAGGTGATTTTGGCCTCGCCCGTTTTACATCCCTTGAGCTTCAGGCAGGCCTGCTGGAGCTTCGGGCCGGCAGCCTGATAGATTGCGCCATTCATCCCCTCGATACCGGGCAACGAGTTCGTGGACGCATTGACGACCGCATCTGCTTCACACATGCATATATCGCCAAGGATGACATCAAGGCGTTCATTCATGGATGCCCGGCCAGCCATCTCGAGAAACTTATGGTTCTGCCAGAGGATCTTGAGGTCTTGATCCTTGAACATCTGGTGAATGTTGGTGTAGCCGAGATCGATCGCCTGCTGCAGCGCATCCATCGCATCGGTTGCACGCTGTAAAAGCGCATAGCTGCAGCCGAGGTTGTACCAGACTTCTGAATCCCGGGGTCGCAGGCGTGCAAGTTGCAGGTCCGCCTGGAGGCCTTCCGCGTAGCGACCCTGGAGATTGAGCATGCCGGCCAGCGGCCGGAGCACCTGTACATTTTCAGGCAAACGCCGGCTGACACTGGCGAGGAAGTTTATCTCGACCTCCCGATCGCGCTGCTTTTTCAATTCGGTCCTGTTCTTTGGCATTGCGTTTGCCACTCCTACATGTCGATTCCAAATGCCGCTCGAATACCCATCCTTTCCAGGTCGTTATCCGGCCACTCAACCACGAAATCCTCTCCTGCTGATGTGCTTCTGACCGCGACGGTCCCAAGATTCCCCTGATGGTCAAAATATACCCCCAGGAGAAAGGATTGATTAGGCTTTATTTGCAGCGTCCATTGGCACGATGCACCAAAGATAAATCCTCCATCACCGTCCAAGCTTCCCGGAATGGCCGTATTTATGGCCCCGTTTGAAAAAATATGGCCCAGATCCGCCCTTATTTGCAGTAGACTCGTCGCGGAAAGCCGGTTTTCCATCTCAAGCGCAGCCTGGACCAGGAAAACATCGAATGATTCATTTATGCGACCCACATCCTCAAACTCAACCCGAAATAAATCAAAATTGCTCCGCGAAAACTCCTGGAACCGGTATCCCAGGCCGATAAAAGACGTAATGGAGACCTCTTCCTGCAGGTCCAAGTCGTATCCGACCTCGGCCAGCCAATCCAGCCCGTATACTTCCATATCGTTGCGCTGGCCAAGCAAGCCAACGATTCGCCATTGCTCCTCCGCATCAGAGGAATGCCAGAAACCACCGCTGACATTGGCCCGCAAACGATCTTTCCGGTAGTGAACGGTGGCATCCAGACCAACAAATCCACTGCGCCACGAGGAAACCGTAGGCTCGATACTCACGTTTTCCTGGTAATCGACCAGACCGGAGCGCAAGCCGAAGTCCAGCCAGTAGGCGGGCTTCGCCGGACCGGTGGATGCTTTTGCCGGAGCGGAGGCGGGCCGTCCAGGTGCGTGCACGGGCAGCACCCGGTCGGGGTCCGGGGGAGAAGCTACAGGATCTCCCTGGCCGGATGAAGCAGCCAATTGGGCAAACGCAGCATCACTATGAGCAAAAGATAGCGCAGCCAGTGTAGATGCAGCCACCGTTCGAAGTATCCGTCCCTGTTTCATTCGGTTCAAACAGTACGCTTAAACCCGGAAAGCGTAAAGGATTAGATCGATCGCCCAAGCTGGAGCCGCGGCCCGTCAAGCGACTCCTGTGCTTGTGCACCTGCGAATTCCTAGCGTTTATCGCGCGGAACGTAGTCCCGAGCATTTTCGCCGATATAAATCTGCCGGGGGCGTCCGATCCGACGCGCGGGGTCGTTTTTCAACTCGACCATATGCGCGAGCCAACCCGCAGAGCGACCGATGGCAAAGAGCGCGGTGAACATGGCGGTTGGTATTCCCATGGCGCGATAAATAATGCCGGTGTAGAAGTCGACGTTGGCGTAGAGGTTGCGCTTCTTGAAGTACTCGTCTTCCAGCGCGCTCTTTTCCAGTCCCATCGCAATATCAATCAGGGGTTCATTCTTGCCGATCTGGGCGAGGAAGGCATCCGCCCCCGCCTTGGCTATGCGCGCTCGGGGATCGAAGGTCTTGTAGACACGATGTCCAAAGCCCATGAGGCGAAAAGGATCTTTCTTGTCTTTTGCCCGGGCCATAACCGCCTGGGTATCCCCGCCCTCTTGCTGAATCTGGTCCAGCATTTCCATCACCGCCTGGTTGGCACCACCATGCAGGGGCCCCCAGAGCGCGCCGATGCCGGCCGAAATCGACGTATACATGTTCGCGTTGGAACTATTGACCATCCGCACCGTGCTGGTGGAGCAGTTCTGTTCGTGATCCGCGTGAATGATCAGGAGATTGTCCAGGGTTTCTGCCCGGACGAGGCGAAACTCGTCACTGGCGTCCTGGTCGCCGAACATCATGTAAAGAAGGTTTTCCGCATAGTGAAGGCCTGGGTCTGCCGGGATCATCGGTTGACCGATCGCCTTGCGGTATGAGCAGGCGGCGATCCCACTGATTTTAGCAAGAATACGGATCACCGCCATATCGTGCTCCCCCTCCTTCTCTTCACCAAAATCCGGATAGAGGGCAGACATCGCACTCAGCCCGGCGGAAAGATAGGCCATCGGGTGGGCGTCTTTCGGAAAGGCCTGGATCACTTGGACAATCTCATCGTCCACGTGATAATTAGCACGAATGAGGTTGTCGAACACCTGGTACTGCTCTTCGTTGGGCAAATCCCCATACAGCAACAGGTACGCTACACCCGTGAAGGATGCATGGGCGGCAAGATCTTCGATAGAGTAGCCGCGGTGGCGGAGGATCCCCTGTTCACCGTTCAAAAAGGTGATGGCGCTTTCGCAGGCACCGGTGTTGCCATACCCCGGATCTATGGTAATCACCCCGGTCTGTTTCCGGAGGGCCGTGATGTCGACCGCCTGCTCTCCTTCAGACCCCGTAACAACGGGCAAGGGAATCAGCTGGTCGCCAATTTTAAGTTCTGCAGGCTCAGACATTTCGCTCATTGCGATCCTTCAAAAACGGTTAAAACGCGAGTGTCATACCTACGAAGCATCGGGGGGCCTTAGCAAGTGTTTTTGGGTGTTTTCAAACAATTACCGGGTCAGACGGCTTCACTGGACCTGAAATCCTGGAGCACCAATTCCAGGCTCGTGGTTCCCCGGTAGACATTACGCTTCAACTCAAACGCGATATCGATGCGATCCGGCACCTCGCGTTCGAACATATTGAATCCAATCGCCTTGAAGGCCCGTTCGCCACTAAGCAGGTTCAGCTTCAGGTGACCGTCTCCGACTTCACGGGTATCTTCCACCACGACATCGCGGCACGCCCAGACCGGGGTCGCGTTACCCTGGCCGAAAGGCCTCAGGCGCTCGATCGCATCCACCATGTCAATCGTCAGGTCATCCGTTTCGAGCCAGCTGTCAATCTTTAGCACCGGGTTGGGGGGAACACCCCCGAACATCTCCTTCGCAACCGCATTCAGGCGTTCGCGAAATGCCGGAATGTGCTCGGCGTCGATTTCCAGTCCCGCCGCCATCTTGTGTCCGCCGTACTTGTTCAAGTAATCATCCGCTTGCGCCAATCCAGCTACCAGGTCGAAGCCGGGCACGCCCCGGCACGAGCCTTTGCCTTTGCCGTCCTGGTCGATTCCAATGATAACCGTGGGACGATGAAAGCGCTTGGCCACGCGAGAGGCAACGATCCCGACAATACCGGGATGCCAACCCTCCCGGCCTGCGACGATGGCGAAGGTGTCGGTGGCATCAAAAGATGCCTCTATTTCTTCCAGTGCGGCGGCGGCGATCTCCAACCCGACCTGTTTGCGTTCATCGTTGGCCGCATCGAGCTCACGCGCGATTACAAGTGCCTGCTCCAGGTCCGATTCCATCAAGCAAGCCAGTGCACGATC
>JAYGFS010000005.1:0-3909 GCA_046581765.1 Verrucomicrobiota bacterium
CGACGCTCTTCCGATCTCTGCACCCGACTGCGCCGAGATCAATTATATCGTCGGTGATGTCATCGCGAATGATCTGAGGGATGGGTACCACGGTGGCGTTGTATATGTGGCACAGGGGTATGGCTACTGGGCCGGATTTTATCACATCTACATCATCCTCGTTGTTCCCGGAGGAACATACGTTTACGATACGTGGTACTACAACGATGACGCTCAAGGCGACGCCTACTTCAAGTTCGGCGATATTAAAGGCGAATACCGCCTGAGCGATGACCTGGGCGATACCTACTTCAAGTTCGGCGATATTAAAGGCGAATACCGCCTGAGCGATGACGCTCAAGGCGACGCCTTCGTCAAGATCGGCGATATAAAAGGCGAATACCGCGCGGACGATGACGCTCAAGGCGACGCCTACATCAAGATCGGCGATATTAAAGGCGAAGCATACGCGGACGATGACGCAGGGAAAACGAAGTTCTAGTCTCCGCTACTGCGAAGCACCCGCCCGGATGTTGTTGTTGAGGCATCCCCAATAAATATCATAGCGCTGCCAGCTGACAACAATGGGGATGTAAATTTGCTTGTTGAAGTCAGTGCCGACCTGCTGAGCTGGACCCCGATTTATTCGGGAAGTGCGGGTACAAGTAACAGCGCTGCATTCTTCAGAACACGCCTTATTGCCCCCTGATATACGCGGTAACGCTGGCCGCTACCGGTGCAACAAATTATCTTACGCCTACTTCCGTGTAGCTCTTGGCTTCAGCCTCCCAGGAGTACCTATAGTGGGGGGCGTTAGTGTCCAACTGCTTGTTCGCGGTCCGCTAGACCTTCGTGTACCTTTACGCAAGAACTTGCTCTAAAAAGCCATAAAACAAGGAGAATAGATGGTACCCAGGGCGGGACTCGAACCCGCATGAGATCGCTCTCGAGGGATTTTAAGTCCCTTGTGTCTGCCAATTCCACCACCTGGGCTCCGGCTGCCCGACCAGTTAGCAATAAACAGGGATCGCTGGCAAGTTTCCGCGGTGGGAATCCTCGGCTCCTCCCCCCTTCGCCGGCGGGCGGGCCGGGACCCTGGGGCCTCAATGGGCGCCGGGGATCTCGTGCGGGGCGGAATCGACCCGCTTTACGTGCCCGTCGGTATAGACGATGTGGTAGTTGCGGAAATGGGGACCGGCCAACTTGGTGCTGAGCATCTGGATCTCCCCGAGCATCCACTCGGCCTGGCTGCCGGAGACCAGGGCCTGGTGGTTGAGGTTCACGTTCCAGATGTAGCTCAAGCCCTTCTCCTTGATCAACGGGTGGGCCTTGGGACAGACGCAGTCGGCTTCACTCAGGCCGTACTTCTCCACCAGGGCGACGACCAGGCTCTTGGGACTCTCCCGCGGACGATCCGGGTAGTACAGCAGGTCGGGCAACCAGCCGTTCTCCACCTCGTAGAGCCCCAGGGCGCCATAAATATGCTTCATCTGCGCGCGGCACTGGTTCGCCTGGGCCAGGTTGTGGTGCGCATAGCGGAGCAGGAGGACGATGCTGGTGATCATGACGAGGATCAGCAGCCAGGGCCAGAGGGCGAAACCCGCGCGACGCCTCGGATGGAAGGGGGCCGGCCTCATAATTCCAGCAGGGTGTAGAGGTGCTTGGACAGGGGGGCGGGCCAATCGCTCTTGGGCTGGGAGTTCAGGCGGCAGTCCTTGATGTATTTCCGCGCACCGGCGGGGTCGCCGTCCACCCAGGAACGTACCGCCAGCGCCAGGTAGGCGTCGTTGCGGAAATGGACCGCGAAGCCGCTCAACTGCCGCTCCATCTCGCTGATCGGCAGGTCCTCGCCCAGCAGGCAGCGCACGAAATCCTTGTACGGCAGGATCAGGTTCTCGCCATGGCGGGCATACACCGCGTGCGCCCGCTGGTGCTGTTTTTCAGACACCAGGGTGATGATGTACTCAAAAACGGCCATGCTGGCGATAGCCGGCGAGGCATCCGGGTTCGCGAGGATGCTGGTGAAGCTCTCGGTGGCGCTCTCGTTGTCACCCAGCATAAGCTCGCAGCGGGCCTGGGAGAGGCGCGCCATCGCGGCGGTACGGGCATCGCGGTACACCGTGCTGAGGCTTGCGGCATTTTCAAACTTTTCCCGGGCGTCGTGCCAGTTCTCGGCGATCATCAGCTTGCTCGCATCGCGAATCTCCACCCGGGAGCGAGACATGTCCTCGCGCTTGCGCACCCCCTTGTTCATGGCGCCGATCTGCAGCTCCTTGCTGATGATCATCGCCCGGCTGAGCACCTGCTCGTTCCGGATCTCGGCCATGTTGCGCTCGTACAGGTAGCCGATGCAACCGAGGAGGCCGCCGATTACGGCAAGCGCGATCATGAGGCTGCGATGCCGGCGAAACGCATACTTGATGTAGTAGATCGGCTTGAGCCTGCGCGCGCGAACGGGCCGGCCCTCGAGGATGCACTCGAGATCCTGGCTGAAGGTCTTGATGGTGGGATAGCGGTCACGCGGATCCTTGTTCAGGGCCTTCAGCAACACGTACTCCAGGTCCTTGGAGATCTTCTTGTTGAATTTACGGGGCCGCAACGGCGCCTGGTTCTTTACCGCGTCGAGGACGGAGGCGGTATGCATCCCCTGGTCCAGGTTGTACGGGAGATGGCCGGTCAGGGCCTCGTAGGTCACCACGGCCAGGGAATAGATGTCAGTGGACGGCCCCACGCGCTCCGCCCGTGCCTGCTCTGGGGACATGTACATCGGCGTCCCGGTGAGTGCCCCGCTGACCGTGCAGCTCGGCCAGTCCACCAACTCCGCCACGCCGAAGTCGGCCAGCAGGGGTTCGCCGAACTCGTCGATCATGATGTTCGAGGGCTTCACGTCGCGGTGGACAATGTTGTGGTCGTGTGCGTAATCGAGTGCCTGGGCAATCTTGACCACGGTGTGGATCAGCTTGCGGGGACGCGGCTTCTCCCGCACCAGCATGTCCTCGAAGGTCTGGCTCTTGGAGATCCGCTCCATGGCGATGAAGTGGTAGTCCCCCTCCTTCCCGGTATTGTATACCGTGAGGATGAAGGGATGCCGCCGCAGCTTCTTTGTCGCCTCGGCCTCACGCCGGAAACGCTCCAGCATGGTCTCCGATACGCCGGGACCTTCCTGGAAGAGCTTGAGGGCAATCTCGTGGCCGGTCTGGTCCTCGGCCAGGTACACCTCGGCCATGGACCCGTGGCCGAGAATACCCCTGATGGTGTATTCCCCGATGCGGAACCCGACGCCGGGTCCCCGCGAAAATTCCGATATGCCGGTGCTGGACATGCTTCATGCAGGCTGCGCCACCCGCGACCGGGTGAATCGATCCCGGGGCACAACCGTATTTACACGGCACAACGGCGATACTCGGCCGCCGCGGCCGCCTTACTCCGTCGTGATCTTCGCCGTCTCGATGCTCAGCGGCTCCGAGGGGGCGCCGCTGCGGCTCCCCGCCGCTTCAAGCGCCTTGACCGTTTCCATCCCTTCGACAACCTCGCCGAATACCGTATGCCGGCCGTCGAGGTGCGGGGTGGGTAAAAAGGTGAGGAAAAACTGGCTGCCATCGGTGCCCGGGCCGCGATTGGCCATGGAAAGGATGCCCGGCTTGTCGTGCCGCGTGCCGCGGTCGAACTCGCCGGCAAACTCGTAGCCTGGGTTGCCGCTACCGTTCCCCTTCGGGTCGCCGCCCTGGGCCATGAAGCCCTTGATGACCCGGTGGAAGGTCAGGCCATCGAAGAAGCCCAGCTCGGTGAGATACATAAAATTCGCCACGTGGTTGGGGGCGACCTTGGGCAGGAACTTGATCTTGATCTTCCCCTTGGTGGTCTTGAGCTCCCAGAAATACGATGCATCATCCGCAAACTTCACCGTGGGGAACTTGGGCAGCTTTACCC
>JAYGFS010000150.1:0-2428 GCA_046581765.1 Verrucomicrobiota bacterium
GGTGACGCGCTTTACCTGCTCGATCAAGGTCCCGTATCGCGTACGGAATGCATCGAGCCCGGCCGGGCCCTGCAGGCATTCCATCTGCCCGAAGTGCAGGACCGCGAGGGTGGTTCCCGCGGCCCGCAGTTGTTTTTCAAGGTCCCCGAAGGCGGATCGCCGCCAGCGTTCGGACACCGTAGCCTGGGCGTACACCGTATCCGCTTCCCAGCTGAAATCCCTGAACCGGAGATTGAGCGCGGGATGGTGGTGGGTCAGGAGGCATTCCAGGTAGCCCGATTCCATCGCCTGTACCATGGTGGTCCCGCCCATGAAGGCGATGACATCGCGGTCCTGCAGCTCCAGTTTTTCCGCATGGGCCACCATGGCAGCGAGGAGGAGTGGCAGGCTGCGTGCAATCCGCTTGAGGGGGTTGGAAAAGGACGTGCACATGGATGCACTGTAGCGTGCAGGACCTGGTTGTCAGGTGAAAAAAACTAGAACCAGATGTTGGCGCCGACCTTGATCACCCCTTCGCTTTCCTGCAGGCGCAACGTGTCATCTTTCTCGCTGATGCCCTGGTTCAGCACGAGGAAAGCGGTTGATCCCGGTTGAAACTCCCATCGCACCCGGCTGTTGTACCCGAGGGATTCCGAAAGCGAGTCCCACTGCACCCGGTGTGACCAGCTCAGGTCCGGGGTGAAATTCCAGCGCATGCGAAATTCGGCCAGGTGTACATCCGCCTCGCCACTGGAGATGTCAATGTGGTTAAAGGTGTAATCGAGGGCCGTGAACAGGTGCCTGGACGGTGCGAATGCGGTCTCGATATCGATGACCTGCCGGTTCCCGTCATAGTATTCGCCCCAGCCCATGTTCAGTTCTCCACTGAACATGCGCTTCCTGGATGTTTCCACCTGCAGCTTGAAATCCGTTGCCCAGTACCGGTCGGCTTCCACGGTCAGTTGATCCGCTATTTCAAAGGCCTCGTTCGGGGCATCGAAGTGTCGCTCGACCCGGAACCAGGCCTGGGCGCCCGATGCGAAATCGATGAAGAGCGGGTAGATCGCGTGGTTTTGTGATTCCAGCTCGTTGTGCAGGTCGGTGGTGAAGTTGTTGATATAACTGAAGCGCAACTTGCGGACGCCCGGCATGCGTTCCGGCCGGGGTTGGATGCTGAAATTACTGTTGTAGCGGTGGATTCCGCTTCGCCGGACGAATCCCAGCCCGGGGTTGAAATCCTTGCCGACGTGGAGGTACGCGCCGTCGAAATGGAAGAAGTCGTTGGGTAACTCGAACTTGATGCCGTAGCAGGCGACGGTATCCGTCTCGTTCGAGGCATTGGATTCCTCGTAGGCGCCCAGTGCGAAGGCGCTGGCCTCGAGGATCTGGTCGCCGAAGACCCGGTTGTTGCGATAGCGAAAGTCCGGCCCGAAGACCACGTTGTCGGTCCGCTTGACCGGGTCGCCTATCGTGGTCAACCAGCCGATAGTCGACTGGTCCGACAGGTAGTTGGAGACGCGCCCGACGAAGACCTGCTCATTTCCTTCCGGGGTGTCGAGCGCGGCATGGATCAGGCCGATGTTGTCTTCACCGACCCGGCCGGCCAGCTTGGCCGCGAAGTCGATCGGCACAATCGCGCCATTATTCAGCCCGATGCGTCGACTGTGAAAGGGGATGAGGCCCACCCGGGTGACGAAATCAAAGATGCCGTTATCGTCGAGGAAGAAATCCCGTTTCTCGGGAAAGAATAGCGGGAAGCGGGAGAAGTTGACCTGTCGTGCGTCGACCTCGGTCTCCGCGAAGTCCATGTTGTAGCTCAAGCTGAGGGCCACCCTGGGGCTAAGCCGGTAGCGGAGGTCGCCGCCGAAATCCAGCCGCCGGGTCCGCCCGCTTTCGTCCCGGTCAAGGTGCCGTCCGGCCACGTAGGGAGCCAATTGGAGCCCCAGGCCCTGGTCCAGGCCCTCAAGGCCGGTGATGTCCCCGGCATTCGACATCATGCTGGTGCGAAGTTGCGGCAGGGGGGAACTCCAGCGTCCGCGCTCGTTCATGCGCTTGACCGTGCGGGAGATGTTGAAGCCCCAGGTGGTGCTGTCCGGGTCAAAGTTCAGGGTGTTCAGGGGGATGGCAACCTCGACCTTCCAGCCCTCGTCATCGATGGTGCTTTTTCCCTTCCACGCCCCGTCCCAGTTGCGGTTCACCTTGCCGTTGTTGTTCACCGTCCCGTCGTAGCGCGTCCCGTTGGGATTGATGGAAAAGACATAAGCGTTGCGCTGGTCGTGAAAGGTGTCGATGGCGAAGTAGGTGTAATCGTCCGAGAAGATATTTCCGTCGCGGAACATTTTACGCGCGATGATCTCCCCGGGCCGGGTGTCGAACAGCCAGATGCCGATGTAGAGGGTCTCCGCATCGTAGCGGACCTTGAATGCCGAGCGCTCGCTCATCGGCGGCC
>JAYGFS010000078.1:0-21789 GCA_046581765.1 Verrucomicrobiota bacterium
CCGAACCGGCGTGGACCTGTCGAAACCCGGCGCCAGTATGGGTTTCGGCCTGGTCACCTATCTCTGGGGCCAGGACTGGGATTTACTTACGCTGCTGAAAAACTGCGAAGCCGCTGATATTCATGCGGTCGAGTTGCGCACCACGCATAAACACGGGGTCGAGCCGTACCTCAATTCCGCGCAACGTGCGGACGTGAAAAGACGCTTCGACGATAGCCCGGTGGAGTGTATCGGGCCCGGTTCAAACGAGCGGTACGACCATACGGATCCGGTGGCCTTGAAAAAGGCGATTGCTGACACGAAGGCGTTCATCCGGCTCAGCCACGACATCGGCGCCACGGGCGTCAAGGTGAAGCCCAATTCTTTTCATAAAGATGTGCAGAGGGAAAAGACCATTGAGCAAGTCGGAAGATCCCTGCGCGAGTTGGCCGGGTACGGGGCCGGTTTGGTCAGGAAATTCGTCTCGAAGTGCATGGCAGCATGGCCGAGCTGCCTACCATCAAGCAGGTTATGGATGTCGCCGATCATCCCGGTGCCCGCGTCTGCTGGAATTCCAATCCACAGGACCTGCAGGGCCAGGGCCTCGCGCATAATTTTGACTTGGTCAAAGAGCACTTTGGCCGGACCGCGCATGTGCGTGAGTTAACCGTCGGTGATTACCCCTATCCCGAGTTGATCAGGCGCTTCGTCCAGATGGATTACGATGGCTGGATTCTGCTGGAGGCGCGGACCAAGCCCCGTGACCGGATCACTGCGCTCAAGGAACAGCTTGCCCGGTTCTACGACCTGGTGATCCAGGCCCAGCAGCAGGGCCAGGCACCCGACTAGTGTTTCGCAAGGGGTTTTCCTTCCCGTTCGTGTCCCTTCGTGAGCTTTTCGATAAAGGTACCTGGCTGGAAAATCCCATCCGGGATGCTGGATTTTTTAAACCCATTCACTGCGAGGCCTTCGCGGGCAATGTCGCCGGATCGGGCTGGGGCACGGTCATTTGCTGGAAGACAATGATTTCCTCCAGCGTGAGCGGTGTTGTCAAACGGCCCATCTCGCGACCGTCGGGCCCGAGTACCAGCAGGTAGGTTTGATTGCGCTGCACCTTGAGCTTTTTTACAAAAGGGGCGCGGCCATTTTTTGTGTCCAAATGCGCGATGATGAACTGCCTGGACAGTTTCGCGAACGCCCGGTTCGCGTCCGGGTTCCGCTCGAGAACCCGGCAATGCTTCCCTCATATCGAGTCGAACACATAAATGAAGATAGGTTTGCCCTGCGCCTTCGTCGCCGCCAGCGCCTTGGGCAAATCCGTGATGGGCTTGGCTGCCGAGGCCGCGCTGGCACCGAGTATAAGCCCGCAGGCGATGAGTGTGAGGCGTTTTGTTGTCGCGAATTTCATCCAGTCACTTTCTTATTATAAGCGATGCGGAGCCGCCGCATAGCGCTCACGCAAGGTGTCCGGTAGCCGGTTACAGGCCTTGGATTCCGTATCGGTCGGATTCCGACAGGCGAGCTTACGGTCTATGGTTGACCTATCGCCTTTACCAGTCGGGTGGTGCTGCAAATACCAGCTTTTCCGGACGAACGGGGTGTTTTACCGCGACTTGGGCGGCATGCAGGGCCAGGCAGCGATCCGGGAAGGGCATGGACGATCCGTAACGGACATCGCCGAGGACCGGGTGTCCCCGGTGGGCGAATTGGACGCGAATCTGGTGATGCCGCCCGGTGATCAGCTGAATGCGAACCCGGCAGAATCCTTTTTTCCGCTCCAGACATGTGAAGGTCAGCCGGGCTTGTTTTCCCGCCTCTCCCGGCTCCGCCACGCGGCTGTGCTGGTCTTCGCGCTTCAGCTGATCCGTCCAATCACCTTGGTCAGGCAACCGTCCTTCGACCAGGGCGATGTATTCCTTTTCCATGCGGCCAGCGCGTATCTCTTCCGAGAGCCGTGAGGCCGCCTTGGATGTGCGCGCGAGAACAACGATGCCGGAAACGGGTCGGTCCAGGCGATGGACCAGTCCCAGGTAGACCTTTCCGGGCTTGTTGTGCCGCTGTCTCAGGTAGGCTTTGGCCTCATCCAGCAGGGTGCGGTCGCCGGTCTTGTCACCTTGAACC
Source organism: Verrucomicrobiota bacterium (assembly GCA_046581765.1). GTDB lineage: Bacteria > Verrucomicrobiota > Kiritimatiellia > SS1-B-03-39 > UBA6053 > JAPYUI01. Next base: position 2,101 of record JAYGFS010000078.1, read on the forward strand.
AGCAGACCCGCAGGCTTGTTGACCACGAGGAGATGGTTGTCTTCGTAGAGCGGTTCCACGTGAGAGAAGCACCCGCCTCAGGAGGATTCATCCGGCGGCGCCTCGTCGAATACGCCCATCGCCCGAAACTTATTGTAGCGGTCTTCCAGGAGTTCCTGGGACGACATCCGCTGCAGCTCGGCCAGGTGCTTGAGGATCATGGTTTTCATCTTGGCTGCCACCGCGTCACTATCCCTGTGCGCACCACCCAGGGGTTCTTTGATGATGTCATCGGCCAGTCCGGAATCTTTCAAATGCTGGGCGGTAAGCTTCAAAGCCTCGGCCGCATCCTCGGCAAAGGACCGGTCCTTCCAGAGAATTGCCGCGCAGCCTTCCGGCGAAATGACAGAATAGTACGCATGTTCCATCACCAGGATTCGATTGCTTACGCCAATGCCCAGGGCTCCTCCACTCCCGCCCTCGCCTATCACTGCCGAAATGATTGGAACGCCGAAGGTAAACATTTCCCGCAGGTTGACGGCGATCGCTTCCGCTATGTGGCGCTCTTCCGATTCGATACCGGGATAGGCTCCCGGGGTGTCGATGAGGGTGATGATGGGTACATTGAACTTGTTGGCCATCCTCATCAGTCGAAGGGCCTTGCGGTAGCCCTCGGGATAGGGGCAGCCAAAGTTACATTCGAGATTACTCTTGGTGTCCCGGCCTTTCTGCGTTCCGAGGATCATCACCTTCTGCTTGTCGAGATAGGCAAACCCGCCGATGATCGCCTGGTCGTCGGAAAACAGCCGGTCGCCGTGGATCTCGATGAATTTGGTCGTGATCTTATGGATGTAATCCCGCGTGTAAGGCCGGAGGGGATGGCGCGACATCTGCACTTTTTGCCATGCGCTCAGGTTTGCGTAGGTCGACACGCGTTCCTGCTCCAGTTTGGTTTCCAGCTTGGTGATTTCAGCGGAGATATCGAGGTCCTGGTCTTCGCTGAAGGCCCGAAGTTCCTCCAGTTTTTTCTCGAGTTCGACGATGGTTTTTTCAAAAGGTAAGACGTAGGTGCTCATGCGGAATACCGGGTTGAGGATTAGTCCTGGATGATGACTTCTGCGCCGGTTGGAATATAAGTGTACAGCTCTTCGACGTCGGAATTCAGCATTCGAATACAGCCGGCACTCTCCTGCTTTCCGATGGTGTCCCGCAAGTCCTTCCGGATGCCGTGGATCCCGTAGCCGCGGATGTCCAGGCCTATCCAGCGCGTACCGATCAGGTGTTCGGGGTCGCCATACGGGATCTTCTGGCCGTTGGGCTGCCACCAGTCGGGTTCAACGATACGATCTTTGACCTTGAAGGTGCCCGTGGGGGTTTTGTCGAATTCGCCCGTGCCGACCCGGTAGCGCTTGAAGAAGCGATCGTTCAGGGTGACGAGCAGGGTGTTGCTCGATTTGTCGATGAGGAGTTTAAAGGTTCCGCTGAAAATGCGGAGGTGGTCGTCGACGCGGATTCGGCGCGGGTCGCGGATGTCGTTGCCCTTGCTGATCAGCTCAGAAGTCGTCTTGTAGGTGCGCGCCAGCTTGCCGATAATGTCGCCAGACTTGATCGTGTAGTCCACCTTCTCTTCCATCGGAACCGGGTTGAATAGCATTTCGATGTGCAGCTTTCCCAGGAAGTCTTCGACTTGGCGGCGGTCATCTGCCCGGGCGGCCAGCTCCAGTGCCGCAAAGCCTTTGTTGCGCGCATGCTGGAAATCGCGTTGCTCAATAAAACGCTTGGCATCTGCGAGCAGGGGGCCGGATCGGTCTGGTCCGGTCCTCACGGCCGGGTTGGTCTGTTTCGCCGCGCCTGCCGGGGTACGCGTTCCGCCTTTATCAACCGGGAGCCCGTCCTCAACCTGGCTATTTTTGTCCTCGTCGACGGCGTTCGCCTTACCCGAGCAACCCTTGATCACCAGCCACCCCACCAGCATGATGGCTACGGCCATGAGGATCAGGCGCAGGCATCCCTGCTTGCTCGAGGGTCGATCTTCCAGAAAAATATCGGTCATACCAAGCTGTCCAAGTCTCTCAATACTAGGCTCATGGAAGGGTATCGCTCCTCCCTGCGCTTCGCAAGGCATTTTAGTATGACCGTTTCAAGTCCGACCGCAATGCCCGTTCGGTGTTGGTCGATCGGGACCGGTTCAGCATCCAGGTCCATGAGTTTGTGCCGGTAGTCCTGGCTGTTTTCCGCCACGAAGGGCTTGTGCCCGCAGAGCAACTCGTACATCGTGGCTCCGAAAGCGAAGACTTCTGCGCGTTCATCAATGATGTGCTCGTGGTAGGTTTCAGGGGCCAGGAAATTCCCCGTACCCGATAACTTTTTCACCTTAATCACCCGGTTATTATGCTGAATCGCGAGGTCGAAATCGATGAGAATGGGGTGCAGATTTTCCGTAATAAGGATGTTTTCGGGTTTCAGATCCATGTGCAGGTAACCAGCCTGGTGCATGTAAGTGAGGGTTTCTGCCAGTTCCTGAACGAGGCGATAGCCATACGTATGCAGGTCTGAGTCGAGACTGGAGATTCGTTCCCTCAGGTCCTGGCATACGTGGTATTCAACCGCCATCCAGGGGTCCCCATGGATTTTTCCGTGGTGAAAGATGCGAACAATATTCGGGTGATCCAGGTTCCTGAGCACCTCGATCCCGTTGAAAAACTGTCTACGGATCGTGCGTTCTTTGCGATGCTCCTCCTTGATTACCCGGAGTACGACGCGGCGGCCCTGCTCGTCCGTCGCGAAATACAGGTCCGTCATACCTCCCCCGCGCGGCCTGGGCTCGATGGCTGTAAATCCGTCCAACTCACTCAATTCCATATCGCACTACTACAGGGATATCGCGCGTAGATAAAGGAATAAAAAAGTGCTTTGGATATAGAAATCGACCTCCTCCCAACCTATTGAGGGTGGGTGAGTGTCTATGTAAAGGATCATTCGATAGCGTGGGGCGGCATGACCCGCGGCACCCTCTGGCTACTGATCTTAACCATCATCGCCTGGCCCGTGCAGGTCGTCCTCGACATGTTGACCGGGGTGCCGGATCAATATTCGACGTACCTGCGCCTGTTTGCCCTCTGGGAAGATAGTCCAGCACCCTGGCAATTCGTCTCCTACATGTTTTTGCATGGCGGTTTTTTACACCTCTTGTCCAACATGCTTTGCCTGCTGCTCATCGGCCCGGAAACCGAACGGGCCATGCAGACCAAACACTTCGTCATCATGTATTTTTTCAGTGGGATACTCGGTGCCCTGGGCTGGGTGTTGACGAATGCCGGCGGCCAGCCCTGGGGGCCGCCATGTATCGGTGCGTCCGGTGCCGTCTTCGGAGTGTTCGCTGCATTTGTGGCGATGTTTCCAAATCGAAAAGTCTATGTCATCCTGTTTCCGATGTATCCGATCAAGTCCTGGAAGCTCGCCCTGGGGCTCCTGATCAATCATTTCATTTTTTATTTTCTCGGGCACTTGAATTTGAAATACCAGACGGCCTTTACGGTCGCCTGGGAGGTGCATATTGCCGGGGGCCTGGCCGGGTTTATCTACACCCTGACGATCTTCCGTCCGGAAAAGGCCCCCTGGGGCAAGGCAAACCTGGAGAAAGCGAATCGCAACGCCCTGTTGCGTAAGCTGACCTTCCGCAAGTCCCTGATCGAAAGCGAATACGAGAAAATCCTCGATAAGATTGCCGACCACGGCCAGAGCAGTTTGAGCCCGGAAGAGCGCGAACTGCTGGCGCGGTACAGTGAGGACGAGGACGTGAAGCGCACCTGAGACGGGTGAAGGGCAGGGGGCGGACAACTAGCCGCCTACTGCGGCAAAAACCGGTCCGCCAGTTCCGGCCTGGGCAGCATGCACTCCGCCGTCTTGCCGAACCATTTATACCGATTCCGGGCGATCCACTTGTACCCGATGTCGCGCAGGAACTTGGGCAATGCGATGCACACAAACAGGCCTGGCCACAGGCCATTTAAGTGCCGGCAGATGCGTAGGGCGGCGGAGCTCCGGTCGTAGACCCGTTCGTCCTCAAGCAAGAGGATGGTACTTAAATCGCTGGAGAGTTCATGTGCGGCGAGCAGTGCTTGTGCCGCGTCCGACTGAAGCGATGCGAAACGAAAACGCTTATGGGGATCGCGCTTGATAATGAACTGCACCGAGCGCGTGCAGAGGTTGCACACCCCGTCAAAGAGCACGATAGGACCATCCATCGATTCACTCATCGTTAGTTGCTTCCGTTTCGATAAGGCGGGGCAGCAGGTGGAGGTGGAGTGCGGCCACACGTTCGGCGAGCTCTTCGATGCTTAAGTCGCTTCCCCGTGCCTCGATGATGAAGCGATCAAGCGTGAAGGCATGAATGTTGGCCGATTTCGTTTTCTTGGCATACTTTGCGAAAGCGGATATCGAACCGATCCGTATGGTCTTCTCGATGTATTCGTCGGTCTCGGTAACGATGTCGGCGGCACCGGTCGTCGTCGCGCCGAGTGCCGATATCCGCCTCATGCTTGCGGTATCCATGACCTTGATAAAGATTTTCCGGCCCTTGGTATCCGTGTAGCTGCGGCGCGCCATTGAGGTGTGAATGCCGAGCAGTGAAGTGGCCCTCGCGGTAACCTTTCCGGCGGTCCATCCCGGCATGTGGTCCGGCAGGACCGTCGTGAGCAGGTCGGCGTCAATGGCCTTGACGGTATGGTCATTCAGTTGCGTGACCAATTTGAGCCCCGCTTGCATCCGTTGGAGCGCATCGCCCTCCAGGTCATCGGAAAGGTCCTCCAGCAGGGTGAGTGTTTCATCGTCCAGTTGATCCAGGAGTTCTTCCCCGCCTTCGCGAAGCTGGACCGTCGTGTTGGTATAGGATTTTGCGGGTACGTGGAGAGCCTTTCCCGGTTCGGCCATCGCGGTTTTGCCTGGCCCGGAGATCCGGGTTTTTGCAGGCGCCGCCGCCCGGGCTTTTGCCTTGGTCCTTTGCACGTTCAGGCGCGCCCGTTCAAAGTCCCTGGACTCGATGTACATCGCCAGGGCGTACAGCAGCAGGAGTACGCCGATGAACGGAAAAATAATCTTCAACAGGCGTTTTGTGATTTCTTCTCGATCATCCATGTCGCATCTTCCTATATTTAACCTGATTCCATGGGAAATGCAATAAAGGCCAAGGTCCTCATCGCGGGTTGCGGATACGTGGGAACCCCGCTCGCTCGCCTGCTGATCGAAGCCGGGCATACCGTGTTTGGCCTGCGCCGGGATCCGTCGAAATTACCCCATTCCATCATTCCCGTTTCCACCGATTTGTCGCGGCCCTTGCCGGATGATCTCATATCGTCGTCCCTGGATGCCGTTGTCTATACCGCCTCGGCCACGGGGCGCCGGGAAGAATCCGTGTATCGCGCCATCTATGTGGATGGGCCTGCGCATGTCCTGCAATGGATCAAACGTAATCATCCGAGCTGCCGCCGTTTCGTCTTTGCTTCGAGTACCACGGTCTACGGCCAGGCCGATGGATCCTGGGTGGACGAGGATTCACCTGTCGAGAACCCGGCTTTTTCCGGTCGCCTGATGCGGGAGGGGGAGGCCCGGGTCCACGCCGCCCCGCTCTCCTCGGTCGTGGTGCGGTTCAGTGGAATATACGGGCCCGATCGGCACCGCCTGATCCGCCAGGTGGCCGATGAGGAGGCCTGGGTGCCGGAGGATATCCGCTACCTGAACCACATTCACATGGAGGATTGCGCGGGAGTGCTTGCGCATGTGCTGCAGTTGGAGCACCCCGATCCGCTCTACCTGGCATCGGATCACGAACCCGCGGAACGCGTCGAAGTATTGAGGTGGATCGCCAACGAACTGGGGCGGCCCCTGGTCGCGGGTGCTTCACCCGCGCGCCGCCCGGAGAGCAACAAACGATGTCGAAATCAACGCCTGCTGGATTCGGGCTATACCTTTACCTATCCCAGCTACCGGGAAGGCTATTCCGAGGAGATCGCGCGCTATGTCCGCTGAGCAAATCATTCATCGCCTGGACCTGGTCGAGCATCCCGAAGGCGGTTGGTACCGCGAGGTGTATCGTGCCGCCGGGTCCATTCCACAGGAGGCCCTGCCGGATCGTTTTCCCGGGCCGAGGGATTACGCAACCCATATCTACTACCTGCTCGTGGGGGACCAGGTCTCGCATTATCACCGGATTAAATCCGATGAACTCTGGCACTTCTATGACGGCGAGGCGCTCGATATCCATATGCTAAGGGATGATGGTGCACGGGAGATTCTTCACCTGGACCGGGAACAGCCCTTTGGCTGGGTGCCCGCAGATACCTGGTTCGCCGCCTGCGTGCCGTCCGGTCCCTTTGCGCTGGCCGGTTGCAGCGTGTCGCCCGGTTTCGACTTTGCCGACTTTGACCTGGGCGCACCTGCCGCGCTCCTGGACCAATACCCCGACCTGCACGATGAAATTCTTCGCTTCACGTAGTGGTCCTGCGCCGCTTTCCGGCTACCGGGGCTTCTCCCCGAGCCAGGGGGCCGGGGCATGGGCATCCGGATGTGTTCCCAAAAATTGAATTGATGCCGAGCCCGCGCCATCGTAAGGCTAAACACATGAAAATATGGATGGGTATCGGCATCTTCATCAGTTTGGCGGCGGGTCTTCAGGCGGCTCCCAATATCCTTTTCTTCCTGGTGGATGACCAGCGGAACGACACCCTGGGTTGTGCCGGTCATCCCGTCGTCAAGACGCCGCACGTCGATGGCCTGGCGTCGGAGGGCGTGCGCTTCAGCAATATGTTCGTTACGACGTCGATTTGTGCCGCGAGCCGGGCCTCGATCTTCACCGGGTTGCATGAACGCACCCATGGATTCACCTTTGGTACCCCGCCGATCAGCGAAGCACATGCGCACGCCAGTTATCCGGCCCTGTTGCGCAAGGCTGGTTACCGCACCGGGCACATCGGGAAATACGGGGTAGGGATTGCGGGTGGAAGGACAACGCAGAAGGCCATGTTTGATGTGTTCATTTCCCGGAACCGGAATCCCTATCACAAGAAGATGCCGGATGGATCGACCCGGCACGAAACCGAGTTGAATGGTGATGATGCGATCACCTTTCTGAAAGACCAGCCCAAGGATCAGCCTTTCGCCTTGCAGGTGAGTTTTAACGCGGTGCACGCGGAGGATGGCGACAAGCGCCCGGGTGCAGGGCATTTCCCCTGGCCGAAATCGGTGGATGGCTGGTACGAGGATTTGACCATTCCGGCACCTCGCTTGAGCGACCCGAAGATCTTCGAGGCGCTGCCGCCCTTCATGAAAACCAGCATGAACCGCGACCGCTGGTACTGGCGCTGGGACACGCCGGAAAAGTACCAGATCAATATCAAAGCGTACTTTCGCATGATCAGCGGGGTGGATCACACCATCGGGCGGGTGCTTGCGGCGTTGCACGCCCAGGGCCTGAGCCAGCATACGGTGATCAACTACACCGGTGACAACGGCTATTATATGGGCGATCGCGGCTTTGCCGGGAAGTGGTCCCATTTCGAGCAGTCGCAACGGGTCCCCCTGGTCATTCGGGATCCGCGTGCACCGGCGACCCGGCGCGGGATCGTCGACGAGACCATGGCGCTGAACATCGATTTGCCGGCCACGATCCTGGATTACGCGGGCGTGGAGCGGCCCGCTCATTACCAGGGAACAAGTCTCAAGCCGGTCGTGAATGGCCGGGCTGTCGGGGACTGGCGCAACGACTTCTTCTGTGAGCACTTGATGAATAACGCCTCGATCCCCAAGTGGGAGGGTGTCCGTGGTTCGCGCTACAAGTACGCGCGATATTTTGAAGCGAAAGTGGAATTCCTTCACGATCTCAAGAAGGATCCGGATGAACTGCAGAACCTTGTGGCCAATCCGGAGTACAAAGAGGTGCTGGCGCAGATGCGCACCCGCACCGATGCCCTGCGAGACAGCTATGGCGGCGTGTATAAACCGCGTCCGAAACCCGTCCGGAAACCCAGAAAGAAAAAGTAGTCATGTGCTATGAGTGATAAAATACGCATTGCCTTTTTTGGCGCGGGAGATATTTCGGATCTCCACGCGGAAGCGATAAATGAAACACCGAATGCCGAGCTGGCCGGGATCTGGAATCGAACGAAGTCCCGGGCCGAGGCGAAAGCTTCCGGGTTCGGCTGCAAGGTCTACGATACGGCTGAGGAGGTGCTGGGCGATCCCTCCGTCGACGCCGTGTTCGTGCTCACGAACATGGAGACGCATAAAGCGTACGCGGTAAAGGTCTTGAACGCGGGAAAGCATTGCCTGGTTGAGAAGCCGACGGCCTCTACGGTCGGGGAGATCGAGGAAATCATTGAAGCGCGTGACGCTTCGGGAAAACAGTGCGCCCCGGTGCACAATTACATCTACGAGCCCAGTGTCTGGCGGGCGAAGGAATTATTGGAGTCCGGCAAACTGGGCAAGCTGTGTTCGTTCTACATGATGTATAACATCCACCACCCGGAAGAGGTGTGTGCCCGGTATCCGGGGGTGATCCGTCAAATCCTGACCCACCATGCGTACACCATGATTTACCTGGCGGGAACACCGAAGACCGTGAGTTGCCTCAAGGCTTCGATCAACGATGGCAGCGTGGAACAGGAGAACATCGCCATGGCAACTGTGCAGATGGAGAGCGGTGCACTAAGCCATATCTGTGCGAGTTTTGCCTCGGACGACCATGCGGGTGAACCGTGGACCTGCATGATCAAGATCATTGGCCAGGACGGCGCAGCCCGCTTCACCTACCGGGACTGGGTGGAGAACAAACCCGCGGTGGTGCATTCGCAGACCTATTCCTGCTATCCCTACAGTATCAAGAACATGGCCCAGCACTTCATCAACTCCTGCATCGGGGCAGGGGAAGCACCCCTGTCGAGCCTGGAAGATGCGATCACCTGCCAGCGGATCATCGAGGCCTGCGAAACCTCGGTCGACGAGGGCGTGCATGTGAACCTGTAACGGCAGGCGTGGATGCGCCCCGCTTTCCTTCCCGCGAAGGCGCTCACGCACGCGCGAAGGCCGCGACCTAGATGAACTTGGTGAAGCCGGGTACCGCCCACGGGGGCACTTCATGCGCGGCGTCAAAGTCAATCTGTTCGGGGACGCGACGCTCCTGTGAGTTGATTGCCTGGTCCCAGGTGATTTGCTTCCCGGTATGGCAGGCCATGCGACCCATGAGCGCGAGCATGGTGCTCTTCGCCATTCGTTCGCCGTCGTTGATCACCTTGCCATCTCGAATCGACGCGAAGAGTTCATTGTGCTCGACCTGGTACATGTTGGGGTCCTCGCCCTCGTAACGCCATTTGTTTTCGCCCTTGATAAAGGGCTTGGGTCCTTTGCCGATAAAGCAGTCACCCTTGGTGCCCATGATGTAGTCTGAATTCTCGTTTGCACAGTTATTGATCTGTCGCGAGGCGAGGAAGGCGCGGGTGCCGTTGGCGTATTCATATACGCAACTGTAATGGTCGAAGATGTTTCCGCCCGGGGCTTCCACGGCGCGTCCGCCGTTGGCGATACACTTGACCGGTGTTTCATCCTTCATGGCCCAGGCGATCTTGTCGCCGCTGTGGACCGCCTGCTCCATGAGGCTGCCACCGCCCACCCAGACGTAGTTATACCAGTTGCGCACCTGCCACTCGATATCGCCCATGCCATCGGGCTTGGGGGTCTTGGGCAAGGGTTTGACCACGCCGGTGTAATAGGTCGCATAATAGGCCTTGATGTCGCCGATCTGGCCATCGTGAATGCGCTTGAAAGCTTCCCGGCGTGCCCAGTTGTAGCGCCAGCAGAACCCGGCCGTGATCGCGGTGTTGTTCGCCTTGGCGATCTTCGCGGACTCGAGGACGGAGCGTATGCCAAAGGCATCCGTAGCCATCGGCTTCTCACAGAAGATGTGCTTCTTGGCTTCGACTGCCGCGCGCAGATGCTGGGGCCGGAAGCCGGGTGGGGTGGCGAGCAGGACGACATCAACCCCGCTGTCGATCACCTTCTGGAACGCATCCAGGCCTGCGAAGGTCCGTTCAGGGGTGACATCGACTTTGTCGCCGTGACTTTTCTTGAAACGGTTGACCGCCTTGTCAGCTTTATCCTGGAAGGCTTCCCCGACCGCCCAGAGTTTCACATTGGGATCGGCGTTCATGGCCTGCTGTGCGGCACCGCTCCCGCGCCCGCCCGCTCCGATGAGCCCGATCTTCAGTGTGCTGGTGGAGGGGGCGCCGCGGAGGATCGCCGGGGCAGCGATGGTGCTGCCGATGGCGGCTGCGGATGAGTTCTTCAAAAAGCTTCGACGGGTATCATTCATGAGCTGGGACTCCTGGTGTTTGGACGTGGGGACTATTTTGTAACATATGCGTTACGATTCGTGTCTAGATCCGGTCAACTCAAAAACCGTAATTTCAGGCCGGACATTGAACCGTACTTTCAGCAGATGACCAAGTCCAGCGCTGATATGCATGGATCGGCCAGGGGCCAGGTTGAACACGCCCTGGGTGTAGTTGGGGTTCTGCACGGGTAGCAGAGGGGGGGGCAAAAAGGGCGGCTTGCACTGCCCGCCGTGGGTGTGACCCGCCAGAATCCATCCCTGGTAATCGGTCCAGCCCTCCGCGTCTGCAGTATCCGGGTTGTGCGTGAGCGCGATCGCGGCCTCGTCCCTTTGTTTTTTCAGGATGCGGTTGTCGAATTGTTTAGCCCAGAGGTCGTCGAATCCGTAGAAGGTCAAGCCGTCGATGTCCAGCGCCTGGTTGCGGAGCATTTCAAAGGTGCCCTGTTTGTTGATCCCCTCCACCAGTTCATCCGCGACATCTTTCCGTGACCAACCGCTCGCGTAGTCATGGTTGCCCGGGATTCCAAGGGTTGCGATCTTTGCCGGTTTGAGATGGTGCAGGACCTCAAGCGTGTGACGGACTTCCTCGTTTCCCTGGCAGGTCATGAAATCCCCGGTGAAGCAAATGATATCCGGCTCGAGTGCCCCTATTTTCAGGAAGGCCTTTTTCAGGTAGGTGTCATCCACGGCCGGTCCGATATGAAAATCGCTGATGTGCACCAGGCGTTTGCCGATCCAGGGAGAGGGGAGCCCGGCCAGGGGCATCGGCCGATGCGTGATGCGCAAGTGATGCGGACCGATGCGAAAGGTGTAGACGAGCACCCCTGCGACCCCAAGCATCGATGTCCCCAGAAAATTCCGTCGATTCAACAGCTGGGGCCGTGTGATCATAGACGGTCGAGGATACGGGCTGCGATTTGTTCCATCCGGCTAAATTCCGGGAAACGTTTTTCCGCCTCACGGAACGCCGGCGGATGGTATATCCAGCGGCCATTTTCGCGGTGGGGAGGAATCTTGACGTGCAGCATTTCGTGATAGATGACAAAACGCACGAACGCTTCCGGCACCTCGCAATCATCCAGCCGCGGATGAATGCGGATCAGGTTTATCGCCTTGGTGTAGCTGCCGAATTCGATAGAGGTGTTGCGTTTGCCTGACCTGCGCTTGGGATTTCGGCCCCAGCTGATGCGAACATCCAGTGTGCTGTCAAACCATTCGGCGTTCACCGCTTCACGCAGCCTCCCCAGGTCGTACACGCGCCCGACCCTGTTTTCCTTGACCTGGCGCGGTGGATCCAGGGTGATGGTCTGGGCGAACTCAGCCACGGGTGCCCAGAACTCTTTGCGCCGGGTCAGCAGGTACGATCGGAGTGCACGGAGTACCTCGGCCGGCGCGGATTGAAAGGCCTCGTGCATCCGGCAGATGATAAATCCCTGGGCGTCGGTGTGTACGGAGATCATCGTAGCCCGATTGTGGTGTATCTTTACCCGGACCGTCCGTGCGTGTCCCCGGTTGAGCAGGTCTTCAACCACGGCCCCCGTGCGGCGATCGATGTCCGGGAATATCCATTCGGTCTGGACGAGTTGGTTCAGCTTATTTAGGGGTCTCGATGTTCAGTTTTTCCATGCGGTATTTCAGGATACGTCGTGTCGTACCCAGCAGTTCCGCTGCCCGGGTTTGTACGCCACCCGATGCCTCCAGGGCCTGTTCCACCAATTGGCGTTCGTAGGTGTTCACGGCCTCTTCCAGGGTTAGATCCGCGTCGACTGCCCCTGCAGGAAAGTCGACCGGGGCCTTGCCGGTGTGAAATTCGGATGGAAGGAATTCTGACCGGATAGTTTGCTGGTCGCCATGCAGTACCAGCATCCGCTCGACGATATTCTTTAATTCCCGCACGTTGCCCGGCCAAGGGTACTTGAGCATCAATTTCTCGGATTGCGCGTCGAAGGCTTCCGTCTTCACATCCATGGTGGCCCGGAACATCTCGATGAAGTTCTTCGTCAGCAGCAGTATATCTTCGCCGCGTTCCCGCAGGGGTGGAAGGTGGATCGGCACCACGCTCAAGCGGTAGAAAAGGTCATCGCGAAACCTGTCCTCTGCGACATAGTCCTTGATGATCCCGTTGCAGGCCGCAATGATGCGGCTGTTGGTCTGGATGATCTGGGTGCCGCCAACGCGCATAAATTCCTTTTCCTGCAGGACGCGCAGCAGTTTAACCTGGGTGGCCGGCGACATTTCCGTTATTTCGTCGAAGAAAAGCGTTCCGTCGCCCGCGAGGTCAAAGCGGCCGAGTTTGCGTTTTTCCGCGCCGGTAAAGGCACCCTTTTCATAACCAAAGAGCTCGGATTCCATCAGGGTCTCCGTCAGCGCGCCGCAGTGTACAGCTACAAAGGGTTCCCGGCTTCGCGTGCTTTGCATGTGCACGAGGCGGGCGACTAGTTCTTTACCGGTGCCGCTTTCACCCGTGATGAGCACGGATGCGTCGGAATGCGCGGCCTTTTGGGCGTCGGCCAGGGATTTCCTGAAAGAAGCGGCCTCGCCTATAATACCTTTGACCGGGTATTCCTGGTAGACTTCGCCCTGGAGGACTTCGACCTGCCGGTATAGACGTCGGGCCTCGATCACGCGGTCGACAAGGTGACGAATTTCGTCTACGTCATACGGCTTCGTGACGTAATCACAGGCACCCCGCTTGATGGCTTCAACCACGGGTTTCACATTCGTTGACGCGCTGCACATGATGATGGGCAGGTCCGCATGCAGGGCACGGATTTCATCCAGCAAGGTGAGCCCGTCCTTCCCGGGCATGACCACGTCGAGTAATGCCAGGTCAAAGGTGTCCCGCGCAAGGCGCTTGAGTGCCTGCTCGGCATTTTCCGCGAGTTTTACATTAAACTTGTTGCTGAAAATCGCCTTGAGCGATTCTCTCGCCCCCTGTTCATCATCGACTACAAGGATTTTTCGCATGGGATCTCCTGAGCCTGGGTTCCTACCCTTCCGGGAGGGTGATTGAAACCTTGGTTCCGGCCTGACCGGATTCGATTTGAATTTTTCCGTTGTGATCAAGCACCGTGCGCTGGGCAATCGGAAGCCCGAGTCCCATCCCGCGTGCCTTGGTGGTGCAAAAAGGGGAAAAGATTTTTGTCTGTATCTCTTCAGGGATGCCGCGTCCGCTGTCCTCGATCAGAATCTCGATACGCGGATTTGATTCGTCGGAAATTTCGCGGACGCAGACCCGGATGACGGGGGACTCATCTTCTGAGGCCTCGATGGCATTCTGGATAAGATGCGTGAAGCAATCGGTCAAGGCGCTTGCATCGCCCTGGATCTGGCAGTTGGGATTCTGCAGGTCAAATTCGAGTGTGAATTCCCGTTCGCTTGCCTGAGTCCTTTCAATACACGCCCGGGTGTTGTCCAGCACATCGCGCAGGCGGATCGATTGGAACTCCAGATCGGGTGGATCGCCATACTCGTTGATTTGCGTGATGATGTTGTTCAGGCGTTGCACTTCACTTTGCACCCGGATGCTGAATTGGTTCCGGAACTCCTCGTCATCGTATCGTTCCGGAAGCAACTGGGCGAAGGTGTTGATGGCGACGAGGGGGTTGCGGATTTCGTGAGACATCGCGGCCGCCAGTTCCGCCCAGAAGGCGGAGCGTTCCGCTCGCATGTTTTTCTCATCGAGCCATATCTCGTTGGTGCGATCACGGATGATGGCGACAGCTCCGACGCACTCATCGTTGTTGAGGAGTTTCCTGGATTCAACCTTGAGTGTGCGTCCGGTGGCTGGTTCGGTCCATTCCTTTTCGATAACCGGAAGATCGCTGCCCGTCGTTCGGCGGAGTACGTCGGTGAGTGAACTGCCGAGAACCTCAACAGGCTTGTCGATTACCTGGTCCACCACCTGGTCGAGGATATGACTGGCTGCATCGTTAAACCATCGGATGGTACCATCGCGATTGATGGCGACAATTCCGCTGGGGATGGTCTGCAGCAGGGTGGTGGCCAGCAGGCGCTGGACGGAGGCCTCTTCGTACAGGAGCGCATTTTCCAGCGTGGTGGAGATGTGGTCGGATACGACGATGAGGTCTTCAAGATCCTGTTGCGCATAGGGCTTGCCGATGAGGAGGGGTCCGAGAAAAAGAAAAGCGGTTACATCTCCCTGGGCAAAAATCGGGATGATAATTTCTGCTCCGAGGAATACGAGTTCCTGTTCAACCTTCCGGCGGGTCGCCCGGTCGGCGATATGGGACAGGTTCCCGCGGCAGATAATGCTGGGATGGGCCTTCAGCAGGGTGACCAGCGGGTGGTCGAAGTCGTAGGTCTTTTCACCGGTCGACTTGGAGCATTTCAGTCCGAACTTCATTCGGTAGACCCCGTGATCGGGATCTTTGAGAAAGATGCCGGTGCGAGCGACCTTCATCGAGGCCTCCACGCCTTCGACGATGCGCTGCAATAACAGGTCAATGTCCGACAAGGCGCGAGCGGTCTGGGAAAAATGCCGGAACGTGAAGTTGGTTGCCGGGTTCACCTGCGCCGTGGGTGCGGGGTCGGCGTAGGCATGACTCTTCTCCATCGTTATCTGCTGGATTTCCTCGATGGTATGCAGATGATCGAGGCTTCGCCTGACCAGGGACTGCAGGCGTTTGCGGGGGACATCCAGGTCTTCGGTGGTATAAATCCCGATGGAATCCGCTTCCAGAACCGGGGCGGAGTTGTTCTGGCCGAAACCGATGAACAGGCTGTCATCCCATTTCTGCATGATTTCCCGGAGGAATTGCAGGTTGTTGTCGGCGCGCAGATCATACAGCACCAGGCAGGGGGAGTAGGCGGTCAGTTGATGTCGAAGGTCATCGGGATCCATCGTGACCTGGACATGGGCGGCCGTCTTAAGCATCCCGGTGATATATTGGGACCATTCCGCGTCGCCCGTATAGAGAAAGCACTCGTAATCCGTGTTCACGCGGGGGCCTCCTGCATGACGAGGGGAAAGGTGATGTGGAAGGTGGTGCCCACGTCGAGTTCGCTTTCCGTTACAACGGTGGCGTGATGCTCCTCTATGATGCTGTGCGCAACGGCCAGTCCAAGCCCGGTGCCTTGACTCTTGGTGGTGAAAAAGGGATCGAAGACGTGGGGGATGTTTTCTTTGGAAATTCCGTGACCGGTATCGGAGATGGAAACACGGATTTTCCCCTTCGTTTCGTACACGCCCCGCCAATGCGTGGTTTCCTGCAGGCTTTCCGTCCGAAGGGTCAAGATCCCGCCGTCTTTCATGGAGTCGATGGCGTTCAAGATAAAGTTGAGGAAAACCTGCTCCAACTGGTCCTTATCGCCGAGGATTTGGTCTTCGTTCGCATGCAGTTGTAGCTTTAGTGACACGGAAAAGGTTTTGAGTTGTTGTTGCACAAGGGTGGTTGTCTTGTCGAGCACTTGGCACAGGCTCATGGCTTCCAGCGCGGGCTTGGTCGGCCGGGCAAAACTGAGCAGCTGGTTTACAATCGAGTCGATACGGGTGATCTCATCATTGATGATCTGTGAGAACGTGTCTCGAAAATCGTCATCCTGGTAACGCTCCGGCAGCAATTGGGCAAAGGTCTTGATCGCGACCAGTGGGTTCTTGATCTCGTGGGCCATGCCGGCGGAAAGGGTGCCGATGCAGGCCAGGCGGTCACTCAGCAGCAGTTGTTCCTCCAGCTTGCGGATGGCCGTGAGGTCGTTGATGATGAGCATGGCGCCCAGTTCGGTGTCTTCGTGGCCATGGAACATGGCAGAGCTCACCCGGATGGGGATCTCGTCCTCGTTCGCGTCGGCCGGAAGAAAGTAATCCTGGTCGCGGACGCCCTCTTTACGGGTCAGGGTTTCGTCCAGCAAGCTGGCGATTATTTCCGGCAATACGGAGATCGGGCTGCCGATCATCTCGTGGTGTTTTTTCCCCAGGATACGCTGTGCCTCTGCATTGAAAACGGTGATCTGGCGTCCCGTGCTGACAGCGACTACACCCCCTACCATGTTGTCGAGCAGCATTTCGTTGTAGATTTTGCCGTTCTGGGTCTCCGTGTACAATTCCGCGTTGTCGATCGCCGTGCCGAGGTGTCGGCCAAGGATCTGCATGGCGTCGGTCTCCTCCGCATTGTAAACACGCCCGGATAGCTTGCGTCCCAGCAGCATGATACCCGTCGCGTCCGTCTTGGAGCGGATGGCGACCGCCTGTTCAGCGGAATACGCCCGCATATGCAACATAATCGCGCGCCTTTTAGGGCTTTCCCGGTGACGTTTAAGCGTGTCCAGGCACAAGGGTTTGTCGGTTTGCTCGAAGTATTGCGCGATGGGGCTGTTTCCCCTGATCACAGCATCCTTGGTTTCCAGTTCTTCCGGATAGGTTAAGGTGTAATAATCACCCGTCTTCATGAAGAGATATACTTGATCGGTACCGATCGCCTCCGAGATAAAGGTTCCAAATTTTCCCATTAACTCATTCATGGTGCTGATGGAGTACAGGAGGTCACTCGCCTGCTGGAGCGTCGTACTCACATTCACCCGGGTCATATTGATGAAGAGGCGATTGGCAAAACGCTGCAACATCCCGTTGGCTGGTGCCATGGAGTAGGCGACGGCGAGGGCGGCGACCAGATGAGCCAGGGGCAATGGGGTCTGTACGGTGTGCCGATTGATGAAGGCCACAACATACCACGCCAGGGCGTAGACTCCGACGAGGTACACGGCCAATAACATATACGCGGTTACCGTGCGCAGAACGTTTGCTACATCCATTATTCGCCGGGTGGCTATCCCGTAAGCGATGATGCAGTTCATCCCTGTACTGCACAACGGTCCAAACTGTTGGACATCCGTAGTGCCATAGATGCGGGGCAGGGCGAGAGCGATGAACAGGCCGGAGAGGGTCATCACGGCCACGCCGAGGAGAATAAATTGCAATTCGTTTTTCCGCGAGCCCGTTGCATCCCTGAACGCACGCACGAAAATGACGATGATCCTGATGGAGATGGCCAGGATGACCAGGCAGAACAGGGGGAAGCCCGGGCCGTAGATGGGTTGTGGAAGAGGCCTCATGCCAAATTCCGAATGCGCCAGCGTCGCTCCGCTCATGTAAAATGATGTGAAGCTGATCAGCCCGACCGCCAGGCATGCGAGGAGCGTTCCCCGCGCCTTTTTCAGAACCGTGGCACTGGGCGCATCAGGATGGGTGATCGCCAGGCAAAGAATATGGAAGACCGCGGGTACAAATGCAGTCGAAACGGTGGCGAGGCGGATCATCAACATTCCCTGGGAGGGGCTATCGGAGAGGATGGCCCCGATGACGGCCAGGTTCCAGCAGCCGAGGACGAGCGTCAGCAACAGGAAAGCCCGGTTCTGGCCACGTGACGGGTTCGTCAAATAGACCAATATCCCTACCAGGCAGTTAATGCCGGCATTCAAACTCAGTATAAGCAACTCGCTCACAGGTCGATTGATTTGGCGGGCTTGGAATTCTTTCCAAACCTATCGTTTGCGTGGATTTATCAACAGGTTATTAACAGCATTTCATCTAATATAAAAGGAAATGGGGCAAGGTTATTGTACGTTTTTGTGCAGTTTTACCCCTGAAGCGGGCTGAATCCCGTCCTTGGGTCAAAGCGTGAATCGCTCGAGCACGAGCGTGGAGTTTCCCCCGCCCATTCCGTGTGAATTCACCAGCACGGTCCTCAACTCGGTTTTCCTCGCGAGATCGGAGACAAAATCCAAGTCGCACTGGGGATCGGGCTCGGTATGGTTTGCGGTCGGCGGGACGAAATTGGTCCGGAAAGCCTGTGCGCAGGAGATTACCTGGAGGGGTCCCGCCGCGGCAAATGGATTTCCGAGGACGCCCTTGATGGAGCTCACCGGGATTTGATAGGCCCTTTCACCAAAAACCTGTTTAATCGCACCGACTTCCGATATATCGAGTATTCGGTCACCGGGCCCATGCGCCGAGATGTAATCGACGTCCTGGGTGCGTAAACCGGCATTGTCCATCGCCTTTTGCATGGATCTTTCCAAGCCGCTTCCGGGTATTTCGTTTGGCCGGTCCATGGCATTGCCATAGCCGGTAATTTCGGCATAGGGTTGGATGCCCCGGGAAAGGGCGTGGTCATAGTTTTCAAGGATCAGGATCCCGGAGCCCTCGGACAAGATGCCGCTTGTCCGGTTGATGTCGAAAGGTCGGCTCGATTCCACAGGATCTCCCTCGTATTTCACCACCATGCCCGCCGCGGCCAGGCTGGACATGGTGAATTCCGTGATCGGGGCATCCGCGCCCCCGGTTATGGCTATATCTGTGCGTCCAGACCGGATGAGGTCTGCAGCGGTCGCGATCGCGTCAAGACCTGCACCGCACCCGGTGGAGAGGGTGATGGCTTCCGTTTCCAATCCCAATTGCTCGCTTAAAATAACGCCCACGTTTTGCGGGGCACATCCGGAAATGGCATAGGGCGACATCCTTTTCGGCCCGTGCTTAAAGAGGCGGAACATGTTGTTTTCCAAGGCCTCGGGAGCCCCGGTACTGACGCCCAGCACAATGGGTACGGTCTTATCCAGGCCGATCTGCTCCGGGCAGAGGTCTGCATCGTCAAAGGCCATGGCGGCTGCCCCGATGGCAAAGGACGTTTGGCGTGCCATTCGCTTGGGACGGATTTGACCCTTGTAATATCGGCTCGGGTCGTAGTTCGAAACTTCCCCGGCAATGGTGACGGGGCAGTCATCCGATTCAAACAGGGTAATTTTACCAATCGCGCTCTGTTTGCCGAGGATGCTGAGCCAGAAGGAGGTCTTGTCGTTCCCGTTGGGCGCTACAACGCCCATTCCTGTGATCACTATCCGGGCCTTTGGACGTTGAATCATACCTGACTATAGGTCAGCTTCCCCGGATGTGCAATATTGGTCGTATGGCTCCGGGAGGGCTCTATGTGGTAGGATACCGCATCCTAATGGCTATATGATGTGGTAATTGTGCTTGGCATAGCAGTTGTTTAAGGATTTGATGCACCAACTGTGTGATTTATCCTTAACAAGGGGAAAATGTCGATGAAGCACCTGTTTAGCATAGTGGGAATCAGCTTATTTGTGATAATCAACCCCTTCCCGAGTACCCTCCTTGCCAATGGATTTAATAATCCTCCGGTTGGTGCGGCCTACCTCGGGAGGGGCGGGGGAAATTACGTGTACGGTGAGGACGGGGGCGCCATGGCGTATAACCCCGCAAACCTCCTCGAGCTCGAGAGGTCGTTAAATGCTTCGTTGACGCTCGGCTTGGTGGACGCCCAATTTACCGGCCCTGGCGGTCGTACCGGGAA
>JAYGFS010000298.1:0-3575 GCA_046581765.1 Verrucomicrobiota bacterium
CACCGTGGCCAGCGGACGGGTCAACCTGAACAATACCGGCAACACCATTTCCCCGGGCGCGGGATTCACCGTGGAGAGCAACGCCACCCTCGGGGTGAGTGCCGATGGTGCCGCCAGCGGACTGGGCGGCGCCAACGTCAACCTGAACGGCGGCACCCTGGAATTCATGGCGGCGAGCATCAGCACAGGCAACGGGCTCAAGGAATCCTGGTTTACCTTTGCAACCAACGCTGAAGCCGCGAACATCCTGATCGACCCCCTGACCGCCGCGAATCCCAGCAGCTTGTTGAACCTCACGCCGGTTGCGGTCCAGGCCCTGGACGTGGCACTTAACTTTGACAATGGCGCGGCCCTGAACAACCGCTCGGGCGGCACCGTGGGGACCGATCTCATCGGCGCGCTGTGGTTGGGGAATCTCCATATCGGGGCACCGGGGTCGGGGGATCCGCTCGAGGCCGGGGCTGTCAGTTTCGGCACCGCCAGCGACGACGGCTCCGCCCTGTACATCGACGCCAACCAGGACGGCGTATTCGACTCCCCGGGTGAGATGGTGGTCAACAACAAGGATACCCACGGGCGGATAGAGCGCTTCGGAAACATCAACCTCGCCGAGGGGGTCTACGGCATTGGAATCGGCTTTTTCGAGCGCACCGGCGGGGAGAACATGGAGGCGGTGTACATGCAGGGCATGGCGGCCGCGTACTCCGAGATGAGCTTCATCAATCCCTCGGATCCATCACAGCTGAACCTGTTCACCTTTGAAACGGTACCCTCTGGGGCGCTTTCCAATACCGTGACCCTGAACGCGGACTCCACCATCCGCATCGGGGCATCGGTCCCCGCTGCCAGCCTGGACAGCCTCGTGGTGAACGGAAACCGAGTGCTGGAGGTGGACTCCGTGGATACCGGCCAAGCGTTGGCCTTTACCGGCGCAGCAAGCCTTTACGGTGACATCACCGTCCGCCTGCAGGGGAACGCCAAGTTGACCCTCCCGGCGATCTCGGAAAGCGTGAGCTCGGCCTTGAGCCTGGAGGGGGACGGTACGCTGGCGCTGAGCGCGAACAACGATTACACCGGCCTGACCACCGTCCAGGGCGGGGTCCTCGAAGTCCAGGCCAACGGGGCCCTCGGCGAGATCGGTGCGGGAACCCTGGTCAACAGCAACGGGGTGCTGGTGCTCAACGGCCCGGGCAACCTGAATTATGCGGAACAGGAAGCCCTGGAGTTAAATGGGCACGGCAACGGCAGCGTGCCGGGTGCCTTGTCCCATGCCCCCGGTAACAACGACGATTACCGGGGTCCCATCACCCTCGGTTCTGACGCAACCATTTACAATGCCAACAACGTGTTGAGCCTCTTTGGCCTGGTCGACAATGCGGGCCATGAACTGCGCCTGGTCTCCGATGCCAGCAATATCGAGATCGAGAGTGCCGGGGGCATCACCGGCGCGGGCGACGTGGTCGCGGATGGGGTGAATGGCCGCATCGTGGTCTTCAATAACACCAAGAACGATTTTGACGGCCTCTTGACCGTCAACAATATCACCTGGGATGCCCGGAGCAACGATGCGCTGGGCAGCACCAACGGGACGACGATCGTCAACAACGGGGGCCGACTCGAAGTGCGCGACGGGAAGACCCTGGCTGACGACATCACGATCTTCGGCACCGACAACAATGCCGGGGCCATTCGCGGGGTAAACAACGTGAACACCCTGAGCGGGACGATCACCCTGGGCAGCGATGCCCTGATCTGGATCAACACCGGCCAGGTGACCCTTTCCGGGGACCTGGCCGGTCCCTTCCAGGCGACCAAGCAAGGGAACGGAACCCTGGTACTGGACGGTGACAAGACCCTGGACGCGGTGGTTCCGCTCGCGGGAACGCTGCAGGTAAACAGCGTTGGGGGATTCGGCCAGACGGCCAATCTGTTCGTGCCCCAGGGGGCCACGGTGGCCTTCGAGGGCGACCTGAACTTAGATGGCACCTCCGCCCTGGAGACCTTCGCGGTGGGGGGCGGACGTCTCACTTCCATCTCCCAGACCACCACCATTTCCATACCCCTTAACCTGGGCCTTGACGCCGGGGCCATCCTTGGCGGCGCAGGAGATCTGGTCATCAACGCGAACCTGGGGGCTTCCGGGGTGGTCACCTCGATGCCGCCCTTTGCCTTGAACCATTACGGCTTCCACACCAACGACCAGAACGTGCTCAACCTGGATGCGGGCGCCGGGATCTGGAACGGGGGAAATCCCACCGCCCATCCCGCCTATTTCGGCGAGGCCCTGTTGACGACCGGGCCGGCGAATCGCGGCCTGGATTTTAATAACGACACCGATTTTATCAACACGGGCGCGGTCGGGCAGCCGGATAACTACCAGAACCTCTGGATCGGCTACGTGCATTGTAACCAGACCGGTACCTGGGGTTTCCGGAATGCCGGGGACGATGACCGGGCGGGGATCTGGCTGGACCTGAACACAAACGGGGTCTTCGAGTCGATCCTTCCCGGCCTGGGCTCAAACCGGGGGGAACAACTCAGCTGGGAAGACGGGGGCAACAAGCAAGTGACCCTGACCAACGGGGTGCGTTACCTGGTCGCCTTTACCCACATGGAATTCAGTAGTGGGTCCCGGGCCGATTTCCGCTTCACCACACCATCTGATCCTGAGCGCGTTATTAACCCCCTCGGGCAAGCAGGCCGCTGGTCACCGGTTTCGGGCCTCGTGGGTCTAGCAGAAAATGAGCTGGCCAAGGAAGGTTCCGGCACCGTGTATTTAAATGGGGATAACGGCTACGGGGAAGGCACGACCATCCGCGGGGGCAGCCTGGTGCCGGTGAATGAGGATGCCCTGGGGGGTGCCGGAGCAGATGTAAGCATCCTGGCCGGTTCGCTCAGCCTGGGCGGCGACACGACCTTCAACCTCGGGTCCGTGCAGATCAACAAGCTGGGCGGGCCGGGCCTGGACGGTGCGATCCACAACCTCGATGGCGACAACCTGCTCTTTGTCAGTAATTTGACCGTCGGCTACTCGGCCGTCGGGACCGGGCCGGCCGGGATTGGTTCCGCAGATGGCCGCTTGACCATCGAGCTGGATCTGGACGCTACGCTGCCGCTCGGCTCCTATGAGCGGAACAACGAGACGTTTACGGTGCGGAACCTCCGGGTGAAAACCGATAGACGTCACTCACGAACAGAATCCAAGCAGCACGAGGAATTTGGGCACCAGTCACGTGGTCCCCTTCTCCCGGACAGTCTCTTGAAGATGATCCCAGCGCTTGCGAGGGGGTCCACGTGCAAAGAACTGGGTTCGTAGCCGGGGTTGAGGGGGAGAATCCCCCTGCTAAAACAAGAGCGCACTTGTCAGGCCGGCGGACACTGTCCGGCGGCATGACTGGTGCCCCTTTTTTCAGCGGCTGATGGTCTTCTGTTTGGGGACCCAACGCCCTCTCCGAGACTTCCCCCAGTAGTGGGCGAAGCCCAGAGAGGTGGAGGTTTCCGGCCTGGTGGGTTCTCCTTTCCTCGCGGTCGAAAGAATCTCACCTGCCGGGTCTTCGTCAGGTGCAGGCTCAGAC
>JAYGFS010000336.1:0-2316 GCA_046581765.1 Verrucomicrobiota bacterium
AACCCTGGCCGGAAGATCAGGCCGAGCAGGACAACATCTGGCGCAAGAAAATCAAACACGAATACGTAAGCCGCGTGGTCAGCAAGAAACTGCGCAAAGAGGACGCCGAAGAAGAAGGGGAGAAGGACGAGCCCAAGGAAAAAGCCGATAAGGAAATAGAAGACAACATCACCGAGCTCAACAAGCGCGAGGCGGAAAAACTCCTGAAGGAAAAGCGGGAACTCGCAGAGAAGCTGAGCCCTGAAGAGAGCATCCTCAAAAAGTACGAGCGCTTCCGCACCATGATCGACGGGCACGATGCCGAGTACGTCCTGCAACTATACATGAATGCCTTTACCCGCGCCTATGACTCCCACACCTCCTTCATGCCCCCGCGTGCAATCGAGGACTTCAATATTTCCATGAAGCTTTCCCTGCACGGAATCGGCGCCCTGCTCAGCTACGAGGAAGGCACCGCCGAAATTATCCGGGTGATCCCCGGCGGCCCGGCCGAACAGGACGGACGCCTGCACCCGGGTGACCGCATCATCAAGGTCGAGCAGGAGGACGGCAGCATCGACAATATCCTGTACTGGCCACTCTACAAGTCCGTACGTAAGATCCGCGGCGAAAAGGGCACCAAAGTCGTGCTCCACATCCAGCCCAAGTCCAGCCCCGACGGCGACATCGTAAAGATCGATCTCATCCGCGACGTGATCAAACTCGACGAAAAAGAAGCGAAATCCCGGATCTCCGAATTCAAGGGCGAAGGCGATGTCGAATCCTACAAGATCGGCATCATCGATCTCCCCGATTTCTACGCGGACATGGACAATCGCGACGGCCGGAACGGCGAGCCGAAAAGCTGCGCGACGGACGTAAGAAAGTTGTTACTTGACCTGGTCGAACAAGACGTTGACGGCATTGTGTTCGACCTGCGCAACAACGGTGGCGGCTCCCTCTCCGACTGCGTGGAACTGACCGGCTACTTCATCGAAGATGGCCCGGTCGTCCAGGTCCAGCAAACCAACCGCCGCCCGCGTCCGCTCATGGATCCCAATCGCGACATCGTGTACAAGGGACCGATGGTGGTGCTCGTGAATCGCCAAAGTGCATCCGCATCGGAAATTTTTGCCGCCGCTCTGCAGGATTACGGCCGGGCCATCATCATCGGCGATACCAAGACCCACGGAAAGGGCTCCGTACAAACCCTCTACCCGCTCGACCGCGGGAACAATAAAATGGGCTCCTTAAAAGTGACCACTGCCGGGTTCTTCCGCGTCGACGGACGCTCGACCCAATTGAAAGGCGTAACCCCGGATATTATCATTCCCTCCTCCATGGATGTCATGGAAGTCGGCGAAGAGTACCTCGATAACGTCCTGCCCTGGTCCATGATCGGTGCCGCACGCTTCCGCCCCTCCGGCCATCTGGGGGACCTGGTGGAAAACCTGAACGAAGCCTCGACCAAGCGCCGCGACAAGGATCCGCGCTTCATCGCCCAGAAGGGCTTCATCGAACGTCTGCAGGAGCGCATGGCCAAAACCGAAGTCACCCTGAACCTGGAAACACGCCTGACGGAGGCCCGCGCCGACAAAGAGTTCGACAAGATGCAGAAGGAGCTTGAGCAGGGCGACGACGAGGACAGTACAGACCAGGAAACCAAGGACAAGAACGACATCGTGCTGGGAGAGGGCATCTACATCCTGCGTGACCTGATCGCCACCCAGTCACAGATCTGATCCGGGCGCACGAGTTTCAAACATGAAACGCCGGCGATACCCCGGCGTTTTTTTGTTGCCCGGGAGAATGGGCGATAGAGAAGCTCCGTCGGGAACAGCAAAGCGGGACGCAGCGGCCGGGGTAAAAATCGGGGAACCTGCAGGAAACGATCATCCAGCGCAGGACGAACAAGTTCTTGCTCGGGCGGGCGGGGCAAGCCGCGATACAGATCGCTAAAAGTAGATGGTGTTAAACCTATCGCAAGCCGGGCACTTTATGTGATACTTATGGAGATTTTTCGGGTTGGGTTTGATGGTGTCGTACATGCCGCCCTCGATTCGATCCTCTTGTGCCTTTTTCAGGTCGATCTCACTCTCCTCCTTGCAGCTCCAACAACTGAAGCTGATCATCCAGTTGAGTGCTTCTTCTTCTCTACGTGCCATCAGAAATCCTTTCACGTGGCGAAACCATTCCGCCCTGATAGCGGTATTAAATGGCATCCACGGGTTGGTGGTCAAGCGATTTACCTCTCAGGTTGTCGAAACACCAGGGCGAGAGACATCCTAAATGACGGCCGGGGGGGGAAAGGAAACGCAACGGGTGCCCCGCGAAAAG
>JAYGFS010000446.1:0-1805 GCA_046581765.1 Verrucomicrobiota bacterium
CTCCAGGGGTGAGCGCGACGCCGTTGTTGCGCAGGGTGCCGCCGGTCGGGTCGGTCTCGACGGTATACACGATGTTCGAGGCCGGCGCACTCGCATCCATGGCCCGGAGCAGTTGGGGATCGATCCCCTCGATAGTGCCTGCCCCGATGCCGAGCCCCTCCTTCACCACCAGTACCGCATTGGAGGAGAGAGATACGATCCCGGCACCCTGTAAACCGAGGGCGTGGCCGGGGAGGAGCCCGCCGGCCGCGAGCCGCGAGGCGTTTACTTCCACGCGGTTGGAGACGGAGAGCGGGCCCATGAATCCGGACCAGTTGCCGTTGTTGAAATTCGAGGCGTGGCGGGAGTACTGCGAGGATCCGCCGTAGCCGCTGGGGATGCCGTCGATGGTCCATTCCTGCAGGGAAACCTGCCGTGCCGTGGTGTCGTTGTCACAGAAGAAGGCGCCGAGGAAGAGGTACGGGCCTTCCTGCTCGATGACGACCGGGCTGTTGCTGATCGAGTGACTGAAGGCCGGGGCGGGCGTGGCGGCCTGGTTGGCAAAGGTGAGGGGGGTGCGCGTGGCGGGGTTCAGGTCCTGCCCGGTGCTGTCCTCGAGCCGGATGAAGGCGCCGTTGTCCGGGAGCTTGACCAGGGATAGCGCGGTGCGGGCCCCGGTGATGTTCGCCAACTGGGTTCCCTCCTGCAGCAGTTGGACTTGCAGGGGCTGTCCGCCGGTGCTTTCCAGGATCATCCCCAGGGAGGTCGTGCCCTGGAAGCAACTGTCCGCATCCACCTGTCCCCGGAGGTAGCTTGTTGTCTTTGAGCCCGGGACTTCATTGCCGTCGAGGAGCAGGCGCTGGGTAAAGGCGGTGCGGGTGCCGTTTTCACTGAGCCCGCTTCGATCGAGGTGTGTATTGGCAAGGACGAGGTAGTGGCCCGGCTGGTTCAGGATCACGGTGCCGGATCCCGGGGTGTGGCCCAAGGCCCCGGCGGAGGCCTCGTCCACCTGGTCGTAGGGGATGGTGGTGAAGGAGTTGGCCGGGGCGGTGATCACCGCGTTGCGGCCGAGTCGCAGGGTATCCAGGTCATCGTCGAGCTTCAGCAGTTGAATCGCGGCCTGGCCGGAGGCGATGTTGACCAGTTTGCCGGTATTGGTGTCGCTGCGCTGGGTGTTCAGCCGGAGAATGGCGTTTGCCGGTGCCTGGATAATGGCCCCGCCCGAGAGCACGGCCTCGTCGGCCCCGCCCGTGTTGCGGATAAAACCCTGGCTCCAGCCGGCCGCGAGGTCTTCCACGATCCCGTTCACCTCCAGGCTGAGGTGGGACAGGATCTCGGAACGCCCTGCCCCGCTGCTATGATCGATCCGGACCTGGTACAGGACGAGATGCCGTCCCGCGCTGAGCAGGATCTCCTGCCCGCTGTCCATCAGGTGGTACGAGGTCTTCGGCGCCAGGACGGTGGAGCTGAAGGTGTTCACGGTCGATGCGCCCACGTCCAGGTTCTCGTCACCGGTTCCGGTGTTGGAGTAGACCGCCAGGTCACCGCCCTGGCCCATAAGGGCATCCGCCAGGGTGACCGCCAGGTTGTCGATCGCGGTTGCCGCCGTATAGTCGCCCCCATCCCCGACGCTAATCGCGTGGGAAAGGTGGTGGGTCTCCACGGGCTCAAGGAGGCCGTCGTTCAGGCCCCGGCACATGACCGTGGCGGGCGTGATCCCGTCCAGCACCGCCGCGACGGATGCGCTGAAGACGATTCCGTCCAGGCTGAGCTCCAGCTCGGGTGCTGCACTTACGGTTACCGTGATGGCCGAGGCCGGCACGGTG
>JAYGFS010000486.1:0-4277 GCA_046581765.1 Verrucomicrobiota bacterium
TTTGAGTTTCGTTTTCGACTTCTGGGTAGGCAGATTGAGCTTGGCCCGGTTGAGTTCTTCGTTCATGTGGCCCTTATAGAGCTGGTAAACGGGGCGGTTCTTGTTGCGGTATCGATCGATGGAACGATCGTCGTCTTCCGCTCGCACCTGCCCGAAAAAGCCTGCGGTTCGGGTAGCGAGTACTGCCCGGGCAAAGAATTTGAGTGCTTTCTTGTAAGTGTTTGTCGACATATAGTGCAGTATACTAAAGCCTTTCCGCGTTTTTGAAAGTACTATTTGACTGCCACGAAGCTGTTTGGCCGGCCATAATGAAAAAATCACGCCTGATCTTAAGCTTTTGCCTGCTCCTGGCCGGAATAACGGCCGGTTCTGCACAGATCGTTCTCCTGAAGGATTCCCGGGTGTCCATCCGTGCGCAGGACGATGAACTGATCGACGTGTTGTCCGCTTTCGCGCGCTATGGGATCGAGGTAAACGTCGACCCGGGGATCAAGGCCCGGGTCACCGGCCAGGTCGTGGACGGTGACTTGGAAAAGGAGCTGGACCGCTTGCTCAGTCACTACGGTCACGCGATCAAGTGGGAGATGGTGGAGGGTCCGCTCGGGGCCTTCCCTCGCCTGGCCCGGATCGATGTCTACCGCATCGGGTACCACCACCGCCTGCAGCCGATCCTGAAGGACGGAAAGAATTTCGTGGTCGTGGTCGGCCCGGATGGGATCGCCTATGCAAAGGATGAATTGTTGATCGGGATGAAAAGGGGCACCACCCTCGAACAGTTCAAGAACCTGCTGGCCTCGGTTAACGGGGCTGTCGCTGACAGCCTGCCCGCGCGCGGTGTATATCGCATCAAGCTCGCCGAGGACTCCAACGTGCCGGGTATCGTCGCCCAGCTGGTCAATCACCCCAACGTTGCCGCGGTCGAGCCCAACTACGTGATCGATACCGGTGAACCGGGCGCCAGCTTCGTATCGGGGAACGCAGGGGCTTCGTCCCCCGCCCCGCTTCCCGCCAAGGAAGGTGCCAGCCTGGTCGCGGTGTTGGATACGGGACTCTCCGGGGACGTGGAGATGGGCGACCTGGTCAAGGGGTCCCTGGATGCGACGCAACCGGGCACCCCGATCGCGGATCCGTCCGGTCATGGGACCCAGATGGCCATGGTCGTCAGCGGCATGGTCCAGCCGAGCAGCTCGCAGGCCATAGACGACCAGGGTGTTCCCCTTATCGCGATCAAGGCCTTCGACGCCGAGGGCAATACAACCAATTTCAGCATCATGGAAAGCATGGCCTACGCGCAGGAGCAGGATGCACGGGTCTTAAGCCTGAGCTGGGGTTCCACGGTGGATAGCCAATTCATGGAGGAGGCCATCGATGCGGCCCGGGAGAGCAACCTCTTCGTCGTCGCCGCTGCGGGCAACGAGCCCAACGGCCAGGCCATGTACCCCGCGGCCTATGACGGGGTGATTGCGGTCTCGGCACTGGGTGCTACCGGCGAGCTTTGGGAGAATTCGAATTACGGCAGCTTTGTCGACCTGGCGGCGCCTGGACATGCCGAATTCCCGGTCGGGCACAACGGCCCGGCGGGATATTACGCCGGGACCTCCATTGCCACGGCCTATGTCTCCGGGGCCTTGAGCCGTTACCTCGCCGTGCACCCGGATGCATCCGAAAAAAACGTGCTGAGCGCCCTGTACGGGTCATTGACGGATGCCGGGCCGACCGGAAGAGACGCCCGGTACGGCCAGGGGGTGCTGGATGATGCGGCGATGGGGAAATTCCTCGGTGCCCGCTAGAACGTTTCCGGTCACCGGAACCGGTACGGTTGAACCTTCCGGCCAGGGGAAACGTTAAACCGGTAGACCCGGTGCTCGAGTCGTCCATAGAAATCCCGGGTGCAGCGGGGTAAATAAAAACGAAGCAGATGAAACGAAGCATTTTTTGTATCCTGTTGGCCCTGGCCGGAGCGTCGAGCGCGGAGCAGCCCGCCGTCGATAAGGACTTCCTCCGGGTGATTCCGGTTGCGGAGACGGATGAAGCCAAGGCAGCCGCGGCGAAGGCCACGCGGGACGCGGCGAAATCCTCCCACGCCAGGATGTCCGCCCGGCTGGATGCCGCCCGCTACCTGGTCCGGCCCTTCCTGGTCGCGGATAAACAGGAGCGGACGGTGCAGCTGTGGGCGGGGGCGACGGGGATGAAAGCCGGGGAGCCCACGGAGTTTTTCGTGATCGGTCCCGAAAGCGGGAACGATTACGAGTCCATTTCCGTGGCCTACGCCAAGCCGAGCCATGTCCACGAGGCCCTGGTCTTTATCGGGCTAAAACCCGGCTGGCCGGTCGACCCGGGCCGCCTGCGCTTCTGGCCCAAGGGTGACCGGGTGATCATGAACGCCCAGGTGATGGATCCGGACGGTGCCTTGCGGGACCAGCGGATGGAGGAATACATCATCGACGTTTCCACGGGTCAGGACATGGCGATCGATGGCCTTGTGTTTACCGGCTCCATGATGGTTGATGATCCCGGCGGTTCCGGCAAGAAGGTTTACGGTGCCGATGTATTCGGTCCCACCGCGATTGTCTCGGATTACAACGAGGTCAACACGGTGCTCGACCTGCCGCGGCAGGGGAGCAAGGGCGAGGTCTACGGGAATCACGTGTGCAACGCGACCTGGGCGATGGACACCGGGCATCCCATGATGATCGTGCTCCGTCCGCATGCGACGCTCTCGGCGATCAACGACCTGCGCCTGGACCTGGCTTACGCGGAGGGGCAGGTGAGGTACCAGCTCCGGCGGGCGGATGGCTCCGCGTTACACGAGGACACGAGCTTCCCGGCCATGCTTTCCGCGCTGGAGAAAGTGCCCGAGGCTTTCGGAACGGTACACTTCGCCCCCGAGCTCCCCCTGGAGAAGGTGGTCGATATCTGCGGCCAGCTGGAAAAGATCGAAACCGTTGGCGGGTTGCGCATCAACCCGCCACCCGAAGGTCACGTGTATTAGAAGACCTTTCTCCCGCAGCTGGCATGGTTGCAACGCGACAAGCGTCCGGGCCAGCCCTTTGAACTCTACGTCCGCAAAAAGGGCGAGGCGACCACCTACGAGCTGATCCTTGCCGAGGAAAAATACGGTGACGACATTGTCCCGGAAATCATTCCCCATTCCTATCCCGCCGCTTCGACGGATGAGCTGCTAAGCCTGATCAAGGAACACGGCGAGGGCGTCCAGACCCTCTTCCTCCTCGTCGAGTCCAGCCTGGCCTACGGTGAGCTCCTCGAGCTCCTCCAGCCCCACCTGGAACGTTTTCCGGTAGTATATGTATTCCAGCTTTAGCCCCGCTTGCCGGCACCCCTTCGCGGAACGGGCACCTGGTGGCTGGATATCGGGAAGGGGCTGTAGTAGGATTTCGGCATGGGTATTGATGACCGGGACTACATGCGCGCGAAAGGCACCGGCCGGGGCGGGCCGCCGCCCTCAAAGGACCTCCGGGAGGCCCTGAAAGCCGCGCAGTCGGGTTGGCAGAAGGAGGATCACCTGCTGAATCGCTACGGGCCGTCGAAATTCCGCAAGTGGGTGATGATCGTCGGCCTGGCCCTGGTCGCGGCCTGGCTGCTGGCCATGCTGGTGTTCCAGTTTGGCTGAGCGGTGGGGGGGATGCGGCGCATCCGCGTTTATTTTCGAGTCGGAATAGGCCCGGGAATCGGCGTAGGATGGCCTCCGGATGAGACTTCGCCACCCAGCCTGCCTGCTCGCCATCATGACCTTCTTCTTTCTCTTTATCGGGAGCCCTTTCTTTACCATGGAGCGTCAACAGGAACTCCGGGTCGGGATCTGCGCCCGGAACATGGTCGAGAGCGGGGACTGGATCATCCCGGATTTTCAGGGCCAACCGCGCCTGCGTAAACCGCCCCTGTCGTATTGGATGTCCGCAAGCGCGATGAAGCTGAGCGGCTCCCAGGGGGTATTCGCGGCACGTTTTCCGACGATACTCGCGGCGGTGGCCCTGGTGCTCGTGGTCCTGGCAGCCGGCCGCACCTGGATATCGCCGAGGGGCGGGCTGATGGCGGCGCTCCTTCTCGCCAGTTCTATCGGGTTTTTGCGGCATGGGCGGCTGGCGGAAACGGACATCACCCTGACCCTGTTTACCACCGCAAGCATCCTCCTGGTATACCGGGCCCTTGAACAGCGAAGCCTGCGCCACTGGATCGGCGCGGGCCTCTGCATGGGCCTGGGGATCCTGGCCAAGGGACCGGCGGCGCTGGCCCTGCCACTGCTCGCACTCGGGGCT
>JAYGFS010000513.1:0-13613 GCA_046581765.1 Verrucomicrobiota bacterium
CGTGTGCTCTTCCGATCTGGAGGCCATGCTCGCCCACATTCGTAAGAGTCTCAAGCCGGGGGGACGCGTAGCCTTGGTTGAATACCGGGAGGAAGACAAGACCGTTCCCATCAAGCCCGACCACAGGATGAGCAAGATGCAGATCCTGAAGGAATATACGGCCAACGGGTTCAAGCTCGTGGAGTCCTACGACAAGTTACCCTGGCAGCACCTTATGTTTTTCGAGCGGAAGGACTAGCATCGCATGACGGTGGTACTTGAAAAGGAACAGATCTCCGTAGAAAGACTGAAAGAGCTATTGGTCGATAAAATCCGGCTGCACCTGGCAAAACCCCAGGAAATCGCCACGCGGCGTGACTGGTGGCGTGTCACCTGCAAGGTGGTGCACGAGCAAGTCGTGGAAGCCATGCTCGAGACGCAGCAGCGGCATTATCATGAAAACGCGCGAAGAGTCTACTACCTGTCCATGGAATACCTCATGGGCCGGCTGCTCGCGAACAACCTGGAGAACGCCCGCCTGTATGACGTCATGCGCGATGCGCTCGCGGATCTCGGCCAGGACCTCGAGGATCTCATCGAGGAAGAATACGACATGGCCCTGGGCAATGGCGGTCTCGGCCGGCTCGCGGCCTGCTTCCTGGATTCGATGGCCAATCTCGATCTGCCGGCCATCGGTTACGGCATCCGCTACGAGTTCGGCCTCTTCATGCAGGCGTTTGAGAACGGCTACCAGGTCGAGCATCCGGATTCCTGGATGCCCTACGGGGATATCTGGGACATCGTCCGCCCGGAGCACATCCAGGATATCCAGGTCTATGGCGAGGTGCAGCAGGTCTTTAATGATCGCGGTGAGTACAAGCCGCAGTGGGTCCACGGTCGCACCGTGCGTGGCGTGCCCTACGATATTCCGATCTGTGGCTACGAACTCGGCTCGGTGAATTTCCTGCGGCTGTGGGAGTCGAAGGCGACCAAGGATATCGATTTCGATATTTTCAATACGGGGAGCTACGACGAAGCCCTGCGCGTGAAGAATGAAAGCGAGACCATCTCGAAGGTGCTCTACCCGAACGACGCAACGGAGAACGGCAAGGAGCTTCGCCTGGTGCAGCAGTATTTCTTCGTGGCCTGCTCCCTAAAAGACATCGTCCGCCGCTATCGGGTATCCAACGGGGGGTGGGAAGGTTTCCCCGAGAAAGTCTGCGTGCAGCTGAACGATACCCACCCGGCGATTGCCGTTGCCGAGTTGATGCGTATCCTGCATGACGAGAACGAGCTGCCTTGGGAAGCGGCTTGGGACATCACCACGCGTACCTTCGCCTATACCAATCACACCCTGCTCCCGGAAGCCCTGGAGAAATGGAGCGTTCCGCTCTTCTCGCGTGTCCTGCCCCGCCACATCCAGTTGATCCTGGAAATCAACCGTCGCTTTCTTAAAACCGTGGAGGCCCACTGGCCGGGGGATGCGGGAAAAATCAGTGCCTTGTCACTGATCGAGGAGGGCCCGGTGCAGCACGTGCGCATGGCGCATCTCGCGGTTGTCGGTAGTTTTTCCGTGAACGGGGTAGCTGCTTTGCATACGCGCCTCTTGCGCAGCAACCTGTTCAGTGATTTCGACGCGATGTACCCGGGCAAGTTCAATAACAAGACGAACGGCATCACCCCCCGCCGTTGGTTGCTCTCGATCAATCATGGCTTGTCGGATCTCATCCGGGAAAAGATTGGCGATACCTGGATTAAGGATCTCGATCACCTCCGCGACCTGGAACCGTTTCGCGAGGATCCCGATTTCCGCGAGCGATACATGGCGATCAAGCATGCGAATAAGCAGCGCCTGGTCGGTATCATACAGGACCTCTGCGGCGTGTCGGTTTCCCCGGATGCCCTGTTTGACGTGCAGGTCAAGCGCCTGCACGAATACAAGCGCCAGCACCTGAACCTGCTGCATATCCTTTCCCTGTACCACCAGTTGCTGCAAGATCCGGACCTGGATATCCATCCGCGCGTATTCGTCTTTGGGGCCAAAGCCGCGCCGGGTTATGTGCTCGCCAAGACCATCATCAAGGCGATCAACGCTGCCGGTTCACGGATCAATAACGATCCGCGCATCCAGGACAAGTTGAAGGTGGTTTTTCTCCCGAATTACCGGGTGTCCCTTGCGAGCAAGATTATCCCCGCCGGCGACCTTTCCGAACAGATCTCGACCGCGGGGAAGGAGGCGTCCGGTACTGGAAACATGAAGTTGGCGCTCAATGGTGCCTTGACCATCGGTACGCTCGACGGGGCCAACGTGGAGATCCTGGAAGAAGTCGGCGCCGACAATATTTTCATCTTCGGCAAGACCATGGAGGAGGTGGAGGCGCTATGGAAGGGCGGATACGATCCGCAGGATATACTGCAGGCGAATGCCCACCTGCGCACCCTGGTCGAGTGGATCGGTTCCGATTATTTCACGCCTGGCGAACACGGGGTGCTGCAGGATTTGAAGAACAGCTGGACCTCCACGGATCCGTACCTCTGCCTGGCGGATTTTGATGCCTATTGTGCGAGCCAGAAAGAGGTCGACACGGCCTATCGTGATCCGGAGCGATGGGCGAAGATGGCCATCCTGAACACCGCTCGCATCGGAAAATTTTCCAGCGATCGCTCGATACGGGATTATAACCGGGATATCTGGAAGCTCAAGCCGATCCCGCGGGGGCAGGGCTGATGTCCGTGACCCCGGCCTACCTCTGGTTTGATGCCGAGTTCTCCAGCCTGGACCTGGATAACGCGGAATTGCTGCAGGTGGCCGTCATGGCCACCAATACGGCCCTGGATCCCCTGAGCACGCCCGAAGAGGATATCAACCTGTTCATCCGGGTGGAAAACCCGGAAGCGATCAGCCCCTGGGTGCGCGAACACATTCCCCGGGTCGTGGAAGGCTCTTTGTCCGGGGAGGCGGTGGAAATCGAGGTCGCGGATAATATGCTGGCTGCCTACGTGGACCGGGTCACGGGTGGTCCGATCGATGCGATCCAGGATCGCCCCCTCCTCGCCGGCAACAGCGTGCACAACGATTGGCTCCTTGCCCGGCGTTTGCTGCCCGCCTTCGTCACGCGCCTGCATTACCGCCTGCTCGACGTATCGACCATTAAAGTACAGTGGCGGGATCACTTTGGCGAAGCGGAATTCGATAAGGACTCGCACGAGCAACTCCGGCAGTATTTCCCCGCGGCCCGCCTTCGCGAAGGCCTGGCCGGCCATGACGCCTATTACGATATCCAGGCCTCCATCGCCGAGCTCGGCTTTTATCGGTCCCGCTTGCGGAAGGTCTAGGCGCGGACGGCATGCGGCCAGCCGAAAAGAAAACGCGTATCATGTTCGAGCGATTAGGTGTACACTCTGCGGCTATGAGGTCCTTCCGAATCATTTTCGCCCTGCTCCTCGGCACCCTTCACGCCGAGGTGACGGAGCGTGAAACCTCCACCGTGGAGGCCCTCGCCGCGGAAAAGCGCAATTCTATCGTCCTGATCAAGAGGGCCGATCGCTGGGGCGAGAGCAGTGTCCTCGGCACGGGCTTCGTGGTCGGAACGAATGGCGTAATTGCCAGCAACTGGCATGTTATCGGCCAGAATCGCGCCTTCACGGTGGAGTTCCCAAGCGGTGAAACCTACAAGCCGACCCACGTCCTCGGTGTCGATCGCGCCCGGGACCTGGCCCTGATCAAGATCGATGCGAAAGATCTCGTGCCCATTGAGCTCGGGGATTCCGATACCCTTGTCGTCGGGCAGTCGATCATGGCGATCGGAAATCCGCTAGGGCTGGAGTTCAGCGTCAGTCGCGGCGTTGTTTCGGCCGAGCGCGACCTGGACGGTTTCGACATGATCCAGGTTGCGATTCCGCTCGAGCCCGGCAGCAGCGGCAGCCCGGTGATGGACTTGCAGGGGCGCGCAATCGGCTTGCTCGCGATCAAGTCTTCCGCTGCGCTCGGCCTGGCGGTTCCGATCAATGATCTCAAGCGGCTCATGGAGAACCAGCACCCGGTGGCGATGAAGCACTGGATCACCATTGGCGCCCTTGACACCGAGGACTGGCAGTCCGTGATGGGTGGGGAATGGCGCCAGCGGGCCGGGACCATCGTGGCCAGCGGGCAGGGGAGTGGTTTTGGTGGCCGCATGCAATTGGTCAACCTCGCCGGGAAGCCCGGCGAGCACTTTGAACTGGAGGTTGAGGTTAAGCTGGAGGAGGAAAGTGGTGCCGCGGGACTGAGCTTTTGTTCCGATGGCTCGGATACGCACTACGGATTCTATCCAACCGCGGGATCGATACGCCTCACCCGCTTTGAAGGTCCGGATGTCTACTCCTGGACCATCCTGAACACCGTGCCCTCCAAGGCCTATCGTCCCGGCGAGTGGAATCGTATCAAGGTTCGGGTTGGTGATGGAAAAATCATCGGCTCCGTGAACGGGGACGTCGTGATCACCGCTGACGAAATGGCCTTGAAGCCGGGCAAGGTGGGCTTGGTGAAGTTTCGCAGTCCCGGGGCCGAATTTCGTAGATTCCGCGTGGGGGATTCCCTGCTAAGCCTGGCCTTGTCGAAGAAAGCCGGTCGAAAAGTACGTAAACTGCTGAAAGAGGTGTCCCTCGATGGGCCCTTTGATCGCCCGCGCACGGAATCCCTTGCGGCGTACGGCGAGGCCGGGCTGCGAGTGGTTGAAGAGGAAGCGCGCCTGCTTGAGGCGAAAAGCCGGCGGTTGAAAAAATTGGCCGCCCGGGTTCACCAGGACATGGTTGCACGCGAGTTGGCCGGCCTGCTCAAGGTCGAGGACGGTGAAATCGATTTGTTGATGTCTTCTCTGCAGATCGCCCGGCTGGATAACGCGGACCTGGACATGGCGGTTTACCAGCGGCGCATCGACCGGATGGTGGCGGCCGTGAAGCAGCGCTACGCCAAAGACGACTCGGAAGAGCAACGGCTCGACAAGTTGTTGAAATACCTGTTTGAGGACCTGGGCTATCACGGGAGCAATCGCGAGTATTATCATCGCTCGAACAGTTACATCAACGAGGTCATCGATGATCGCGAGGGCTTGCCCATCACGCTGTCCCTGGTCCTGGTGGAAATGGCCGATCGCCTCGACTTGCCGGTCTACGGCGTGGGGGTGCCCCGTCATTTTATCTGCATGTACCAGCCGAAAGGAAAAGACCCGGCGGCGGCGAAAAAGCGACTGATCGATCCGTTCGGCGGCGGGCGCACGATCACCAAGGTCGAGGCCTCGCTGCTCAGCGGGTACAGCCTGGAAGAGAGCAGTTTCGAGGCGGCCTCCCGTCGCTCCATTATCCTTCGCATCCTCAGCAATCTCCTGGCGGTGGCCGAAGGTGAGCGCGATATGGAGAGTATGTTGCGCTACCTGGATGTCATGCTCGCGATTGAGGAGGACCCCGGGTACTTGAGCATGCGGGCCATGCTTCACTACAGCCAGGGCCAGTATCCGGAAGCCCTGATCGATCTGGACCGCATCATCGAAATTGACCTGGACGGGGTGAATATGGATCCCATTTATCGCCTGCGCCAGTCGGTGCAGGAGCGGCTTGATCGGGAGTAGGCCAGCGCGCGTGGCGTGTCGCACGCAACCCGATCGTCGTCTTCAGCCCGGACAACGGTCGGTGATGTCGGTCTGGATGTACCGGATCGGGAAGGCATAGCCTTCCAGCCAGGGTTGAAGAATGCCCCGGGCATATTTCAGGTTCAGCACCTGGCTGGCATCCACCCGGAGGACAGATTCGGACGTGGGAATCTCGACCTCCACCCCGGTGGCTTCGTCGCAGCCGAAAATGACGTGCCGGAAGCTTCCGTCGCCTGCATGCATCCGCGCCTCGACGGTTAAGGCCTTTCGGCTACCCGCGCACTGGACATAATCCCCGTTTTCTTTTTCAAAGATGATGAACGACCGGCCCTTGACCTTGAGGCCGGATAATTGTCCTTTGGCGGTTTTCCAGTCCTTGATTTCCCGTCCGGGTTGATCCTCGCGGGTGCAGTATACCATGCTGGGAAATTCCATGGGGACGAAGGTAGCGTTGATTGCGCCCGGCGGCAATGCCGGTAAATACATCCCGGGGCAGCTTGGCGCAAGCCGCTAGTCTTCTTTTGGTTTGCCGCCCTTGCGATGAGGCTTGGACGCTTTCTTTTTACCCGCGTAGCCGCCGCTTTTCCCGGCGTAGCCGCCGCTCTTCTTCTTTCCTGCGTAGTCCCCGCCCCTTTTACCACCACCACCTCCGCGGGAACTCTTCCGCCGGACATCGGATATTTCCACCCGTCGGCCATCGAGGCTGGCATTTCGCAGGGAGGCCTTCACGTGCTCGGCGATATCCTGGTCGACTTCAAAGAAGGAAAATTCGCGGTTCAGCTTGATGCCGCCAATCATCTCGGAAGGAATGTGGGCCTTTTCACAGACCAGCCGGACGATCGCGCCGGCGCCGATGTTATCCATCTTGCCGACGTTGATGAAAAAGCGATGCGCATTTTCCATCCGGGGTTTTCCCTGGCTGCGGACGCTTCCTTTTTCCTTCCCCCTGCGCCCCCTGCCGGGTTGTTCCCGCTCGTAGGCGTTCTTGCCGCGTTTCCCCTTGCCCGGTTTCACGTTGATGTCAGCCGCGTGGCGGTAGTAGTCAAGGAAACGGCTGAATTCCGCGGAGACGAAACGCTGGATGAGTTCTTCCTTTTCAAAGCCGCCGAGGGCCTCGTAGACCGCGGGAAGGAAGTCCTCGATTTCATCGCGGTTGATTTCGGTCTGGACGATCTTCTCGACCAGGAAAAATAACTGCTTCTCGCAGATCGCCCGGCCGCTGGGGATCTGTTTGGCCTCGAAGGTGATGCCCGAGCGTTCCAGGTCCCGGATCTTGCGGGACTCGTTGAGGTTTAACAGGACAACCGATGCCCCGGATTTTCCCGCGCGCGCGGTGCGGCCGCTGCGGTGCGTGTAGATGGAGGCCTCCTCCGGAAGCTTGTAATGGATGACGTGGGTAATGTCGTCGACGTCCAGACCGCGTGCCGCGACGTCAGTTGCCACCAGGATCTTCACCGATTGATTGCGGAATTTCCGCATGACCGCGTCGCGTTGTCCCTGGGACAAGTCGCCGTGCAGGGACTCGGCCACGTAACCGTCCTGCAGCAGTTTTTCCGCCACCTGCTGCGTCTCCCTGCGCGTTCGGCAGAAGATCAGGCCATACATGCGTGGGTGGAAATCCATGATACGTTTCAAGGCCTGGTAGCGGTGCTTCTCCTGCACCATGTAATAGCTGTGGGCGATGTTGTCCGCGGCCTCGTTGGCCTTGCCCACGGTGACTTCCCGGGGCTCCTTGAGATAATTCTTTGCGATGCGTGCGACCCCGCGGGGCATGGTGGCCGAGAACAGCCAGATGTTGCGTTCGTCGGGCAGGTTGGAAAGGATGTTGTCGATGTCTTCCTGGAAGCCCATGTTGAGCATTTCGTCAGCCTCGTCGAGGATCGCGTAGGAAACCTGCTGGAGTTTGACCACCTTGCGCCGGATGAGGTCAAGCAGGCGCCCCGGGGTCGCCACGATGACCTGGGCACCGCGCTTGATCCGGGTGACCTGTTGGCTGATAGCCGCACCGCCGTACACGGCGACCACGTTCAAGCCGTCGATGTACTGGCTGAAATCCTGGAGGTCCTGGGTAATCTGGAGGCAGAGCTCACGGGTAGGGCAGAGGATGACCCCCTGGGTGTGTCGTTTAGCGGGATCAATCAACTGGAGTAGCGGAAGGCCAAAGGCCCCGGTCTTCCCCGTCCCGGTTTGCGCGAGTCCCACGATATCGGTGGATTCGGTGAGGAGGATGGGCAGCACCGCTGCCTGGACGGGCATGGGCTCGGAAAAGCCGAGTTTCTTTACCGCCTTGAGCAGTGGTTCATTCAGGCCTGCTGATTCAAAATCCATGATGAAACGTTCGTATGGGGCATAAAAGGCTCGTCCGGGTTGGTCGGAGCACCATGTGAGGCTGCGCAGGGTACGCCAAAAGCCCCCGCTTGCAAATCAATATTGTCTGAATTACGCCATTAGCGTATGTAAGGAAGCATGCAAAAATGGATCCTTTTGATACTCCTGTCCCCGCTCGGCTCACTCTTCGCCCAACCGCATGCCGTCTTTGTCATCGGTACCCCGCATTACAATCCCGGGTCGACCATGCCTCCGCTGGCAAAGCAACTGGAGCGCTTTGGCTTTCGGACGACCGTGGTGCTGCCGGAGGGTAACCCCGAGAAGAACCCCAAGGGGATTCCCGGCCTGGAAGCCTTGAGGGAGGCTGATGTAGCCATTTTCTTCCTGCGTTTCCTGACCCTGCCGGAGGAGCAACTGCAGCATATCCGTGACTACGTCGAGGCGGGGAAGCCGGTGGTTGGTTTTCGGACCTCGACGCATGCATTTCGTTATCCGCAGGGGCATCCGCTTGAAAAATGGAACAACGGCTTCGGGAGGGATGTGCTCGGTACCGCCTACTCCCTTCATCTCGCCGGCCAGACCGAGGTGCGTGTTGCTCCGGGGGCCAAGGGCCACCCCGTGCTTGCCGGGTACGATCAAGGGGATCCGGTGATCGATCCGGGGACCCTTTACCTGTCGGATATTCCTGCGGATGCAACGGTTCTCCTCCGCGGCACGGGCAAGTCGAAGAAGAACGGCGAGGTAAAGAACATGTTCGGCACCTTCCAGGTGGAACCCGTCATGACGGATGACGTGGTCTGGTTGTGGAAGAACGCCTGGGGTGGCCGGGTGTTCTCCAGTTCCATCGGGCATGCAGGAAGTTTCGCGAACCCCCGCTTCGTCCGCCTGTTTATCAACGGGATCCACTGGGCGGCCGGCGAAGCGATTCCACCCGCGGATGCGCGGGTGGAGGGCATTCCTGCGCCGGCCAGGGAGAAGGGGCCGAAGAAGCGGGGTGAAAAGCCGCCGAGGAAATAGACCGGGCTGGCCATCGGCGCGGCACGGAACCCGTGGGGGTCAGGTGCCGGGTTTGTAAGCAATAGGCGATTGTTTTCGCCAGGCCGGCGTTTGAGCGAAGGATTCGATGAATCCGGTGTGGACCGCCTCGAGCGCCGCATGATCCCGCTCTTTCAACTGCGCAAGTCCCCGTTCCCGAATCGTTTCAAAATATTCGAGGTCTTCCATGTATCGCGCGGCCAGCTTGAAAGCATCCACGTAGACCTTGAGCAGATGTGGATGCGTATCCATCATTTCATCGTATCGTTCGCGGGCGGCATCAAAATTACCTTCCTGGATCCTGGCTTCGGCGATGGAGTAAATCGGGGGAATCTCAGTGATGGCCTCCCGGGTATGAAATAAACCTTCGATCGAATCCGCAAAGATCGCCGCCAGCGGACGGGCAATAATCAACCCGCCTATTAAGGAACAGACCACAATGCCGGGAAAAAAATTATTGGCCAAGGATACCATAAAGCCGGCCAAGAAAGGCAGCCCGTACAGGAAGTACTTGCCCAATTCCAGGTAGAGATCACGGTGCTGCGGCAGCATGGCCATAGGGTACGCCAGGATCAGGGCCTTGCAAGGCGACAAGTAAACGCGAAGCCCGGGTTTTGAAGTGCGGCGGTTCCCGCCGCCTTGGATCCACCATGAGGAGGGTGTCGCTCTCCAGGCAGCCCCGGTCAACCATCGGCGTGGAACGGCACCCGTGGCGGGCGCACATCCAGGGCGGTGTAATCCGTATCGGCGATGAAGAGCGCACCGGCCCGTGGGTTCCTTGCAAACAACGCATCTTCCATGCCCTCGATCGCCGTGGTCAGCACCAGCTTGACGCCATCGTCGGTTTCCACGAAGGCCGGGCAGGTCACCCGAGGGGATTGCTCGACCGTCCATTCCGCCTCGGCTTCGCCGGAGGCGAGGTTGTATTGGCGGGCGCATCCGGTTTGTACCTCGTGCGGATTGTAAAACGCGATAACCAGGCCCTGGCCGTCCGGGGTCACGCGCATGCCGTCGGGGAAATGATCCTCCGCGCCCAGGTCGATAAAGTCCTCGGGCTCGCTCATGGTTCCCGCATCGACGTCGAGCACATAGCGCTGCACCTTCTTGCGGGGGGTATCGATGTCAAAAAGCGTGTTCCCCTGCACGATCTTTCCGTTGGAGCAGGTCTGTCCCGCCCCCAGGTCGACCAGTTGCCGGTCGGAGGAGCGGAACAGGTAGAGGTGACCGACCGGCTCCTTGAAGCGGCAGTCCTTCGTCCCGAAGACCATGCCGAATGCCGTCGGGATGCCATCGTTGATTATCGTGTTCGGGTCGTCCTCCACCCGGAGGCCCGAGGCCGTGACCTCCGCGGTTCCGCTGCGGATGTCCACCAGGCAAAGTTCTTTTTCCATGCCCACCACGAAGCAGCCGGCCTGCGCGGCCTGGACCGCGAACCCGGGGCGACCCGGGAGCAGGTAGCTCCGGTTCTCGCGGCTATCCAGGTTCAGCAGGTTGATCGCCCCCTGGCGACTGTCCGCCCCGTGCTGGATGCTGACCCAGGCCATGAAATGGCCTTCCTCGTGCCAATCCTCGGGATGGATGGGGAGCGGACCCTCGGGGAGAAAGCGCTGTTCCAAAGTGTCGGGCGTGTAAAAGGGCGTGGTTGGATGCTGTTTCATGCCGTGTTTGTAACGATCCGTGTGGCACAGGGCAATGCCGAAGAAGGGTTGAGGGGGATCACGCATTCCCGGGCCTCGTTGTCCCCCGGATATTTCGAGGCCATGGCCTGCCCGCTGCGAAGAAAAGCCCCCGATTAATCTTCCTATCAAAGGAGGACGTTTTAAAATCCTTTCCCATCGGTGGAACCGTGTCCCCGGTTCATCTCAAATCAGGAGACCTTTATGCGAGCCATGGTAATGACCGATTTCGGTGGACCCGAGGTGCTGGTGCTGCAGGATTTTCCCGAGCCCGATTGCGGTCCCGGCGACCTGCTCATCCGCGTGCACGCGGCGGCCATCAACCCGGTGGACTGCAAGACCCGCATGGCCCCCCGCTGGGGGGATCGCGCACCGCCGATGGTCCTGGGATTCGACGCGTCCGGCGTGGTCGAGCAGGTCGGTTCCGCAGTCGAGGGCTTCGCCCCAGGCGATGCGGTTTATTGCTCGCCCTCGCTCCTTCGCGAGGGGGCCTATGCCGAGCTCGTCGCGGTGGACGCACGCGTC
The DNA here is from genome assembly GCA_046581765.1 of Verrucomicrobiota bacterium. GTDB lineage: Bacteria > Verrucomicrobiota > Kiritimatiellia > SS1-B-03-39 > UBA6053 > JAPYUI01. The sequence continues at coordinate 11,171 of JAYGFS010000513.1, forward strand.
GTCGCCCGTAAGCCGGAAACGCTTTCCCATGTAGAGGCGGCGGCCATCCCCCTGGCGATCCTCACGGCCTGGGAAGCCCTGCACGACCACGCGCGGATCCAGCCGGGCGAGCGCGTGCTGATCCAGGCCGGGGCCGGCGGGGTGGGGCACTTCGCGATCCAGTTGGCCAAGGAGGCCGGATGCACGGTTGTAACGACCGCCGGTTATCCGGAATCGATGGCCCTGTGCAGGGAACTCTGCGCGGATGAAGTGATCGACTACACGACCCAGGACCCCGTCGAGGCCGCCGGTTCCTGTGACGTGGTCTTCGACTGCGTCGGCGGCGAGGTGTTTAACCAGTCGATCGACTGTCTCGGGGTCGGTGGCCGCCTGGTCACCATCGTGCCCGGGGTTCCCGGCGACCAGATCAACAAGCTCTTTGGAAAAAATGCCTCCCTGCATTTTGAGTTCATGGGCTCGGCCGTGATGCACGAGCGCAAGCCGGAAAAGCAGGCTGCCATCCTCGCGGAGGTCGCGACCCGGGCGGATGCCGGGAAGATCAAGCCGCATGTTTCCCGGATCTACACCCTGGAGGAGATTCCCGACGCGCATCGCCAACAGGAATCCCAGCGGACCCTGGGGAAGCTCGTGGTGGGGATGGCATGACATGCCCGGGTCCGTCATGAAAAAGATTCTCGCCGGCCTGTTGCTGGTCCCCGGCCTGCTTGGAGCCGAGCAGCAAATCTTCAATTCCCAGGATCCAGCGGAGGCACCGCCCAGCCCGGCGGAGGCCGCGGCGATGATCACCCTGCCGGAGGGTTTCCGGCTCACCCTCTTTGCGGGGGAGCCGGATATCCACCAGCCGATCGCGATGACCTTTGATGACCGCGGGCGACTCTGGGTGGCGGAGAGCTACACCTACGAGAAGGGCGGTCAGTGGGACCTGCGCATGAAAGATCGCATCCTGATCTTCGAGGACACGGACCAGGACGGTCGCTTTGACAGGCGAAAGGTTTTCACCTCCGGCCTGGAGCGCCTGACCGGTCTCGAGGTGGGCTACGGCGGTGTCTGGGTGACCACCGCGCCGACCTTTTGTTTCATCCCCGACCGGAATCGCGATGACCTACCCGATGGTCCCCCCCAGGCCCTGATCGACGGCTTTGGTCTCAATGCCGGCCACAACATGGTCAACGGCCTTTTCTGGGGCCCGGACGGCTGGCTCTATATCCGCCACGGGATCACGGACGTGTCATCAATCGGTCCGCCAGGGACGCCGGAAGACGGGCGGATGCTGCTCAGTTGCGGCATCTGGCGCTATCACCCGCTGCATCGCGACTATGAAATCCTGGTCTCGGGGACGACCAATCCCTGGGGCTTCGATTACACCCCCGGTGGTGAGATGTTCTTCTCGAACAACGTCAACGGGCACCTCTGGCACGTGGTCCCCGGGTCCTTCTACAAGCGCATGCACAGTCAGCACTTCAATCCGCATCTCTACGCGTACATGGACATGTGCGCGGATCACCTGCACTGGGACGATAAATTCCCGAGGAAATCCCGGGTCCCCGGCGTGCATAACGAGGTGGGCGGCGGGCATTCGCATGCGGGCCTGATGATTTACCAGGGCGACAACTGGCCCGCGGCCTACCGGGGAAAGGCCTTTCTCTGCAACACGCACGGGCGCCGGGTGAACATGGATCGCCTGGCGCGCAAGGGCTCGGGCTTCGTGGCCCGGCACGAGGATGATTTTCTCCTCGCCAACAACCCCTGGTTCCGTGGCATAGAGATGAAATACGGGCCGGATGGAGGTGTCTACCTGCTGGACTGGACGGATAACGGCGAGTGCCACGATCACGACGGCGTGCACCGGACCAGCGGCCGTATTTACAAGATCACCTACGGTGATCCGCACCGGGTGGCCCCCGGCCTCGATCTCCAGCAATGGGGTAACCTGCGCCTGGTTAATGAGTTGGGCCGGAAAAACCAGTGGTATGTGCGGAAGGCGATACGCATCCTCCAGGAGCGTGGTGCGCTGGAAGCCGATGCGGTCGATCGCCTGAAGACGCTCTACCTGGCTTGCCCCGAACCGGCCATCCGCCTCTCCGCCCTGTGGATCCTGGCGCATACGCGGTCGGTGGCCACGGCGGATACACCGGGGAAAAGTTGTATCGATATCGACTGGATGGCCGGCCAGCTCGGGGATCGGGACGAGGCGGTGGTCTGCGGCCTGGTCCGCAGGATGGTGGACCGGGGGCTGGACGACGTGACGGCGTTCAAGCACCTTGCGGAATCGACGGCAAGTGATCTCGTTCGCCTGCACCTGGCCGGGGCCTTGCAGAAGATGGCCCGCGGCGGCCTGCGCGCGGAGGATGCCTGGCCCCTGGTCGAGGTGCTGGCATGCCAGGCCCACCTGGGGACGGATACGAATTACCAGTTGCTGGTGTGGTATGGCCTGGAGGCCTAT
>JAYGFS010000203.1:0-15873 GCA_046581765.1 Verrucomicrobiota bacterium
CACGATATCTGCATCCCCGTCTCGATCCATGTCCGCCACCGCAAAAGCCACCGCTTTGTAACGCAGGGCGTTCAACTCCGTGGTGACCAGGGTGCTGCCATTGATCATCAACAGTCGTTCATCAAGGAAGTCAAAGGAATGGGTAATCACGTCCAACACCCCGTCCCGGTCGAGGTCAACCGTCTCCAGGTGCCTTGCCCCGATCAAGCCCGTCCGCAGCACAACCCGGTCGAAGCCCGTCAATGGGTTATTGAGATGGGCGACCAGGGTCGCACCGGAATCCTCAAGCGTGAGCAAATCCATTTTCCCATTGCCATCGAGATCGGCCGCGGCGGTGTACACGGTAGATGCGTTCGCCACAGAGCCCACAAGCTGGTCATCGCAGAAGGCGTCCGCCCGGCGATGCGCGTTCTCGTTTATGGCCACGCCGATGTCGGCATCGCTAGTCGAGAGGAGAAACACATCCTCGTCCCCGTCCACGTCGGTATCCATCAGCAGGAGCGCGTGGGGATCGTTAAAGCTGTTTTCGACCAACACGGGGGCGGCAAACACCGACCCGGCCAAGCCGGGGAAGGCCATCACCACATCGTCACCCGCCAGGCCGACAACGATATCCACCCAGCCATCGCTATCGAGATCCCCGGAGGTGAGGGCCCAGACCGAAGCCAGGTTATCGGCGATGGTGGTAGCCGCCCCAAAGGAATGGGCACCCTGGTTCGGCAACCAGGCCAGGGTATTCAAGCCGGGGACGGCCAGGATCAGGTCCGGCAGGCCATCCCGGTTGATATCCGCCAGCTCCAGGTCGCTCGCAAATGCCAGGGGCAGGATCGCCTGGTTCAACCAGGTGCTGCCATCCCCCAGCATGTTGATATGCAGCGAGACCGGGCCCGCTGAACTGGTACTCACCACATCCAGGGCCCCGTCCTTGTCCAGGTCACTGACCAAAAGGTCGATCACGCCCGTTAGGTTCGTCTCAATTACGGTGCTGACCCAGGAGGACCCGTCACCGGAACTGTTATTGAGCCAGATGAGTTGATCTGCATCCGTCGTCACGATATCCGGTGCCCCGTCACGATTGATATCCGCAAAGGCAATGGCCTGTGGAACCTGGATCGGTGCGATGGAGATCATCGTCCAGGTCTGGCCTGTTCCATTCGTGTTCTTGAACAGGATCACCCGGTTGTTGCCCGGACTACCAACGACGACATCCACATCGCCATCCCCATCGACATCGGCCAGGTCAAGATGTGAGACGCCGATCGCAAGCGAGCTGATTATCTTCCGCGAATCAAAATGATCCCCCAGATTGCGAAACCAGCCGACGCGATTGCTCGACCCGGCGACATAAACGATGTCTTCCAGGCCGTCGCCATCGAGATCCCCGCGCGCGAGTGCCTGGGCACCAACCTCCGTCGTGGTCAGGGTCGCGACTTCATCAAAGGTGGGAAAGGCCTGGACAAGCAACCCGGCCGCTGACCAGAGGCTGAAACAAAGCCTCCACATCACGAGCGCGCCCCTAAAAACATTTTATACGCGATGTTGCCCGTTTCCTCCTGGTATTGATAGCCCAGGGCATCAATCGATGCCGCAAAGGCGGGCCGGTCGGCCTCGGGCACATCGAGCGCCACCAGTACCCGGCCTGCATCCGAGCCATGGTTGCGATAGTGGAAGAGGGTGATCAACCAATCCTCCGACAAACTGTCCAGGAAGGCCATCAAGGCCCCCGGACGTTCGGGGAATATAAACCGGTACAACACTTCGTTGGCAATCTGGGGAGCATGGCCGCCTACCATGTAACGCAGGTGCAGCTTGGCCATCTCGTCGTCGGTCAGGTCGACGGCCTGGTAGCCGGCCTCGTTTAGCTCGGCCAAGAGCTGGTGGGCCTCGGCGCGATCGCGCACCCCGATGCCGACGAAGACGTGGGCCTCACGGGCATCCGCGTAACGATAGTTGAATTCCGTGATGTTCCGCGCGCCGAGGAAATGACAGAAGGCCTTGAACGCCCCGCATTGCTCGGGAAGCGTCACCGCCATGACCGCCTCCCGGTGCTCACCCAGCTCGGAACGTTCAGCCACGAAGCGCAGCCGATCAAAATTCATGTTTGCCCCACAGGCCACCGCGACGAGGTTTTTCCCGGTGGCACCCTCGCGCTGGACCCATTTTTTCATCCCGGCGACGCCCAGGGCACCGGCGGGCTCGAGAATGGAACGGGTATCCTCGAAAACATCCTTGATCGCCGCACAAATTTCATCGGTATCGACGAGAACGACTTCCCGCACCGTGTCCCTGCAGGCCTCAAAGGTCAGGTCGCCCACCCGCTTGACGGCCACGCCATCCGCAAAAAGGCCTACCCGCTCCAGCTCCACCGGCCGCCCCGCTTGCAGTGCCTCATGCATGGCCGCGGAATCCTGTGGTTCCACGCCAATGATATCGACCTCGGGCCGGAGCGCCTTCACGTAGCTCGCAACCCCTGCGAGCATGCCGCCCCCCCCCACCGCAACAAAGATGGCGTCGATCGGGTCATGCGCCTGGCGGAGGATCTCCATGCCAATGGTTCCCTGCCCCGCAATCACATCCGGATCGTCAAAAGGATGAATCGGCAGGAGCCCCTCGGCCTCCGCGATACGCTGGGCCTCCAACTGGGCGTCGGGGTAGGCATCGCCCTTCAGCACCAGCTCGGCCCCGAGCGCCCGTACGGCGGACACCTTGATCTCCGGGGTCGTCTCCGGCATCACGATCACCGCGCGACACCCCAGCTTCTGCGCAGCAAGGGCCACACCCTGGGCATGATTACCTGCAGAGGCGGCGATGACTCCGCGGGCGCGCTCGGTCTCGGACATCCGGGCCAGCTTGTTGTAGGCACCGCGCAGCTTGAATGAAAAGATCGACTGCAGGTCCTCGCGCTTGAGCCATACATGGTTGCCGAGCCGGGCCGAGAGGCGGGGTGCCCGCTCCAGCGGCGTTTCGACCGCAACGTCGTAGACCTTCGCTTCGTTGATGGCCTTGAAATACATACCCGCACAACATAACGCATATTAGCGGAGGGGGAAGCATTCAGTGTGCCTGATCCTCCCGGGGGCCCACCCGCCGCACTTTCTTTCCCTTATTCCCCTTCGTATCCGCTTTATCCATCTCCGGAACATTCACCTTCGGCAACCACTTGCGCATGCGCTCTACCATGGCCGCGTATTCCGGATTTGCCGCCAGGTTGGTCCACTCTCCTGAATCTTTCCGGTGATCGTACAGTTCCTCGGAACCGTCGGCGTAGTGGATCAAGCGAAAGTGTTTCGAGCGGATCCCGTGGTTGTCCTTGCCATGTGTGGTGACGCTTACCGGGTGAAACGGTGCCTCCACATTCTTCAGCAAGGGGAGCAGGTTGTTGCCTTCCAGTCCTTTCTTGTCCGGGAGCCCACACAGCGCATTCAAGGTCGGGTAAATATCCAACAGGTTCACCGGTTGATCACAGCGTTGACCAGGCCTCGTCACGCCGGGTGCAACAAAGATCAAGGGCGTCCGGGCGGATTCCTCCCATAATGAAAATTTTCGCCAGTGCTTTTTCTCCCCCAGGTGCCAGCCATGATCCGTCCAGAAGCAGATGATCGTGTTGTCTCTATGGGGCGAGGCATCCAGGGCATCCAGCAGGCGGCCGACCTGCGTGTCGGCGTAATAGATCGAAGCGAGGTAGGCCTGTACCGCGGTTTTCCATTGCCCCTTCCCGAGGACGCTCCTATGGTCGCCAGCCTCACGTGCCATCCGCTTGCCGGCCGCGGGAATATCGTCCAGGTCATCGTCGGGGACCTTCGGCAGGATGATTTCATCCAGGGGAAAGGGCTTAAAGTATTTCGGCGGAACATACCATGGCAGGTGCGGCCGAAAAATCCCGCAGGCGAGAAACAGGGGCTTGGCGTGTGTTTGCCCCAACTGCTCGATCGCCCAGTCGACCACCTGGTTATCGCCCATTTTTTTATCCGGCACATCCACCGGGCCCCAATCGAAATGCGTGTTCGAGACACCGGCGAGCGGTCGACCTTTCGGCAGCGGGTCATTGGGCCGCGGTTTTTTCTTCGAGGGCCAGTATACATCCCAGGAGGCCGGGTCCGGAAATCGCCCGTGATAGATTTTGCCCGCGCCCTTGGACACATAGCCCTGGGCACTGAAGTACTGGGGAATCGTCACCGCATCTTTCAACACCGGTGATTGCCGCCAGGGATTTGAATTGTGATAGATACCCGAGGTCGAGGGCCGGATCCCGGTCATCAGGGCCGCCCGCGAGGGATTGCAGGCCGGGGCCGCGCAATAGGCCTGCTCGAACAGGACCCCGCGCCGCGCCAGGCGGTCGATGTTCGGGGTTTTCGCCTGGGGGTGCCCGCCGAGGCAACCGATCCAGTCGTTCAGGTCGTCCACCGCGATGAACAGGACATTCGGCTTGTCCGCCACAATACGGGTGACCAGGAAGAAACAGAGAATGATACCGTATTTTCTCATAGGACCAGTATAGCGGGTCGCTACGCCCATGAGAGCCCGTAATCCAACTTTATTCACCCCGTCACCTTCATCCCAAAGCAACGACCCCGGAATCATTCCCCGCTTTCCTTCGCCCCCGTTTTCTGGCAAAGAACGTTCATGCTGCGTTCGCTGAATGTTCGAAACATTGCCCTGGTCGAAAAGGTGAATATCGTCTTCCAGCCAGGGCTGAATGTTGTCACCGGGGAAACCGGGGCAGGTAAATCAGTGCTCATGGGCTCGCTCAAGCTTCTGCTGGGCGAACGTGCGGACAAATCGATGATCCGCTCCGGCGAGAACGAATGCAGTGCCCAGGCGGTGTTTGAACTCGAGGATGCGGAGGCGGTCAATCGCCTGCTTGAAACCCCGGGGGTCGATCCCTGTGTGGACGGCCAGTTGATCATTCGCCGGACGGTCAAGGCAAGCGGCAGCGGGCAGAATTTCGTCAACGATTGCGCGGTCACCCTGCCCACCCTAAAGGCCCTCGGCAACCTGCTCCTCGATATGCATGGGCCCTATGATCATCAGTCACTCCTTCACCGCGAAGCCCAGATGGATATTCTCGACGCCTTCGGCGGGCTGCAGAAGGACCGGGCGGCCTACGCGAAATCGTACGAGGCCCTGCTCGAACTATTGGCGCGTCGGGAAGCGCTCAGCGGGGATGATGCAGCGCGGGCAGAACAACTGGACCTCCTCTCCTATCGCATAAAGGAAATCGATGATGCCGGACTGCGGGAAGGTGAGGAAGAAGCGTTGCGGGAAGAACACACCATCGCAGGTAACGCGCAACGTATCCTGGAACTCAGCGGTGAGGCACTTCAGTGCATGCACGAGGGTGAGCCCTCATCCTTCGACCTCATGGCGAGGGCGCAAGGCGCACTTGAGCAACTCTCCACCATTTTTCCCGAGGCACGATGCTGGCTAGAGGAAGCCGACGGCATGGCCACGCAGCTCCAGGAACTTTCGTCGACCATCCGTGGCGTAGTCGAGCGTATCGATGCCGACCCTTCCCGCCTTGATGAATTGGATGCCCGCCTCGGATTGTACAGCCAGCTGAAGAAAAAATACGGTGGGTCTACCGAAGCGGTCCTGGCCACGCTCAGGGAATCCAATACCCGGCTGCATGATCTTCAAACCCGCGAAGAGCAACTGGCCCATATCGAGCGGGACGAAGGTACGATTCGAGAACGAGTCACGAAAACCGGCGGAAAACTATCGGGGAAGCGCAGGAAAGTCGCTGAATCCCTGGCTGAACAAATTACCGAACATCTGCACGATCTCGGATTCGAACACGGTGTTTTCTCCGTCGAATTAACGGGTTCAGATCCCGGACCTTCCGGCCTGGACCAGATCGATTTTGGTTTTCAGCCGAATGCCGGGGAAGAAATGCGATCGCTCAAATCCATCGCTTCATCCGGGGAGATTTCCCGTGTCATGCTCGCGGTCAAGGCCGTGCTGGCTGAGCATGACAAGATCCCCCTGCTCGTGTTCGACGAGATCGATGCCAATGTCGGCGGCAAAATGGGGCATGCCATCGGCCAGAAAATGTCCGAGGTTGCCCGGCACCATCAACTTATCACGATTACCCACCTCCCGCAGGTCGCGGTACACGGGGCGACCCACTTTTCCGTAGCCAAATCGGTCGAGGATGGCCGGACCTACACCCGGGTGAACGCCTTGAACGAAAAGGCGCGGACAGAAGAGATCGCACGCATGCTGGGCGGAAAAGACCTGACCGGGGTCACGCTGCAGCATGCGAAAGAGATGTTAAAGAACACCTGAACCGCACCTCTACGCCGGCCACCAGTTCGACCCATGCTGACACCTGGCCGATATGGTTCCAGCTCTGTTGCTCCGGCGAAATTCCCTTTCAAGGCTGCGCGCGATAACGCATAAAAAGGCGGGGTAAAGCGTTTCAATCGGTATGTACATGGTCTTTTTGCCGGTGAACCGGAGCAAGGCCGAGTTGCTTAAGTATACCAAGGACTTTACCCACCTGCTGGATCCGCGCAATATCGGCCTGACCAGTCCCGTGGAAAGGAAGCAAAATATTTCTGCAAACTTTTTCCCCAGATGCTGTTACATTGCTTAGGTGAGCGTACTGAGAATTATATTATTGAGTTCCCTTGTGGCGACCCATGTCTCGGCCGTGCTCACGGTCCGCGATCGGGTCACCTATTTTCCCCTGCTCATCCCGGATGACTATCATAACTTCGTCCACGCACGCCTCCCCGAAGTCAGCATCCTCACCGCCACGGAATCCGAGCGGGCCTACCTGCAACTCAAGGAAAGCCGGGTGAACACCACCACGTATTCCTGGCAGCAGATCGGGGTGAACTTCATGCTGCAGCATCGCTTTGATCGCGCCCTGCAGAGTTTCATCAATGCCGAGGATGATATCGCCCATTTTTACGACAACTCCCTCTACAAAGCCTGGCTCCTCGAACAGGGCGGCGACCCCCGGCGCTCGGCCAAGGAGTGGAGCCGTTTGCTCAAGAAAGATAATACCACCTACGGCTATGCGATACGCCTTGCGTCATGCCAACTCAAGATGCGTCAAGTGGTCGGCGTGGAGGAAACCCTCTCCCTGCTGGAACGGCGCGCGCCGCGGGACCCAATCGTGCCACAGCTCCGCGGTGTACGCCGATTTGCCATTGGTGACTATGACCGCGCGAATGAATACTTTGTCGAGACCCTCCAGAAATCGTACGACCATGCCACCATGCCGGAAACCTACCTGGCCATGTCTTTCCTTACCTTGCGCGAGGACCGTTACCTGGAAACCATCGGATGGCTGAAACGCGCGATCGCACGCGCTTCCTCCATGAAGAAAATTATTTATCTTCACCTCCCCGTCTACCGGGAGCTCTACGGTCTGCCCGAATTCCAGGACATGGTCGATGACCTCACGGGTGTCTCCTTTAAGCCGGAAGGGATCGAGCGTGAAATCCTGTCAAAAATCGACCGCTCGGGCATGGAATACTACCGGACAAAATTCAACGTTCCGGAAAGCCTGCGTGTAAACCTGCGGCTTCGCATCTTCCCCGAAGAAACCAAGTACCGCACCCTTGACTTCAAGAGCCGAAAACCACAGGCGCAAAAGATTCTCGAAGAAGAACAGAAGGACGAGTAAGGAAGGCGCGGGGAAGAAGCCGAACCGCTAGCCTACCGCACATAGCCACCGCGGCGGGCTGGAAGTGAAGGGGGTGTGAAGAAGATCCGCGTCGACAGGAGGCCATAAACAGACGGGGAAAAGCCTTTCGCACGCACCCATTTTCCAGAGGCTGAGGGCATCCCCACCCCTGTCCTCATTGACTTATCAGGCCCAACCTGCTAATAAAGTGCCCGTTGGAGCCTGTCTTCCCGGAGATCCTTATGAAAAAGCAGTACAGAAAACTTTGTCTCGTATTCATGACGACCGCGCTCGCGGTATGCGCCCAGAGCCAATCGCCCCTGATCAATTGCCAGGGCCGCCTGTTTGACGGTGAAAAAGCGCTCGACGGCCGGGTCAAAATGATCATGCGGATTTACGATCAGGCTTCCGGCGGGCGCCTGTTGTACGAGGATACAAGCACGGTCAGCGTCGTCGACGGCCTCTACTCGACCTTTCTCGGGGACAACACCACCAAGGGCTCGCTGCGCGAGGCGCTTGCCGCACCCGCCAACTGGCTCGAGGTCACCGCCAATGAGATCACCTTTTCACCGCGTGAGCGCCTGGCCTCCGTCCCCTATGCCACCATGGCCGACGGCATCCGCCCGGGCGGGATCACGGCAGCAATGATCGGCCCCCAGGCTGTCGAAGGAGATCACATTAAGGACGGCGGCATTCCCGGAACGAAACTCGCCCCGAAGTCCATCACCTCGATCCAGCTGGCCCCCAATGCGGTAGGGAGCGATCACCTGGCGGACGGCGCGGTCACCCCCCCCAAACTCAGCCAGTCCTACTGGAGCACCAGCGGCAATGTCACCCAGGGCGGGGCCATTACCTTCATCGGCACGCTCGACGGGCGCCCGCTCGACTTCCGGGTCAGCAATAAACGCGCCTTGCGCCTTGAGCCGAACAAGACCAGCCCCAACCTGGTGGGCGGACATGAAGTCAACAGCACGGCGCCAGGCGTGGTGGGTGCAACGATCTCCGGAGGGGGTGCCCCGGGCAGCCCCAACCACGTAAAAGGCCATTTTGCCGCCGTACATGGCGGAGCCGGTAACCGGGCCGAAGCCGATCGCTCGGTCGTGGGAGGTGGGCGTGGGAATATCGCCGCCGGAGTGGCCTCGGTCGTCAACGGCGGCTTTTCCAACCGTGTAGTAAAAAGTTATGGCGTCATTGGTGGTGGCTACGGCAACGTGAACAATGGCTACGTGGCCACCATAGGCGGCGGCTGGGACAACACCGCCACCGGAAAAGTCGCCACCGTAAGCGGTGGCCAGGGAAACCGATCCGAAGGGAACGCCGCAACCGTGGGAGGCGGATGGAAAAACACCGCCGGCGGTGATGCATCCACGGTAAGTGGTGGACATTCCAACCGCGCTGAAGGCAACTACGGGGCCATCGGTGGCGGCACGAACAATTTTGTCACCGGCGAATTTGCTGTCGTTCCCGGCGGCAGTGACAACGTGGCCTCGGGCAACTACAGCTTTGCCGCAGGCCGCAGCGCAAAGGCCGCACATCCAGGCGTTGTCATTTTCGGGGGCAGCCAGGCGGGCGATATCGTCTCGACCGCGCCGGACCAGTTCCTCATCCGCGCCAGAGGCAACGTGGGTATCGACACGACATCGCCAAAGGAAAAACTCACGGTGGCCGGCAATGTACAGGCCGATGCCTTCATCGGCGACGGTTCACGCCTGAGCGGGGTCGCCGCCACGCCCAAGCCGGGCAGCCTGACCGACGCCCAGATCGCCGCCCAGGCCAACATCGCCCCGAGCAAGATCGCCGGCACGGCGCTTACCGGGAAAACCAACTTCCAGGGCGACGTAACCGGACCGCCCGACAACCTGCGCATCAAACCCGGGGCCATTATGGAAGATCACCTGCGACCCGGCCTGATCGATGAAGCCGTCCAGCAGAGTCCACTTTCCAGCCAGGTCGCCCAACTCATGCGCGATACGGTCCGCCGAGACATCGTCGTGGGCGGGAATGTTGTCGGCACCCTGAATAACCTGCAACTCAAGAAGGGATCCGTCGGGCTCGACCAGCTCGATGCGGGCATCGCAGGCACGCTGAAGAGTGCCGCCCAGGTCCCCGGCCTGGTAGAGCAGATGGGTGCGATGCGCCAGATGACCAACCCTTCGGAGCTGCGGTATAACGGCGATATTGTCGGCACGTATTCCAACTTGCAGATTCGTGCCGGGGCGATCACCGCCCGCCACCTGGCACCGGGTTCGGTCAAGCCGGAGCAACTGGCGATCGCCGGGGAATTCAGCCCGATCCGGAATGCCTCCGCGGAACTCGGTAGTGGAGAACGACGCTGGAAAGGCTTGTACGTGGAGGAACGCATCGACTACGGCAACCGAATCGTGCTGAGCAGTGGTGGCGCGGTCCGCATGGCGATAGACGATGAAGGGAACCTGACGGTGTCCGGTCTGCGTATCAATGGAAATCCAGAGAGCCCAAACATCATCGGTGGCCACGCAGCGAATAAAACGGACGGCGCCGTGGGTGCGGTCATTGGTGGTGGCGGGAATATCAAGCAACCCAACCTGGTAAGCAGCCAGTACGGTACCATCGGCGGCGGCTTCGGCAACCGCGTGGTGGGCTTTGACTCCACGATCGGCGGCGGCCAGGACAATTTAGCCCGCGGCACTGCGGGCGCGATCAGCGGCGGCTTCATGAACGTCACGGATGGCCTTTTCGCCAACGTGGGCGGTGGAGCGGCGAACGAAGCAACCGCTAACCTGGCGGCTATCGGCGGCGGCTTCAGCAATAAAGTCGCCGGGGCCTATGCGACCATCCCCGGGGGTTATCAGAACGAAGCCATCGGCGACTTCAGCTTTGCCGCCGGCCGTCGCGCAGCGGCGAATCATGCTGGCGCATTCGTATGGGCCGATGCAACCGCGAGTCCCTTCGGGTCCACGGGTATCAACCAGTTCGTGGTTCGCGCCTCCGGTGGCACCCAGATTTATTCCAACAGCCGACTGAGTGCTGGGGTGAAACTGAACCCGGGATCCGGCTCCTGGTCTATGCTTTCGGATAGAAATCATAAAGACCACCTGGTGGAAGTCGATTCGGCGGCCGTGCTGGAACAACTGGAACACCTTCCCGTTTATTCCTGGAATTATACATCCCAGGCTGAAGATATACGCCATCTCGGCCCCACTTCGCAGGACTTCCGGAAAGCTTTCGGCATCGGCGCAGAGGATACCCATATCAGCACGATCGACGCGGACGGGGTCGCTCTTTCCGCCATCAAGGGCCTGATCGCCGAGCTCCGCGAAAAGGAAGGCCAGATCGACAAGCTCAATCAGGAAAACGCCGCCCTCCGTCGTCGATTTGACATCGTTGAGGACCGGGTCAACACTTTCTTCGAAATCCTGGAACAACTTCCGGAAGAATGAACGGGTTGTAATCCCGACCACCCCCTATGTTAGGTCGCTCATGTCAGGTAGTAGTATCGGTACATTGTTTCGCGTAACCACCTTCGGTGAATCTCACGGCAAGGCGGTCGGTGCCATTGTTGACGGATGTCCGGCCGGGATTGAGGTCAGCGAAGCAGACATCCAGACACAGCTGACCCGGCGTCGACCCGGTCAGAGCGACGTGAGTACGCCGCGCAACGAAGCGGATCAGGTGACGATCCTCAGTGGGACCGAGTTCGGCAAAACCCTGGGTACGCCAATTGGCCTGCTGGTCAACAACCGGGACCAACGCCCAGGCGACTATACAAAGATGAGCCAGATCCCCCGCCCTTCCCATGCAGATTTCACCTACCAGATGAAGTATGGCACTCGGGCCTCCAGTGGCGGGGGACGATCCAGTGCCCGCGAAACCATCGGACGTGTTGCGGCCGGGGCGATTGCGGAAAAGATCCTGCGAGAGTGGTATGGCATTGAGATTGTCGCCTGGGTCAGTTCCGCCGGCAAACACGATGCACCCGATTTACGAAACACCGGCCTGACCCGGGAACAGGTAGATGGCAACATCATGCGCTGCCCGGACGCGACGAGCGCCGAGGCGATGATCGAATCGGTTGTGTCGGCCCGCGATGCCGGGGATTCCATGGGTGGCATCGTCACCTGCGAATGCCGGGGCGTCCCGGCCGGACTCGGAGAGCCCGTGTTTGAAAAGCTGGAAGCCAAGCTCGCCCAGGCGATGATGTCGATTCCCGCGACCAAGGGATTTGAAATCGGCTCCGGCTTCGCCGGGGTGCGCATGAACGGTTCCGAGCATAATGACCCCTTCGTGCAAAAAGGCGATCACCTGGGAACGGTAACAAATCATAGCGGCGGCGTTCAGGGCGGCATCAGCAACGGTGAATCGATCGCGTTTCAAATTGCGTTCAAGCCACCTGCGACGATCAGTCAGGCCCAGTCAACCGCGACCTTTGAGGGCGAGGACACGGTGCTTGAAGCCAAGGGCCGGCATGACCCCTGCGTGGTCAATCGAGCCATACCGATCGTGGAAACGATGGCAGCATTGGTCCTGATGGATATGGCATTGAGACAGAAGATGCGGGAAACGTAGCCATCCTGCGACCGGCGTGGGGGGATGTATCAGCCGGATGGATCCCTGGGCCCTGCAGTCGCTTCCCGGGCCTTCAACAGCCGCTGGGCGGCATCGACAAAGGTTTCCTCGCGCGCCTTATTCCGGGACCCACCCCGGTAACTCACCGCATACACATACTCGGTAAGGGTCTCGAGAATCTCCTCGTAATATCCCACGCGGCGCAGACGTTTTAAATACTCGCGTGGGGTCTGACTCGGCTTCCGCGGGTGGCCCACCGATTTAAACATGCAGCAAATCTCGGCATAGAAACCCAGCTCGGGCACGTCCCGTTCCGCATTCAATTGGGTGCGAATGGCTTTTCGTCCTCTCAGGTAGCGCACAAGGGCCATGAGCAAAACTCCCAGGACCACGAGCAATAAACCCCCGAGAAGGTAAATCTGCACACGCTGAAAGGAGTCAAAGGCCCAGCTTACATCGAAGCCACCGGCTGCCTCGTCCTCCGCTTCGATCACCTCGATACTGATAGGCTCAAAATCATCCAGGCTTGCGGTGGTCGCAGGCGCGGGTTCCCGACTCCGTGGAACCACCACGTTTTCAGCCGTGGCGTCGAGCACAACCCACCCGTATCCGTCGATGGGAATCTCGGTCCAGGAATGCGCATGATCGGAATAAAAAATATGCACTTCGTTTTCAGCATCATACACCCCGCCCGCATAGCCGCCGGACATACGCGCCGGCATGCCCAATGAACGCAGCATAAACACGAGCGAAGAAGCGTAAAAGTCGCAGTAGCCACGTCGCTCATTAAACAGAAAATTCTCCAGGGGCGGCAGGTTTGTGGGATTGGATATTTCACGGGAGTAGCTGTAGTTGTCCCGGAGGTAGGCCCGGCAGGCCTCAATGCGATCGGGCAGGCTCAAATCCGGTGGTGCCACGCGTTGGGCCAACCCGGAAATGCGGGGCATCACCGGCAGGCTGGGAATCTCATAATACGCCGGCGATACGGCGGAGAACTGCACCTCGCTATCCGGAATCTGGTCGTAAAACCAGGGCACCGACCGGACGGTATACGAAACCTTGAGCGTATCGGAATCCGGGAACATGTAACACTGCTCGGCCGCTTCATAGAGGCGCGTCATATGCACCGCGGTCAGCCCCGGCAAGGCGAACAGCACCCGACTGTGCGCCTGGTTGAGAAAAACCGTCTGCAGGATCGGCTCGGCCCGGGCCGGGGCAATGCGAATTAAGCCATCGGGCTCACCATCGTCGATGTCGTTATGCCAGGTCCCGACAATACGCCGGGGAAACCAGCGGTTATCCCGATAGTGCACGAAGCTGAGTCCGCGCAGATAGAGACGACCCGGGCCCACCCGGCTTAAGGCGTCGCGGTTGTGAAGGCGAAGAAAAATATCCTCCCGATGCGCGTCGCCCAGGGATGAACGCCTCGGCAATTCAGGGAACAGGGTAAAGCCAGACTGCGGTTCCGCGCCGGATGCTTCCGCCGCCGCACCCGGTATAGGCGTTGGTTTCTGCTGCGCCAACTGCTGTTCCGCAAGCTGCCTCAAGCGCCGCTGTTCGACCCAGCCCTCGACCTTCATCCGGCTGAACTCGACCGCGCCCGGAATCGTGTGGGATACCGGGGTCGCAACCATGATCGCAAGACCCAACAGGGTCAACAGCAAGACGTAGATCGACACCGATCGCGCTGGAAATTCACCCGCGGCCCCTCGGATCGGCAGGCTGATCACCTTGCGTGCAGATTCCCAGAGGAAGAAAGCCAGGACCAACAAGGCAAGGCCCAACAAAAGGCCGGGGACATAAGGCAAGGTGCTTAGGTTGCGATCGATCGCGAGATAGGCGGGAATCAGCACCAGCCAGAAAGCCTCGGTATACATCCAGGAAGCTTTTCCCTCGTAAAGGGAGCGCGGTTTACCCGCATCACCTACAGGCCAACAGGCACTGAATCCGATCATCCAGGCAAAGGCATGTATGAAGAGGATGCACACCATCAGGTATTCCATGGGGCCGGGCTGATAGCTGTGCACGGAGAGCAGCATCGCCAAAAGCAGACATACCGCCACGAAGGGGTGGAAGCGCAAGGTCTGCTCCGGCCACCTGAGTTGACACAACACGTAGACCACCAAGGCCGTGAAGAGCACGGCATTCACCGCCAAACCTCCACCCAAGCCGAATAACACGATCGATTCGAGCAGGAGAATAATGCTTAGAATAAACAACGAACCCTTCATACCCGCTCCAGGATCCGGGCCACGCGTTTCACCGAGCTGTTGTCGATGCACACGACGTCAACCGGGAGTTTATCCAGGTGATCAATCCAATAGCGTACCGGCGTGTTGCTCACGACAAACACGCGCACGGAAGAGTGCAGCGTGAGGAGAAATTCGAGCAGGGCATCGGGTTCCGTTTCCACCCGCTGGTGAGCGCCGGCCAGGGAAATCATCGCCTCGGCCTGGTCTTGCGGATCCGGTACATGGATCGTTTCCCAGTCGTTGAACGAAGCGGTGAAATCGAAGGGGATGTTCTCCTCCTCACAGTAATCAAACAACCCGGCGAGAATGCGGAGGGACTTTTCAAACGAAAAGATGCGCAGGATCCGTTTTTCCGGGCGCATGGAGTGAAACACGATCGCGAAATGCTCGGGGGCCGGTGGATCGAAATCACGGACCATGAGAGAACCCGAGCGGGCGGTTGCCGGCCAGTGAATCCCTTTCAGCGGATCACCCGGGCGGTATTCACGAAGACAGCGAAACTCGCCCGTACGGGTCGGGAGCAGGAGCTGGTCGTGTTCGGTCTGGGTAAAATCCGCGTGCTGCCAGGTATCGATGAACGCGGGACGACGGGGACGGGGAAAGACGATGATTTCGACCTCATCCTTCCGGCGATCCTCCAGCTCGTAAAGCCCAAACGGAAAACGTGAACGGATGCGGTAGCCGAGTGCCGTGTAGATCCCACGGTTGAGGATGCGACAGGGAATCCGAACGGACAGCGCCCGTTGCGGGCGGATCCAGGAAGCCGCCGCGGTGCGCGGGTACTGGGAGATCAGGCTGTCGTGTACCTCGATGGAAAAACTGTCGAACACCAGCTTTCGATTCTGGATTTCGTATACCGTGGCGAATTCGCTGTTGGCGTAGACATAACCCGGGGCCTTGCGGACGATCTTCACCCTGCGAAAGTTGGCGCCACAGACGAAATACGAGAACCAGAGCACGAGCAAGCCGGTGAGCGCCATTTGCATGACCGTGGTGTCCTTGTTCCAGAGGCCCAGCATCATCGAGAGCATGGAAACCATGTACAGCATCCGCCCCCGACCCGTTCGGGTGGGCTTGATCCGTATCGGTTTCGGAGCTTCTGGATTCGTAACGTCACCTCTGAGCTGCGCATGCGAGAGCACCGTCCCAGAGTAAATATCAAGCTCCCGGAATGCACAAGGGTTTGTTCCCCTCACATGGCACCCGGTGAAAGGGAAAGGATCAGATGAATATCACGGACTATTGCAAAGGAATCGACCGTGATTTCATCGATTGGACCCCGTCCGGTGGGCTTGGGTGCAGACCGCCAGAAATTCAAACGGGGATGGAGGTTTCCTCGAGGATGTCCTCCAGGCTTTCGCGGACACTCTGTTCCGCGGACGGCCCCCGCTCGCGGGGGATGAGCCGGTGGACACAGACGTTTCTGAAGACGGCTTTCAC
>JAYGFS010000625.1:0-1751 GCA_046581765.1 Verrucomicrobiota bacterium
ATCGCCCGCCGCGACCAGGGTGTCCACCGTGAGCCAGGTCTGCAGGTCCTCCGAGACTTGCAACTGGTAGGTGACCCCGTCCTTCACCGGGCCGTACTGGATGGTCCCGGTCCCGGCAAGGTCCGGTGCCTGGATGAGGAAGGACTCGTTCGCGTCCTGCGGGTTGGTGCCGAAGACGAACTCCTGCAGGTTGCTGCTGCCGTCGAGGTCGGCATCCTCCGCCGCGTCACTCGGGTTGTTCTTGTCCAGCCCGTTTGCGTCCTCGTAGTCATCCGGGAGGCCATCCAGGTCCGTGTCGAGCAGGCCGGTGGAGGTGACGATCACGTCGATGTCTCCGCTGGAGGGGCTGACGACCTGGTAGGTGAAGCCGGCGGCAGAAAGGTTGGTGGCAATCGACGGCAGGGTGCCGCTGTGTCCCCCCGCGTTTATCAGGTCATAGGTGCCGGAGGCCATAGCGCCCGCGTTGCGGATGGCAATGGTTCCGCCGAGGCTCAGGGAGTTCAATAACGTGGGGTTGGTGACGAGGACGTGGTCCCCGGTGCCGGGTCCATCGAGGTCGAACCACAGGGTGCTGGCCGCGGAAAGGTCCAGGGTCCCGTTGATCCTCAATTCGCCCAGCAGGCTGAGGTCGTCCGCATCCCGGGAACCCGGGTCCAGCTGGCCGTTGACCGCCACCGTCACACCGGTGGTGCCGATGCTGCCCTCGCCGCCGAGCGTGCCGTTCGCCTCAACCAGGAGGTTGGTGTCAGCCCGGTTGTTCCCGTCGATGACCAGGGTGCCGGCCCGGATCGTCGTGGTGCCCGAGTAATCGTTGTTGTTCGAGGTGAGGATCACGGTGCCGTCGCCGATCTTGGTGACATCCGGGTGCCCCTTGGGGATGGGCTGGCCGTCGATGGTCTCGGTGGCGGAAACCACGGTGTCGCGGATGCGCCCGGTCAGGGTGAGCGGTCCCCCGACAACTGCGCTCAGGTGAATCTGGGGGCGCAGGGAATCCAGTTGCCGGGTGTTGTTGTTCTGGTTGTAGCCGTCCCCGGCGTAATTGATCGACGAGAAGGAGAGGGTCGCGGGATTGGTGGCGATGCTGCCGATGGTGTAGGGGAGGCTGTCCCCACCGATAAAGCCCTCGCCGATCCCGCCATCGACCGCATCGACATCGTTTGTGTTGCCCACCACGTCCACCAGTTGGATTGCTGCCAGTCCACCGCGGAGCGCGTGCATCCCCCCCACGTTGACCAGCAGGGTCGGGGCATCCGGCGTCGGGGCATTGCCGTTCGAGCCGGTCTCACCCAGGCGAACCGAGTATACGTGTTCAAGCGCATTGGTATGTTCCAGTAGTGCGGTACCCCGCATCAGGCGCAAATCCCCCTCGAAATGGTTTATGCTCTGCAGCCGGAGCATGCCGTCGCCGGTCAGGATGAGGCCGAGGTCCACCCCGGAGCCGAAGACGCTTCCTTCCTCGATCAGGCCGGTGAGCAGGATCTGGTCCTCCGGGAGGGTGGGGTTGAACTCGATATTGTTCTTGAGGTTGCCGGCGGTGGTGCTGTTGGAAAGGTCCTCGAGCGTGATGTCTCCCAGGGTCAGGCTCGAGGGTACATTCGAGGTCGAGGCGTAGCCAACCCTGAAGCTCCAGCGCACGTCACCGGTGACCACGTTGGTGCCGCCGTCGATGCGGCGCAGGGTGATGTGCGCGTCGTCCAGTCGCACGTCGCGCGCGGTAGTACTGCTGGTCTCCACCAGGAAGGTGTTTCCCC
>JAYGFS010000135.1:0-2923 GCA_046581765.1 Verrucomicrobiota bacterium
CTCGGACCTTGCCGAAGAGGGTTTGCGGGCCCAGTCCGCGCATAGGGTAACACTTTCCAAGGTTTTCTGCTTCGATTGCGATCATTCGGTTCTGCACATCTATACGTTCCAGGCTGCGCATGACAGCCAAAATACCCGGAGAAAAGTGTTTCCGCGGCCGGGGAGATTTACCACCCTTCTTTGGTGATTTCAAAAGCCAAACGCCCCCTTTTCGCCCTCCTGCCGGCCTGTTTCACCCTCCTCGTCCCGGCCGCCGAGCTCCGGGTGGAGTTTCGGGAGAAAATAACCACGACGCGCCCCGGCCATCCGCCCGCGATGGCTGGCAACACGCTGGTCGTTGTGCGCTTCGGGCAGGGCGTTTTCTACACCATCCGCAGCCCGAAGGTGAAATTCTACGATATCGAGCGAGACTGGATCATTGAAACCACCGACGGGTTGAAGGTCAGTGAGTACCCGATGCTCGCCGTTCTGGCTGAACGCACCGAGGGCCTGATCCGCAGCCTGGATACCTACCGCATGATGTCCCGGGCCGGCGTGTTGAAGGAGAATGATCGCAACGCCATCTTCCACCTGGAAACCCGGTACGCCTTGCAATCGGACATTCGCTCCAGCGTTCGGCCACGGAAAGACAGAAGCGGAGAAAGCACCACCTTCTCCGTGGACGGCAAGCATGTGGCAAGCTGGACCGACTCAGCCTACAAACTTACGGACGGGGAGATGGCCTTGTTCAAAAAATTCCTTCTCTATGAGGCCCGCCTGCATCCCACTATACGAAAGGCCATGCTCAGCCACCGTTGTTTGCCGAAACAAATGAGCTTCCGCTATCCAACCGCTACCGGGATCAAGGAGGTCGAGTGGAGCATCGTCGACGCGGGCCTGGAGTCACAGACCGCCTATACAAAAGTGTTGCAGGCCGCGTCACCGGCCCAGGTAGACGAAATCACCCGCCTGATGGTCGAGGAACTTCCGCGCATCGGCGAGCGCACCTTGCGGGCAGCAGATTTTGACAAGATGTTCGCGAAGAGCATCGATCTTCGCTACTACCTGGACGCCATGCTGGTCTCCGTCGAGTTCTATCTCATGTCCGGCCAGCAAACGGTGCAGGCGTTCCAGGCGATTAAGCCCTTTATCGAGCAAGATCCGCAACTCATCGCGTACCTCAACGGCCTGGATGTCAGCTCACGCAGTGCGGCAAAAGCGAGCATGGTCAGGTTGGCTGGAATCAATCGCACCAATATTTTCCGGCAACATATCCTGGATGTCGCCCTCGCGGACACCTTCAAGGAAACGATGAAATACAAGGCGGCCGAGGAACTGTACCTCAAGGCCCTGCAACAGAACCCGTATATGACCGGCGTATGGGTTAGCCTGGGGGACCTGTATTACCGGACCATGCGAATGGAGAAGGCCTGGAGTTGCTGGAATGCGGCTTTCGCGCTGGAAAGAGATCACCCGGCCCTGGATCCGATCAAGGAGCGCAACCGGTTGCTCTCAAAAAGTTTCCCTGAGTACTTCTGAGGTGGGGCCGGGCGGCTCGGGAATCCCGTCCCCGGACACCAGCTGCACTTCTTCCACCAGGTTGTTTTGGTACAGGAGCTTGATCGCTTCACAATCCAGGTGGTGCCCCGCCTTGTAGGAGGAGATTTTACCCAGCAGGCGTCCTTCGTCCATCAGGGCCACCGCAGCAAGCAAATCAAGAATCGCCCGGTGCCAGACGGCTTCCAGCGATTTCCCATCGTGCAGGAGTTTTGGCTCATTTGAATAACGGAATTTTCCTGCGATCAGGACGTTATCCCGGGTGTAGCCGAGATTGCGAACATCGGCGAAGAGTTTCCCCACCGTCTGGCAATAGAGCTTCTTGCCTGCAGATGAGTTGGTTCGCGCCTGTGCACCGTGACGGAAATGGTCGTAATTCAGCGGGAACTGAATCCGCTGCAAGCCCAGGGCATTGTTGAAGTTAATCGCGCAGTCTATATCCAGTGCCGGACGCGAGGGATCGACCGGTTCAAAGATCAGGAACTTCCCTTCCGGGCTGACGAAGCTCACCTTCTCCTTGACCGTCACGTAGCTCAGCGGATTTTCGTAATGCCGTCGCCCAGCATTCTCAAGGGCCTCGACGATAGGCATGCTGCCCGCGTTGAAGAGTGGCGGATCGCCGCTGTCGATCTTGATCATCAGGTTGTCGATATCAAAGCCCAGCTTGAGCGAGATGATGTGTTCGACGAGGCGGATATAATTCTGCCTGGGGCCGGAGCGGAGAACGATATTGCTCACGATATCCCCGGTCGTCCACACATTGGTAATGCCCACCTTGACGGGCAGGCACGCCGGGTGATCAATGCGGTCAAACCACCAGCCCTCGCGGTCCGTCGGTTCAAAACGAAGGGTACGCGTCTGTTTCCCGAAGAAGGTACCCGGCCCCTTGACCACCACCGGCTCCTCGATGGTCCGCTGGGTTTGCCGAATAGGCAGCGGGGAATCCGCCCGGAGATCCTGGTCAACCTCCTGGTTCATAAAGGCCTCGTAGGAGCGCTTCAGCAGCTCCCGGTCACCGGAAACAATTCGTCCAAAATCCATACCCGCATAATCGGGGCGATGGGGCAGAATGCAACTAAGATTGGCGGCCGGCGCTCAGATATGTCTGACCGGGTGAATAAAGAATGGGATCCGAAAGGACTACAACCCCCATGGTTTCATCATTGGTGCCGCCCCTTAGATGATAGAAAATAGCTTTTGCTCCAGGAGATTCCGTACCCGGAAACGATCTGAATTGGTCGGGGCGACACGATTGGCACTCGCTTCGCTCGTTCCGAGCCCTTCGGGCCCGGCCTACTGCGCTCGCAGGCTCGCTTCGTTTCGAACGTGCGACATCTAGCTCCCAAAGCTCGGTGCATTCAATTTTAAGTGACTATTTTGTGAGCGG
>JAYGFS010000483.1:0-1517 GCA_046581765.1 Verrucomicrobiota bacterium
AGACCGGAATCCTGATCATCAAGCCCGATGTATACGGCATGAAGGGCACCTTGATCGAGGCAATCGATGCGGATGTTTCCCGCGAGGATCTTAAGGCCGCGCTGCTTCGGGCGGCGGACCGCTTCACCCGAAATGCCAAGAGCCACGGGACGCACGTACGCGTCGGTCGTCGCACCGGCCAGGTCTGGGAGACCGAGGTCCCCGTTCCCGATCGCACCCGTACATTTAATCGAGGCGCCAACGTCCAGGGAAGGCGCAGGTGAAACTGAGAGGTTCATGATCGTGCGCGTGGCCAGCTTTGATAGACCTACCCGTTTTTTCCCCGCCTGTCACCTTACCGCAAGGTGGCTTAGGGTATACTAGGACCATGGATGCAATGACACACGTAGGGAAAGGCCTGCAGGGACGGTTCACGGTCCTGTTGTGCGCGGTGGCCCTCCTCCCCGGCCTGGGTGCGGATCCCCTTCAGGATTCATGGTTTACGGATAAATCAGGCGCCTATGCCCGGGTCTTTCAAAGCGATGCCGACGTGCCGGGCAGCCCGGTGGTTTCGTGGATCCATCCGGATGGCGGGACCAGCCAGTCCACGCCCACCTATGCCGGGATCCACGAGGTTTCCAGCACCACTAGCTGGCTGTATATCCGCACCTCGGGCCTCGGGGGGCACATCATGGGCCCGTGGTATGCCGACGCCACGCGCACCACCTTCTTCCCGGGTTTTCCCAACAACCGCGCGGCGATTTATCGTTTTCCCCGCGTCCCGGTCGACCCGGCCACGGTTTCGCCAAAGACCATCACCGCCGATGGGGCCGTCGGCTACTTTGTCAACGGGGTGGCCATGTTCGATTCCCGGGATGACTTCTCCTACAGCAACGGGGCGATGCGGGATGTGCCAAACGGGGGTGAGCGATGGAACCGTGACGCGTATGTCAACGAGTTGCTGACCTTTGACGCGGCACTCGCCCACCAGGCCAACGGGAATTACCACTACCACTCCAACCCGCCCGCCCTGCGTTACCAGCTCGGCGACGCGGTGGACTACGATCCGGCCACCCACACCTACACGGAAAACCCGGTCAACCTGCAACACTCGCCCATTCTTGCATGGTGCAGCGACGGGCTGCCGCTTTACGGACCCTATGGCCACGACGATCCGCTCGATGCGAACAGCGGCGTGCGCCGGATGATTTCGGGATTTCGTATCCGGGCCGGGTTGAGCACCCGGGGGGCCTGGCCGGCCTGGGCGACCCGCCTCTACGGTGCGGCGGGACTCTCCTTTCGCGTCGGGCCCGATGTCGACGCGAGCTATCCGCTTGGACGCTACATGGAGGACAACGAGTACAAGGGGGACGTGGGCATGACCCTTGGGGTCGAGTTCGACCTCAACGAGTTCAACACCCGGTTCTGCGTGACGCCCGCGTTCCCGGCCGGCACCTGGGCCTATTTCACCTGTATCCAGCCCGATGGCACACCGGTCTTTCCCTACAACATGGCCCGCGCGTATTTCGGGGACCCGG
>JAYGFS010000627.1:0-9941 GCA_046581765.1 Verrucomicrobiota bacterium
TTGCGAACAAGATATTCGGCACCGTGCTTCAAAAATTGTACCTCGTATTATCGCCCATTATTATCATGCTGATCGGAGCCCCGTTGTTTTGGACCAACCAGGCGCCGACCTTCAGCGAGTTCGAGATTGAAAACGATGTGAGTGCCACCACAAACACCTTGCCCTCCATTCTCGTAATTATTTTTGACGAATGGGATTACGAGGTCACCTTTCCCAATAACCAACTCCTCGACGGTCTGCCCAATCTGCGCGCGCTACTCGACGAAAGCACGCTGTATTCAAAAGCCCTTTCTGCTGGGGCCACGACCGCGACTGCGATACCACGCTTTCTCTTTCAGCGAAATCCTGACTTCCTTAAAAAATCATACGACGAAATCTACGACGATTTGTACAGCCGCCGCACCATCGAGGGTCCCAGCTTCTTCAAGGCCTTTGACGACCGGTACACCCGGGCGATTATTGGCTATTACCTCAATTATCCGAGACTCCTGGGGGAGGACGTGGACTTTGCGCGGACCATGCCCGTTGGTGGTACGCTCCCCTACTGGGAACATATGGTCGAGTTGTTAAAGTCACAGACCGCCATTCTACGCTTTGTGGGCATTCACGTGGAAGAAAAGAAGCTACGTGGCGAAGAAGTGCTTTTCTGGAACCTGGTCGAGCCCGTTCATGAACTCACTACCAACATCATTGCCAATTCGACGAAACCCGTGGTGGGCATTTTTCACTACCCGGTCCCCCATGACCCGTTCATTTATGATGCAAACGGAAAAAAGACAACGGTTGACTCGACACAGGACCTCTCCGAAGCCCTCCGGGACAGGCAAGGTTACCTCGATAATCTAGCCTATCTCGACACGCTGCTTGGCCAACTGATTCAGGTACTCAAAGACCAAGGCCGTTACGAACATACGCTCTTCGTCGCCACTTCCGACCACTCCTGGCGCCTGAATGCTGACAAAGGAGTGTATATCGCAGCTCATGAAGACAAGAAGCCCGACAGTAAATTTAAGCACGTCCCCTTGATCATTCATGAGCCCGGGCAAACCGAAGGGCGTCTTGTCGATGAACCGTTTCCGCTCGTCAACTTTTACAACTACCTCGAAGCCTATCTCGAACGGACGTATCCAGACGCGATACAAAAGTAACTCGAAATTATTACGCCGCACACGTATACACGCAGCTTATACTGGGCGCTTACCCGGGCAGGGCCTCATCATCCTGCACGTGGGCGAGCTGCCCGGCATGTCGTCCCCCGATTGGGACATCCGGCGGAGCGACTAGCCGGGAACAGAACTTATTCCGCCAGGAAAAACGTCGCGGTCGCGGTCCAGGTATAATTATTCGCCCCGGTGTCATCGGCACGCGAAGACACCACCCAGACCTCCACCAGGGGACTCGTGCCGGAAAGGGTCCCCGTCGTCCGCACATCCTCACCTGGCACGAGACCGGTATCGATAACGGTCGTCCCCTCGTATACGACCTGAAACCGTTCTTCGAATCCGTCCACCGCATTCACCTTTAATTCAATCCTTACCTGCTCGATAGTGTTTTCGCCCACCTCGTCGCTCGCATCGATGGTCGTCACGTGGGGGAAGGCGAGCTCATCACGTCCCGAGGCGGATACGGTAATCACCCGGTCGGTAATCGGAGTCTCCGTTCCCCCACCGTCGTTGCCATCGCTTGAGTTATTTCCACCGTCTGCGAGGGCAACCGCACCGGCAACCGCAAGGGCACCGCCGCCGATCAGGACCGTCGGCCAGAGCCAGGAGCGATCTTTTCCGAGCTCCACGGGCTGTTGTCCGGACGGGCCGGGCAAGGGCGTGGATCCAGGCGCCTTGGGATCGATAACGGAGATGGTATAATAAACCGTCTCGGTCCACTCGCCCGCACTGTTTGCCGCGTCTATGTAATACTGGATGATACCCTTGTTCGCCAGGTACGAGCTGGGAATGGTGCCGTACCAGGTGCCTACCGTGGTTTTTTCCATCGGCACGTCGATCGGGGCCGCGTTTACGCCTCGTCGAAAGTGCAGGGTGGCGGAGGCCACCTCTTTCCCGCGGCCGTCGATCTGCGCAATGATATTCAAGGGCTTGCCGCGCGGGGAAACTTTTACCGGCGTATGTGAAATCAGGGGCGGGGGTTGCTGGGCATGCAGGGATGCGGCCGGAAAAACAAAGAAGAACGCGGAGGCGGTCGCGATCACCGCCCTGAAACAGGGAAACCGTAAACAGCTGATCATAGGCCATTTATTAGCGATTACGGGCAGATCATCAAGTTAAATGCACAAACACTAGGCCGGTGCGGATCCGGCAACCCGCCCAAGCCAGGGGCCCCTCCAGTCTTGTCCTGACGCCGCACATGAACTAGACTGCGCCCGGATGATGAACTGGATAACCGCATATAGGCTGGTCGGCATCTTTGTGCTCGCCCTGTTTAGTGGCTGTGGAGGCTCCCCGGAGGAGAAGGCCGCAAAGCGCGGACTGCACGCGTTCGAAATGGGGGAATACGCCTCCGCCCGGAAATCCCTGGAGCGCGCGTTGCGCGACCGCTCCGACCTGCGCGAGGACGCACCGCTCTACAATATCCTCGGCATGGCCTACGCAAAACTGGGCGAGGTCTCAGCCGCAACCAATGCCTACCTGAGGAGCCAGCAGCTCGACACCAACTATTTTGAGGCCGCTTACAACCTCGGCGTCATCCTGTGCGAAGATGGGCAGATCCTCGAGGGTGCGCGTGAGCTCATGCACGCCGCGGGTATCCGGGCAGATGATACCCGGGCGCTCGAGTACCTCGCATCGGTGTACCAGGAAAACGGGATGAGCCAGCAGGCGCGCAGGATCCTGCTCGCAGCCGAGCAGCGCAACCCGGAATCGCCGCGTATCCCGACCTGGCTCGCGGTCACCGGCCTGGAGCGCGAAGGTGCGGTTTACGCCTCCTCGTATTTAACCGAAGCCCTGCGCAAGGACGACACATACGGACCCGCGCGGTACAACCTCGGCGTACTGCACGATCGCTGGCTCAAGGATCGTGAAGGTGCAATCCAGCATTACCGCCAGTTCCTCAAGAACGGCGGGAGCGGCCATCAAGCCACCCAGGCCGAATCCGCTATCGCCCGGCTGGAGCAGGGAATCGCCAAGGATTTTGTCGGCAGCGCGGGCCTTGCGGGTTACCCGGACGAGGCGGATCCGGCTGTTCCCCTGGGCACATCGAAGCCCCCGCCATCCCCTCCCCCGGATATGGACAGCATCCAGGAGCTTCTTTTCTTTGCCCGAGAGGAGGTAGGAACCGGGAACGCCTCAAACGCGCTCAACCTCTGCCTGCAGGCGGCAGCCATGGCCTCCCGTGAAAACAATGGCGCGATGGAGGAAAAATCCCTCCGTACCGCGGTGGCCCTCTGCTCCGACCTGCCCCGCGCGCACTTCGCCATGGGCCGGTACCTGAATGAGCGCGACGAATATCGCCAGGCCATGCAGGCCTTTCAAAAGGCTGCTGAAATCGAACCCGGCTGGACACAGGCCCACCTGTCCGCAGCGGACGCCGCATGTGCGTGCAACGAATTCCAGGCGGCCTTACAAGCTTTACGCAAGGCGGTTGACCTTGCACCGGACAACCCGGAACCCCTCTGGTCGCTCGGGGTGTTTTATGATGAACACCTCAAGTTGCCGAAAAGTGCCCGGCGCACCTTTGACGCTTTTGTGACGCAGTTTGAAGATGATCCCCGGGTGTCCGAGGCCCGGGAGCGTCTGCGCATGCTGGACACAATACCGGTGGCGGCGTCCACCACCCCTGCCCTCGCGACCGCGGAAAACACGCCCGGAGCCGGGGGAAGCAGCTCCAATCTCCAGCATGAGATCGTACATGTCGCTCCCCCGGGCCCCGGGCCAAAGGCCGTTCACGT
Organism: Verrucomicrobiota bacterium; assembly: GCA_046581765.1. GTDB lineage: Bacteria > Verrucomicrobiota > Kiritimatiellia > SS1-B-03-39 > UBA6053 > JAPYUI01. Next base: position 3,902 of record JAYGFS010000627.1, read on the forward strand.
GGTCGTACCCGAGGTAAAGTCGCAGCGGGAGAAAGCGGTCAACCTGTTTAACGAGGGAGCCAGGCAACAGACGATTGGTGATCACGACAAAGCCGTATGGTTCTACCAGCAGGCGATCGATGCGGACCCGGGTTATGCTCCCATTTACTACAACCTGGGATGGATTTACCACCAACGGAAGCAATTGGAGAATGCGCGCAACAACTATATGAAGGCGACGGAGTGCGACGAAAAACTGGTCGACGAAAAACTGGTCGATGCCCATTTTAACCTGGCGCTGATCTGCCGTGACCTGGGCGATGAAGCGCGCGCGCGCAACGAACTCGAACAGGTACTCAGCCAGCGACCCGACCATGCGCTTTCCCACTTTGTCCTCGGCAAGATCTACGCCGGGCAGACCGGAAAGGCGATCGATGCCCGACGCTACTTCAGTCGTTTCCTTGCGCTCGCACCGTATGATCCCGTCGCCCCTGAAGCCCGGCGCTGGTTGTTACAAAACTAAAGCCCCATGTGCGCCGATATCCGAAAAGAACTCAGGGATCTCAAGGACCAGGAGAAATCCGACCTCAAGTTTGTCCGCTTCGAGAATGATAAACTTCGCGCCGACATCGACCACCTGAAGCAGATCGTGGAGGCCCTGTGGGAGCTCCTGAAGGAGGAGACCCGCCTGGATGACACCCGGCTCTCCGCCCGGCTCAAAGAACTGAAAGAGCGGGGGGATCCCGAACCGGATACGTGCATGTGCTGCCAACGACCGCTACCCCTCTCCGGCAATCGCTGCATCTATTGCAGTGCCGAGATCCCTTCCAGCCGGGTGTTCTAGGGTTTTCCACACGGCGCGGGAAAGTCGCCTCACTTGAGAAAGACCGACTTGATCCGTCCCAGGGTCGGCTCCTCCTTGCCCACCTCATGCGCGCCGATATCCGGACGCAAACCCCGCACCCGGCCCTCGATATCCATCATGCTTGACCCGGTACGGCTGGTCCCCGCGTTCACCGCCGGACTTCCGGCCCGCACGCGACAGACGCCATTGATTTCCATTAAGTCCGGATTCCCGGTGAGGATCTTCACCTCGGCCCCCGAAACCAGGTTGCTGCGACCGGCCGGATCGTAAATCAGGTTGTTGGCCCACATCAAGTCGACCACGTCACTGGACAATTGAATGATAGGTGGCGTCTCTGCCTCGTGGTTCTGGACCAGGTTGTTGGCAAAGGTGTTCATGGCACTTAGGCGGCCTTCTTCGCCGATCACAAATACCGGGGTCGAGCAGTTGTACCACGTGGTGTGGCCGAAAATGGAATGGCGCACCGGTCCGACTTCGACCAGGCCTTTCCGCCCGGGCGGGGCCTGGACCTGGTGAAAGTACTGGTTCAGGAACTTGTCCTTGTTCCCCAGGAGTTGAACCGCCAGGCCCCCCACCGCGTTGCCCATGAAATAGTTGCCGCGTATCAGGTTCCGGTCACCGTCCACCCGAAGCGTACCTCCGCAGGTTTCGAAGCTGTTGTTGATCAACCGGTTGTAGCCGCCGCGCAAGTCCATCAAGTTGCCCGCACTGACACAGAGGCGCACGAGACAAGCCTCCATATACATCGGCGGCACCCGTGGATCCTTGACCTTTTTCTGATTCACCACTTGTCCACATTTATGAAACTCACACCGCGTGACCGTGATTCCGCGACTGCTGTTCAAGCGAAGCACCGGCTGCCGGGTAATCGCAAAAAAGACCAGGTTCTCGAGCCGGATGCTGCTGATATCTTCAAAGACAAGTCCCTTGTCACCGGTAAACACCGTCCGCTCCTTGTCCGTGGCCAGTACCGTGATGGCCTGGCTGCCCAAGCCGCTTTTTCGAAAGACCAGGGGCTGGTCCAGGGTGTACTTGCCAGGCTGCAACTGGATAATGTCCTCGGGAAGGGCCCGGTCCAGTGCCGCCTGCAGCTCGGGGACGCTGCCCACCTCCAGTATCTCGCCCAGAACGAGGCTTGAAAAGATCGAGGAAACCATGACCAGGGGGATAAGCAGGTGCTTCATGCTCCTGTTCCAATCATTTCTGCCAGGATATTGCCAATGTTTAATGCCGAAGTCGCCGCGGGCGAGGGCGCATTCAGCACGTGAAGCTGCCCCGGTCGGCGGGCGATCAGGAAATCGTCGATCAACGTGCCGTCCGGCGCAACCGCCTGGGCCCGGATGCCCGGGTCCGCCGCCTCTAGCTGGGACGCCTGAATCTCCGGCACCAAGTGCTGGAGGGCCTTTACAAAGGCGCGCTTGCTGATCGAGCGATACATCTCTCCCACGCCCATGCGAAAATGTTTGCGGAACAGGCGGCGGGCCCCTCTGTATGCGAAGGTTTCGCAGAGGTCTTTCAGGTTCAGGTCCGTCTTGCGGTAGCCTTCGCGTGCGAGGGCGAGAACGGCGTTGGGACCACATGCAACCGTGCCACTGATCGTCCGGGTAACATGCACCCCAAGAAAGGGAAAATTAAGGTCCGGCACCGGGTAGATCAGATTTTTGCACAAATAACGCGCCTCGGGCTTGAGCAAAAAGTATTCTCCCCGAAAGGGAACGATGCGAGCCTCCGGATCGTACCCGCCGAGCCGCGCCAGCCGGTCGCAATGCAGGCCGGCACAGTTGATAAAATAATGGGCGGTATAGACCCCCCCGGAGCTTTCGACCACCTGTTCATCCCCTCGGGACTGCACGCCGGTCACCGCTTCGCCCAGGCGAAGATGCACGCCCTGGGCCACCAGCAATTCGCCCAGCTTCAAGCACACCTGGCGATAATCGACGATGCCTGCTTCCGGCACATGGATCGCGCGAATACCGGCAGCGAAAGGCTCCAGGTCCCGCAGGGCGTCCCGGTCGATTATTTCACAACGGACTCCATTCCCCTGGCCGCGCTTGTAAATCGTCTCCAGCATGGCCAGCTGATCTTCCTTCGTGGCCACGATCACTTTGCCGCAAATGTCATACGGGATGTCATGCGTGTCACAGAACGCTTCCATCTGGCGCTTGCCTTCCCGGCAGTTCTCCGCCTTCAGTGAACCCGGGCGATAATACATACCCGAATGCAGCACCCCGGAATTACGCCCGGTCTGATGCAGGGCCAGGGCCTTTTCCTTTTCCAGCAGGGTAATCGAGCAGGCGGGTCGCTTCTGCTTAAGCCGGTAGGCTGTGGACAGGCCGAGAATACCCCCGCCGGCAATGACAAAACGCTCCTGGGAATCAGACACCCAAGCCTCCAGCTTCTAACCCGCTACCCATGTTTCGTTGTTCGCTTCTGCGAAGACGCTGTACCACAAAGCCCCGCCGGGCCCAAGCCCTCCCGCCCGGGAACTCCTCTACAGGCAAGGCAGTTGAAAAACGCATGCCAGCCTGCTACTACCGGGCGATGTCGGAATCGAAACAAAACCCCCTGGCCATCGTGCTGGCCAGTGGCGGACTGGATAGCTGCGTGGTCACGGCGCTCGCCCACGAAACCCACCGCCTGGCCCTCCTGCACGTGAATTACGGTCAACGCACGGAGGCTCGTGAACTCCAGGCCTTCAACGAGATCGCCAACCATTACCAGGTACGGCATCGCCTGGTGGTCGACCACAAACACCTGGCTCAAATCGGCGGCTCAAGCCTCACCGACGAGGCCCTGGAGGTCCGCGCGGCCGACCTGGGCAGCCAGGAAATCCCCAGCTCGTACGTGCCTTTCCGGAATGCCAACTTGCTCAGCGCAGCCGTGAGCTGGGCCGAAGTCATCCGCGCAGAAAAAATTTTTGTCGGGGCGGTACATGAAGATGCCAGTGGCTATCCCGATTGCCGGCCCGTCTTCTACGAGGCTTTTGCCAAGGTGATCGAGACCGGGACCCGGCCGGACACCCGGATCGAACTCGTCACCCCGATTATCGATCAATCAAAAGCCGGGATCATACAACTCGGCCTCGATAAACAAGCACCGCTGCACCTGACCTGGTCCTGCTACCAAAACGAAGGCGACGCCTGCGGCACCTGTGATTCCTGCGCCTTCCGCCTGCGCGGATTTCAACAAGCGGGGATCGAGGATCCCATTCCTTATCAAACACGGCCCGATTATGTCTAAGCTGCTTGCCAGATCCGTTTCGCGGGCAGACGGCCCCGCCAGGCTTTGGGGGCGAGCACCGCAAAACCCGCGTATCCAACAACCGTGCCCCTGAACCGGCGATCCCCATGGAAGAACTCACCCCCAGCCGGCCGAACCAGGTTTTTGGCACCTACCTTCTCGTCATCGCCATCGCCATCGCGGCCTTTGCGTTTCGGAGCGATAACCTGAACCTCAAGCCCCTGCACGCCGACGAGGCGGTGCAGGCGATGAAGTTCGGGGAGCTGCTCGAGCACCATTCCTATGCCTACGATCCCGTCGAATACCACGGGCCCACCCTCTACTACCTGGCCCTTCCTCTCGCCTGGCTGCAAGGCGTTCGGGACCTCTCCGATTTGACCATTGCACAACTCCGCATGGTCCCCCTGCTCGCGAGCATCCTGCTGATTATCCTCCTCCTCTTTATCCGCGGTGGCCTTGGCGAAATTGAAACCGTGGTGGCCGCGCTGCTCACGGCCTTGTCACCGATCATGTGTTATTACAGCCGGTACTTTATCCAGGAGATGCTGCTGGTCGCTTTCAGCTTTGGATTCATCACCTTCGGCTGGCGCTTTCTCCGCTTTGGCAAGACCGCCTGGGCGATACTTGCCGGTGCCTGCCTCGGACTGATGCATGCGACCAAGGAAACTTTCATCCTGTCCCTCGCCTGTCTCGGTACTGCCGTGGTCATCGACGCCCTGCTCGCCCGCCAGGTGCGCAGGGATCTCGGCAGGATCGGCTGGAAACAGCTACCCCTACTCCTCCTGGTGGCCGGGGTGCTTTCCGTGGTTTTCTTCTCCTCCTTTTTCACCCATGGACGGGGCCCGATAGACTCGGTAATGACCTATGCGAACTATCTCGGCAAGGGAACCGAAGGCGCGACCGGCCACGAAAAACCATGGGCTTATTTCTTCAAGCTGCTGGCCTGGAACCGGGCAGGGTCGGGCCGCATCTGGAGCGAGGCCTTTATCCTCGGCTTCGCAGCCATCGGTTTCGTCCTCGCCCTGGTCGGCCGCTGCCGGGGTGACCAACGCCTCTGGCGCGTGTTGGCCCTCTACAGTGCGGGCCTGTTCGCCGCGTATTCCGCACTCGCGTATAAAACGCCCTGGCTCGCCTTGAACTTCATGCATCCGATAATCCTGCTCGCCGGTCTCGGCATGGTTGGAACGATCCGCCTGCTCCGCTACAACTCCCTGCGCCTCGCCTGTATCGCCGGGGTGGGCTTGGGCTGTTACAACCTGGCGGTGCAAAGCTGGCGGGGCACTTTTCAGTTCCATTCAGATGAACGAAATCCCTATGCCTACGTGCATACCGTCCCCGACCTCGTCCGCCTTTCCGATCGCATACATGCCCTCGCCCACGTGCACCCGGACGGGAAAAACATGGTAGTCAAGGTCATGTCCGAGGAAGCCTGGCCCCTGCCCTGGTACCTCCGCGACCTCTCCCGGGTGGGGTATTTTCCCGAAGGCCTCCCCGATGATCCCCTGGCCCCCATCATGATCATCAATCCCGAACGGGATGAAGCCCTCATGGCAAAGATCGACGAATCCAACTACACGCCCGATGCCAAGGGGCTCCGTCCCGGGGTCATGCTCTGGATGTATGTCGAGAAAGGTCTCTGGGACGATTGGATGGCGAGAAAGCGCAATCATTGAGGCCCGCCATGTTGCACTAGCCCCCGCACGGTGCCAAAATTCCCTGAGCTTCCCCACGGAAAATGGCAAATCCTACACGATCGAGTGCTCCACTGACTCGTAGACGCGAAGGATTTCCTCCGCGGCACGGCGCCATGAAAAACGGGCGGCCTGGGCCTGTAAAAGCCCGGCGTCGGGTGGATTTTCCCAAACCGAGAGGATCGCCTCGGCCAGGACCGCCGCATCGCCCGCCTCGACCAGGACCCCGACCTCGCCCGCGACCTCGGGCAGGGAACTCGCATTG
>JAYGFS010000033.1:0-3586 GCA_046581765.1 Verrucomicrobiota bacterium
CGGCACCTTTAACCGGGAATGTATTTCATCCGCGACAAAGGTACTGTCGGTGATAATCGCATCCGAGCGCTCGACCGTCTGCTGGATCTGGCTGCTGAGGAACGCATGGTTCCTGGTGTCCATGGTTTCTGGATAACGAAGAAAAGACACGTCGTGAATCGTCACCACGGATTTCCCTTTTCGCAGGGGAGGCCGGACGAAATTGGGAAAATGATACAGGTCTGCCGGCCCGGAAAAGGCGTCAAAGGGGGGCCAATCCATGCGCTTCCAGGCCTGTTGAACCCACCGCCCGGGAATCCAGCGGACCGTCTGCTCGCGCGCATTCTTTACCGGGAAGGGGCTGCCCTTGCGCTTAAAGTCAAAATAGAACAAGACCAGCTCGTCCTCGCCCGCCTGGGGACCCAGGTGCTCCACGAGCATCTTTGTATAGCGGCCGACACCTGCTCGCTGGGCGATCGCCGCCTGGATATCGATGCAAACCCTCACGCGGGAGAGCATAGCCGAAGCCACGCCTAATCCCAGTCCTAATCGTACGGTTAATCCACCCCTACAGGGCCGGCTCTTCCCCCGTGATCAATCGATAGGCCTCGACATATTTCTCCAGGGTCCGGGCCACCACGTCCCCCGGAATTTCCACCGGGTGCGTCTTGTCAAAATGAATCGACTCCAGGTAATCCCGCACATACTGCTTATCGAAACTGTCCTGCCCGCGGCCGGTTGCATATTTGTCCGCCGGCCAGAAGCGCGATGAATCCGGGGTCAACACCTCGTCCGCAAGGATCAGGTCACCCGCCGCATCCACGCCGAATTCAAATTTCGTGTCTGCAATGATAATACCACGCGTCGCCGCGTAGGCGGCGGCCTTCACGTATAGCGCGATCGCCCGCTCCGTCACCGCCTTAGCCTGCTCGGCACCCAGGATCTCCGCCGCCTTGTCCGGGTGAATGTTCTCATCGTGCAGGCCCTGCTCGGCCTTGGTGCTCGGGGTATACAGGGGCGCCGGAAGCTGCTCGCTTTCCTCCAGGCCCTCCGGGAGGGGGATATCGCAGACCGTCCCCTGCTTTTTGTACTCTTTCCATCCCGAGCCCGTGATGTACCCGCGCACGATGGCCTCCACGGGAAGGATCGCCAACTTGCGCACGAGGATAGAGCGGCCCTCCAGTTGATCCCGGTACGCCTTCACCGATTCCGGCATCGCCTCGAAGTCCGTCACCGCCAGGTGATTCGCCCCCAGGTCCGAGAGCAGGTCAAACCAGAAGAGGCTGAGTTGATTCAGGATCTTGCCCTTGCCGGGAATCCCGTTCGACATCACCACGTCGAAGGCGCTGACCCGGTCACTCGCGACAAAGAGCAGGTGTCCCTCGTCCACGTCGTAAATGTCGCGGACTTTTCCGCGGTTGATCAAATTCAAATCCGGGCAATGACTCTCAACAACCGTACGCATGCAGCTCTCCAAGGTTCACATGAAAAAAGCAGAACCTGTGATCAATACCAGCTTTTTGATCGCCCGGGGTCCTTTTTGATTCCCGGCCGACATCCCGATCGAGGGGCCCCCGAAAAAGTCCATCCCCAAGATTGTACCTCCACGCCATTCGGCTATAGTGGGGTACATGGATCGAACCAAACGGGAAGCTATTACCTCTATCCTGGGGCTTGGCTGCGACAACGATGATGGACACTTCCGGCTGACCGAAGGCGAGAATTTCAAGATACACGACGGCTCTGAACTAAGCCATCAACAGATGCAGCAGCTTTGCCTGCAGATCAATGCCGAGCTGGACCGTCGCCGGTTGAAGCTGGGCGACCTGAGCCGGGCTGAGTTCCTGGACTTGATCGAGGACCTGGATGTCGAAGCCGGGATCTAGGCACCGCGAGAGGGTTCAGCCGCCCGGGATGACGGCCCTTTCGCCGTCCGTGGTCGAAAGCCTTCCCTCCTGTGCTTCCTGGCGCCGGAAGCTTTTTTTCCCTCCGTACCGGGCATAGGAAATCCGGATCCGCCCATGCGTATACTCTTCCTGGCTCCCCGGCTCCCGCACCACCGCTCAATCAGCGGCGCGCATATCGTCTTCCAGCGCATGCGCCGCCTGATTGATGCCGGGCATGATGTCGGCCTGGCCTGTTTCATGAATGATGCGGATGAATACAACCGCAGCAAGGTGCCGGAGGATCTCCTGGAACTGCACTGCATTCACGAGCCGTCCAAGCAGTATTTTAAACCGCAGTACCTCAAGTACGGCCCCGCGAGTGAGGCCACCTCCTTTTCCCGCTACTACTACCCGCCCATGTTAAAAACCGTGGGTGAAATGGTGCAGCACTCGCGGTACGACGTAGTCATCGCGGAGTATACCGCGATGGGCCAGTACCTGTCTCGCAATCCCTACCTGCCAGCCGTGCGAAAGATCGTGTCGGTTCACGAGTCGGCGACACTGAATTGCCGGAAGATCATGGAACTGCTCCCGCATTCAGCCCAGAAGCTGAAGAATGCATGGCGCCTGCGCCAGGTACGGGATATCGAGATGGGTATTTACCGGACGGCTGACCGGGTGCTGACGCTGACGCCCGAGGAGAAGCAGGGCATTCTGAGCGAACGACCTGACCTGGACATCACGGTGGTGCCCAGCGGGGTCGATGTGAGCCTTTTCCAACCGGACGAAACCATCCCGAAGGAAGACGCGCTGGTGTTCACCGGGCGGTATACCAATGAACAGAACCAGGATGCCGTGCGATGGTTCGTGCATGAGGTCTGGCCCAAGCTGAAGCGTGCGCGGCCGGAATTGACCTTTTACATGGTGGGTCGGGTGCCGACGCCGGAAATGATCAGCATGGCGGCAAAGGACGAACGCTTGATCCTGGCGCAGGATGTAAAGGACGTGCGACCTTACTTGAACCGGGCCAAGATTTTCGTCTGCCCGATTCGCACCGGCTCAGGATTGCGGGGAAAGGTCCTGGAGGCCATGGCCAGCGGCCTGCCCGTGGTGACGACGACGGTGGGTTCGGAGGGGATTCCCTTCCATATCGGAAAGACCGGATTTATCGCGGATACCCCGAGTGTGATGCAGCTCTATATCGAATTGCTGCTCGATGACGCCCCCCTGAGGAAGTACATCGGGCAATCGGCCCGGCGGGTGGCGGAGCAGCGGTATTCCTGGCAGCAGAGCGTCAACCTCCTCGATGAGGTACTCGCGGAGGTTGTGGCGCATCGTCATTACGACTACAGCCACGTGGCGTAGTGTTTGAAGATGCGCACCTCCCGGTTGCTTTCCCCCGGCCCGAGATCTACCCTCTACGGATTCAGGATGGCACGTTCCTGCTGATACCGCCCCACAATTTTTTGGATCAGGGCCTTCAATTGCTCGATCTCACGGCTGAGTTCCTGCATCTGCGCATCAAGGGGACTCACGCCACGGTCCGGCTGCCGGGCCCCGATTAAAACTTGTACATGACCACGCAGATGGCTAGTACCCCCCGGTATGCCACGGGAGCGGAAATCACGGAGATGCCGGTGAGTACAGGTCACCCGCGGCCGGTGCTCGCCCACCTGGCTGTTGCCGGGGCTTGTAGTTTTTTGCTCATCGCCACGGCAAGC
>JAYGFS010000070.1:0-3289 GCA_046581765.1 Verrucomicrobiota bacterium
GCTCCCGGGCGATTTCCTCTTTGCCCTTCTTGAACTCATTGATGCTCTGCCCCAGCGAGCGGGCGAGCTTGGGGAGCTTGGTGGAGCCGAAGAGCAGGAGGACAACCAGGAGGATGATCACCAACTCGCCCGGGCCTTGAAAGCCGGGAATGATTGCCATTTCAGTAGGTACGTTCACAGACATAGTTTACTCCACCACGGTAAGGATTTTGATAAAAGGCCGGTTTTTGTTAAAAGTAGTATAGCGTGAATTTGCTTTGATCGCAATGTCCATGCGTTTTGTCAGCCGGATTTAGCGAAACGCCAAGCTTTTGCGGGTTTTCCCGCGATAGGCAAGTGATTTTTTATCAATATTTTACGCTGGTGCAGGGTATCTTGCTAGGGTTAGTTATCGCCGGGTTTTTGAGCATATGGCTATTTTTCTACCATTGTTGATTGGTTTTCTGGGCACCTCGCCGGGTGGCCTGGAGATTTTTGTGCTGTTTGCGGCCGTGGTTTTGCTCTTTGGAGCGAGGAGTCTGCCCGGTTTTGCAAGACAGTTTGGGCGGATCATGGAGGAATTACGCAAGGCTTCCTGGGATTTCAAGCGCCAGATGATGGATGCCGACTACGAAATCCGCCAGGCGTCGGCCGAGGTGGGCAAGGATCTGAAGGATCTGACGAATCTGGAGGCGTCCGGTGAAGGGCATGGTTCAGACCCTGCAGACGAAACGGATCACGATGCGGACTACACGGACGATCAGGGTGACGAATATCACGATTACCATGCGGATGATCCGGAGGCTGAAGACACGGACACGCCGGCCGAATCCGCCTCACAAGACCCTGTTTCATCTCCCGAGGACGACGTTCTCCCCCAGGCCGATAAGCCGGAACCGGGTGGGGAATCGATTGTAGCGCGCGGTGCCTTGGCGGCAGAGGCCCTCCCCGGGCCTGCGGTAGCTGACGAGCCGGAATTACCAGACCATCCGAACGTGGCGGATCAGGCATCAGAAAAGGACCCGCCGACACATGGTTGATGATTCGAAGCCTGACTCGTCCGACGACCTGAACCATCCTGAATCCAGTCCGGAGCCCGAAAGTGGGGCCTCGACCGAAGGTGGATCCCCAGGTGCGTCCGAGAGCGAATCCCTGGTAACGCCTGCCGAGAAGGCGGCCGCAGACAGCTCGCCCGGCGATGACACGCCGGCCGCTGATGCGGCGCAGGAGAATGATCCCGACCGTGATGAGGATCATGACCCGGATCACGATGATGCGTACCACGATGACCACTATCACGACGACCATTACCACGACGATCATTATAATCAGCACGATCCGCATCACGACGATGCCCCGTCCGACCCGAATGCGATGACCTTCCTGGAGCATCTTGAAGAACTGCGAAAAACGATTCTTCGCTGCCTTGCGGCACTCGGTGTCGGCCTCGCGATCGCCCTTCCCTTGACGAACAAAATTCTCAGCCTGCTTTACCGCCCCTTGCGCATGAACGGGCACGACGCAAACGGAAACGGTATCCTCGAGATGGATGAACGGTATGATCCCGATGCGATCCTGAATATTCTCGAGATGACCGGGAGCATCAAAGTGATCCTGACGGTTGGTTTCTGGGGGGGTATTCTGCTGGCCGCACCTTTCATGATCTTTTCCATCTGTCGATTCGTATTTCCCGGGTTGAAAGAGAAGGAGCGAAAGGTCATCGTGGGGACCTCGGGCTTTGCCGTGGCCCTGTTCGCGCTGGGGGTGGCGATGTGCTACTTTTTCACCCTGCCCTTCGCGGTGAAGATCATGTTCGGGTTTGCCAAGTGGATTGGCGCCGGTTTTGACGTCATCCGGCTGAACGACTATATCTCCTTCTGCCTCAAGCTCATGCTGGGCTTCGGGCTTGCGTTTGAGTTGCCGGAGGTCCTGTTTGTCCTCGGCTATCTCGGCCTGGTGAATTCAACCCAGCTGCGCCAAAAACGACGCCACGTGATCGTGGGCTTACTCTTTATGGCCATGATGCTGACGCCTCCGGACCCGATGACGCAGATGATGCTGGCGATTCCACTGTACGTCCTGTTCGAGATCACCATCTGGTTGATTTGGGCCAAGGAGAAGCGTGACATCCGCAAAGAGGCAAGGGCCTAGTGCCGGACCCTGCGGCGAGGTGCTTAAGCGGGAACAGCTGAACCCGCCTGGGGCGGCCGGGCCGAGCGTGCCTTCAGGGCAACACGATCCGGCCGAGCGCGACCGGGATTTCCCGCAGCGTCCCATCTGCGGTTTCGACGACGATGAGCATTCGGACTTCTTCGTCGACCGGCCCGGACAGGCTGGCTGCGATGTCGTCCTGGCTCAGGCTGGCCACTTTATGGCCGTTAATCTCAAAAATCAAATGGCCGGGTTCCATGCCGATTTGAGCTGCCGGGCTCCCCTGGGCTACGGCCGTGACTTCGGCGTAGGTTTCGTGGAGGACCAGGTCGATGCCGACCGTGCCCATCAACTCGGCGGGCATGATGATGATGAGCGGGTTCGCTTCACCCTCTTTGATCACGACTTCCATGGGCTGGGCTTCCAGGATGTGTTCGCCAATCGTTCGCTGCGCGCCGACGATACATAGGCCCGGTTGGACGACGATGCTGAAGTTTCCGTTGCTCGAGATACCGGTGAAATGACAGGTGGTGCTGTATACCGTCACCGGTGCCTGGATGGGTTGGCCGGTGTCATCAAGGATCTGCCCGGTGAGCGTGGTTTCCACGATTTCCGGGATGGGCTCCGGTTCCCGCTGTACCGAGGTGGCCTCGGGGGTGAAGTCTTGTGCCGGATCGCCCCGCGGGGCTTTCACCTTGGGCCTGGCGGTCTTGGATTTCTTTATGAGCTCGTTGAGCCGGGTAGACTGGCTTTCGTTGAGGTGGGCCTGGGCGATCGTATCCTTGGTATCCGGCTTGAGGGACTTGGTGTACGCGAAAATGCCCAACATCAGGACGATGATCACTTCTATGAGAATACGTGCCTTCATGCGTACCACGTCGGATGATGCATACAGGGTACCCAATCCGCAGGGTCCTGCCTAGGAAAAAGCGGGAGGATGTCTATACGTAAAAGTTATATGCACGCGCCCGTGCAGCAGCCCTCGGCCGTATGGGGAGGCAACAACCCGGCTACTTCGGCTCGGCGGCCTTGTTCTGTATCCGCTCGCGCGCTTTGCGCAGGCGCTCCTTGAGAGCGATCATCCGCTCCTGGGCACTGTTCACTAGCGGTTCCGCGGTAGCTGGTTCCGCTGGCTTTGGCGGCATCGCTGGTGCTGCCC
>JAYGFS010000187.1:0-6083 GCA_046581765.1 Verrucomicrobiota bacterium
CCGGGTACGCCGGCGGCGCGATGGAAAACCCCAGCTACCAGGCGATTTGTACCGGGGGAACGGGCCATGCCGAGGTGATCCGGATCGATTTCGACCCGGAGCTTGTCTCGTACGAAACCCTGCTCGAGGTCTTCTGGCACAGCCACGATCCCACCACGCTCAACCGGCAGGGAGCCGACCGCGGCACCCAGTACCGATCCGTGATCTTTTACCACGACGAGGCCCAGCAGGCGATGGCCGAGGCCTCGAAAGCCGCCGCCGATACATCCGCGCTCTGGCCCGATCCCATCGTCACCGAAATTGCCCCCCTGCCGGCGTATTTCCCCGCCGAAGCCTATCACCAGGATTATTACACGCTGAACCCGGCCCAGGGATACTGCTCCATGGTCATCCCGCCCAAGTTGAAAAAGCTAGGTGAGCGTTTTCCGCATCTGTTGGGGTAGTGGTCCCGGTGTCGCGTCTTCTCAGGCCTGTCGGCAGGTGAAAAAATCCTCCTACCGTACCTGCACGTCGTCCACGAACCAGCCGGAACGATTCTCCACGCTATCCGAGGCCATGCGGAATCGAATATGCACCGTCTGCCCGGAGAAATTCAAGAGGTCGATCTCTGTTCGGATGAAGCCGCCGGAGTCCCCGCTGAAGGCCGCTTGCCCGGCGAATACGCTGCTGTTTCCCATGGAGGGATGATTGTATCCATTCAGGGTCATCGATTCACCCAGGTCCGACCAGGGACCCCCGGTCCCGTTCGTGCTGATCTCCACCTGCCCGCCGTCGAAGTTCTGTTCGGTATTGTACCAGTGCCAGAAGGCCAGGTCGGGGTCGGCATCCAGCAGGAAGGCCGGTGAAACCAGGTAGAGATCACTCACCCCGACCGTATTCGTGGCAAACCAGCTGATGAGCCCGCTGCAGGCCTGCCGGTTCGTCTGCGCCCAGTCGACGTTCAGCCCGGTCCCGTGGTCGATCGTCCACCCGTTTGGCCCACCCTCCATGTCGTCGAGGAAGGTAAAGAGTCGTTCGTAGCCATACACCCCCGTGTCGTAATCGGCCATGGTCGGGTCGGCGTAGCTCACCACGCCGTTGGAGGAGGTGGTGAAGAGCGATGATTCACCGGGGCCCGTCCCGCTCGGTGCATCCGGCCAGGGAAGGGGCACCAATGCATCCGTGGCCCGCATGATGCGGTAGGTATCCCCCGCCCGCACCGTGAGATCCAGAAAGCCTATGCCGGTCAGGCGCAGGTCCCTCGGGATGGGCAGGATCATGTCCGCATCGATGATGGCACCCCCGGAAAGTACATCGACCGGAACACTGCCCTCGATGCCGGGGTCGTTGGCCACCACCAGCGCACCACCCAGCCAAACGTCGCGCAGGGCCCGTTTGTCGTAGGCACCCGAGCGCAGGTGGTAGCTGCCCGCGGGCACCCGTGAGAAGGTGTAAGAGCCCGTCGCATCACTGACGACGGATTCCAGCAGACTGCCGTCCGGGCGCCTGAGCTCCACGGGGACCCATTCCACCAAGGTGCTTTCCGTATCGAGGAGGACACCGGTAATGCTGCCCGGTGGCTCCAGTTGGAAATCCACGTTCGGGGTGTGGTTGCCAAGCAATACGCCCACCGGGCTTGGCTGGTCGACCGCGGGGTCCGGGGAGGTGAGCAGGATGTCGTTGTACCACTTGTCCAGGTAGACCTGCGTTGGATCAAAAGTGTTTACAAAATAGGTGCCGGTCGGCAGGGCGATTACGGTGTAGGTGCCATCGGCGGCGGTTGTGCCCCCGCGAACGAAATTCCCGTTCGTGTCGAATACATCGATATCGATGCCCTCGAGCGACAGGTTCCCCGGGCCGCTTACGCGTCCACCGATCGTTCCGCCCTCCGTGAGCCTGAAATCCACTCCCGGCGTGGTCATCCCTTCCGTGACCGGGACCCCCGTGGCCCCGTCGGTGACCGGGTTCGCACTCGCTAGCAGTACATCGTCGAACCATTCGTCGAGGAAGCCCATGGTGTTCGAGCTGCGGACGTACAGGGTCCCCGCCGGGAGTACATCCAGGGTGTAGTCTCCACTTGCGCTGCTCGTGGTATTGGCAACGATCGTTCCATCGGCATACGTGGCGATCACGCTCGCATTGCTGATCGGGTTGCTGTTTTCATCCAGCACCTGTCCGGCGATCTGCGCACCCTGGCTGAGCGAAAAGTTGACATTCAGGTTCGTGGTACCCGCCCCGATCGTGACGGGGGTCGCCCCGTCTGCCAGGGGGTCAAAGCTGCTTGCCGCGACGTCGTCGAACCACTCGTCGAGGAGGTTCGTGAAAACGAAGGTGCGAACATAGTAGGTTCCGGCGGTCAGGTTCGTGAAGAGATAGGTGCCACCGGGGTCGGTGGTGGCGGAATCAACAAAGTCCCCGCTGGCATCGAAGAGCTCGACCTCTTCAAGGCTGGCCGGGTTGGCGGAAGTGTCACCGACGAATCCGCCGATCCCGCCGGCGAAGCCCGGGGCCTGGCTGCTGAGCAGGCAAAGGGCCATGATGAAAAAGGTACGCCGGGAACGGTCGGTCATGTTGTTATGTATGAGCACAATACACCTCTATGTATCTGCCCTAGTATGGCTTCATCATACCCCGTTTTTACCGGAAATGGCAAGTGGTAGATGCTCCCGGATTGGAAGCCCGGCTGGACGCGAGCTGTTTTGCCTTTTACCGGAGCGTTTTTCACCTCCCCGGGAAGCCGTATTCAACGCATTCGGCCCTGGAACCCGGGCGCGCTTTTTCACCCGGCCCGCCTCCGCCCGCGGTCGCCGTTTTCAGGCGTTTTTTGCCCCGGTACCGGGAAAGGGTTCATATACGGGTTATGGTTCTGGTGTATGTATTGTATGGTATACCGGTTGGGTTTACGGATCGTTTTTTCGGGTTGTTTAGGGCCTGGGAATATTTAGTTTGATGAACCTGTTTTCTATGCGTGCCTTCCTGAGTGATTGTCTGCCGGGGCTTCTGTTTGCTTGTCTGTCGGCCCTGTCGTCTGCTGACCAGGTGGTGATCAGTGAGATCATGTACCACCCGCCGGCGGGCTTGCCCGAGTTTATCGAGTTCGCCAACGCGACCCGCACGCCATTTGACTTTGCCGATTGGCAGTTGAAGGACGGGGTCGAATTTGACTTTCCCGCTTTCGATGAGGCCGATGCCGCTGCGGCCTTCATCGGTCCCTACGAACGTTTCCTGGTGAGTGCTGTCACGGAGGCGGAGCTGCGCGCGGCCTATACCATTCCGCTCAACGTGCGCGTGTTTGGCCCCTGGCTGGGTAGTCTCGACAACGGGGGGGAATCGATTAGCCTCGTCGATCGCAACGGGGTGGGCATGTGTAGCGTGGTGTATGGTGACCGCCCGCCCTGGCCGGCATCGGCCGATGGCGCGGGACACAGCCTGACCCTGGTCGATGCCGATCACGTGATCGACAGCTTTCATAACTGGCGGGCGAGCAGTCGCCGCTACGGTACGCCGGGAACGAAGGAAGTCGAAGAGCCCGAGGAGCCCTATTCGGACCCGGAGGTGAATTTGTCGGACGGTATTCCTTTTATTGAATACGGGGATACCTGGAAATTCCAGGATCAGAACCAGAACCTTGGAACGGCCTGGAAGGAAGTTGGCTACGACGACAGCACATGGGCTTCCGGGCCGGCCCTGCTCGGTTTTGAAAGCTCGGGCCTGCCCTCCCCGGGGATCCAGACGGCCTTGTTGAACAGTAGCCCGGCGGCCCAGCATCGCGTGTACTACTTCCGCAAGACCTTTGTCTACTCGGGCGAAACCGTGGGGGCGACGGTATCGGTGGACCAGATCGTGGATGACGGTGCCATCTATTGGCTGAACGGACAGCAGCTGGGTGACGGGATCGGTGTCCCGAATGGTGCCGACTGGCAAACGCTCGCGAACCGAACGGTCGGTAATGCGGTGGAGGAACCGGACGTGATCGTGGTCAACGATCCCAGCCTCGTGTCGGGCACGAACACCGTGGCCGTGGAGCTGCACCAGACAAGCGACACCAGTTCCGATGTGGTCTTTGGCGCGCGGGTCAAGGTTTCCGTTCCCAGCGAACTGGGTGTCGTCATAAACGAGGTGCTGCCCGGGACCACGGGAGAGGGCTTTGTCGAGTTCTACAACCCCACGACCAATTCCGTCGATCTCGGGGGCTGGTACCTGTCCGATGATCCCGGGGTGTTGGATCAACATGCGATTCCCGGGAGCTTGCCCCTGCTCCCAGGTGCGCTGGTGACGGTGGGTTACGCGGAGTCGCAGTTAAGTCTCGGTGACCCGACGGTGGTCTACCTGACGCGGCCCGATGGCGAAACAGTCGTGCACGCGATCAGCAGCTCGCTGGTCCTGGACGGCCGATCCCTGGGGCGGAAGCCGGTGGGCAGCTCATCCTGGTTTCTTTTTGCGGATTCCACACCGGGTCAACCGAACCAGAGCCTGCCGGACCTGTCGGACCTGTCGGACCAATTTCGGCTGAATGAGGTGGCCTATGATTCGCAGGATCGTCTTGTCTGGGTTGAAATCCACAACGCGACGGCTACCAGCACCTCGATCGATGGCCTGTTCTTGTCCGGGCGACGGGATTTCAGCGACGTACAGGCCCTGTCTGGAACGATTGCCGGAACCGGTACGGCGAGTTGGGACACCCTCATCGAGCTGGAGGATGATATACTGTACCTGGTCGATGCGGCGGGGAATGTCCTCGATACCGCAGCGGTTGAGCGACGAGGCGGCCGTCCATACAGCCAGGTCTTCCCGGAGGGTAGCGGGGAATGGTACGCGGCGACCAATGATACCCGCAACGCATCGAACCAGCCTGGGCACCAGGCGGATATCGTGATCAATGAGGTGTTGTTCGACCTGCCGTCCGGCCAGTCTCGCGGCGAATTCCTGGAACTGGTGAATCGAGGGAGTGCAACGGTAGACCTTTCGGGCTGGTCCTTCGTGGATGGGATCTCCTTCAGCTTTCCGCCGGGGACGACGCTTGATCCGGGTGCTTTCCTGGTGCTCGCCGCCGACGCGGCCTGGATGCAGTCGGTCTACGGGGTCCAGGTGGCAGGTGAGTTTGGTGGCGAACTGGCGAACAAGGGCGAACGGGTTCGATTGGTCGACGCGGTCGGCAATCTCGTGGATGAGATCGACTACAAGGTTGGGGGCAACTGGCCCGGGTCGATCGATGGAGACGGGAGCAGCATGGAGCTGGCGCACCCGGACATGGATAATGACGTAGCTTCCGCCTGGCGGGACAGTGATGAAAGCAGCAAGGCGGCCTGGCAGGGCTTCAGTTATGTCGGCAGCTATGAACAGTTGGATTCGCAGGGCTCCGCTTCCGACTACAAGGAGCTTCATTTTCACCTCGTGGGGGATGCACACCTCGTGTTGCGGAACATCGTGTTGAGCAAGGACGGGACCGGGCCGAACCTGGTCCAGAACGGGACCGTGATGACCAGCACCGGTAATGCCAATGCCGGATGGTTGGCCCAGGGGACCCATCACGCCACCTACATGGACAATGGTGAATTGCACCTGGTCAGTGACGGCCACGGCGACAACCGGGCCAACCGGGCGGAGATTGATATCCCGAATATCCAGGATAATGACGTGTGTACCCTGAGCTTTGAGGCTCGCTGGATCAGCGGAAAACCCCGGCTCATCGCCCAGACCTGGGATCACAGTTTCGGTTATCCCTTCCTGCTGGAAATCCCGAACAACCTGGGCACCCCCGCTGCACCGAACACGGCCCTCTTGACGGCCTCGGCACCGGAGCTCCAGGATCTGCAGCATAGCCCGGCGGTGCCCGACAGCACCCAGGCGGTTCGGGTGACCGCACGGGTATCTTCCGCGGATGCCCTGGGATCGGTCGCGTTGCACCACCGCCCGGACAGCATCAACGGGGCTGAGGTCAGGCAGAGTACGGGCATGTTCGACGACGGTGCCACGGGGGGGGATGAGGTGGCGGGTGATGGGGTGTACACCGCGACGTTGAACCAGTACCAGGCGAACAACCAGGTCGTCCAGTTCTACGTGCGTGCGGTGGCGAATGGCATCGAGACCCTGCTTCCCAAGCA